>NZ_LIQT01000035.1 GCF_001418415.1 Streptomyces hirsutus
CGAAAGACCAGGTCAGACAGCAAAGTCCTGCTGGAGTACTAACTTGGATCGTCGGCAGGTTGGCAGAAGCTCGCTGTACCGGCCCCTTTGAGGAAGGAACTTCGATGAAGGGCTCGCGTACTGCGATGCTCACCGTCGTCGGCCTCGCCGTCGGGATGGTCGGCTCTTGAGCACTCGCCGGTGGATCATCGCCGTCTGGGCGGGGCTGTGCCTGGCCGGCATCGCCGCCACCTCCGCCCTCAACGCCGGGCCGTACACGGACAAGCCGGAATCTCCCACCGAGGAGCCGGTACCGACGGGCACATACGTCGTCGACTGCCAGGAGATCGCCGACGACATCGAACAAGCCCGCGCCGAGGCGGAGCGGCAGCGGCAGGAAGCGCTCAATCCGTCCGCGACCCTTACCTACCAGGGCGGAGCCACCATAAAGGATTTCTGGGTATCAGAGGAGTGCGCGGACGAACTCGAAGACCGTGGCCTGAAGACACGCTGAGGAGGGCACTTCCCGCGACCGTGCGTCCTGGCGCCTCCTGCGCAAGCCACGATGCAGCACCAACCAGATCACAGACCTGGTCAAAGCCGTCCTCACGCTGCACCTCGCCAGGTTCAGCGTGAGGTTGGAAAAGGTTCACTGCCCGGGGCGACCTGCCCCGCATAGGGGTGCTGGTAAGAATTCAGTCAGGGGCCGCACCTGTCCGGCCCAGCGGACGCGCTGACGCCCGTGGCATCGCTCTTCACCGGCATCGCGGTACAGGCGCACCCGCTGCCCGGCGGCATCGGTCGCGCTTCCGCGCTGAAGCTGTCGTACAGCAGCTACCAGAAGGCGATTCGTGTCCTCGCCGCGGTCTCGTACGCCCTCGCCAGGGACTACGGAATAGAGGCGGAGCTACTCGACATCGCGCAGGGCCGAACTACCAGCTACCTCGCAGAGACGGCCTACATCCCGAAGGTGGCCGCGCGGTCGTGGCGCTGGGGCCCCGAAATAGGCGAGGTGGCCGGCGCCCTGAGGGAGGCCGGGCTTCCTGTCGATCTGGCGGAGGCATCGGCCACGGTCATGAGCCGATGGGGTGACCTCAGGGACACGTCCTTGAGCATCTCCGACGCGCTCGAACGCCTGCATGGCACCCCGGACGGCGAGCCTGACTAGACCGTCCGCCCGCCCCGCCTGGGGCGGGGCGGGCGGCCCGGATCGGTCGGTCGCCCGGGTCTGCCGGCTACGGGTTGAAGTTGAACGTGAAGTTCGGGGCGGTCACGGTGAACTCCCGCATGAGGATCGTCCGCGAGCTCGCGTCCGAGACGTTCGAACACCACTCGAAGACACTGTGCGGGACCGTCTCCTGGTATTTGTCCCGCCACTCGGTGCCGTCGCCCGCGTAGGCGTAGCAGTACCAGATCGGGTTGACGGCTTTTGCGTCACCGCCGTAGACGACGGCGGTCTCCCCGGGACCGATCCGCCACCAGCCCTCCTTCCGCCAGTTGCTGCTGGCCGAGCAGTTGGGCTGGTACCGCTCGACCATCGCCCAGATTTCGCGCTCGTAGTTGTTCTTGAACCTCAGCGCCACGGCGAGCCTCCTACTCCCCGCTCGGCTGCCTGCGGGCAGCCGGGCTTCCGTCGGACCGGGTTAGAGCGTTTTGCGGGCTCGAATTGTCCGTCCCGCCGGGGTGAGCGCCGGACCGGCCCGCTGCGATGGCACGCTCCAGTGCCTCTTCGTCCGCATCGGTTTTCGGATCGACCGCCTCGGCAGCCTCCTGCGACATGGGACCTCCTATCTCCGTCGGTCAGGTGCGGAGGAGAGGTTCCCGGGAGAAGGCGCGGCGTACCGCAGCGGGTGGGAGGTGCCCCGTACGGGGCCTCGGCACAGGGCCCGATCAGGCTAAATGGCGTTGTCACGTTGGCTGACCGGCCTGGGATGATCTTGGAGTTGATCGTGCCGGGAGGGGTTCACTCGTGTCGTCCGCGTCGCCGTCGTACGGGGGGCACCGGTACCCGGTCGAGATCATTGCCCACTGCGTGGGGCGGTACCCCCGCTTCCCGCTGTCGTTCCGCGAGGTCGAGGAACTGATGCCCGGGCGCGGTGTCGTCGTCTCCCATGAGACGGTCCGCCGCTGGTGTGCGAAGTTCGGGCAGGCCTACGCCAACGGCCTGCGCCGCCGGCGTGCGAGGCCGGGCGCCACGTGGCACTTGGACGAGGTCTTCGTGAAGATCAACGGCGAACTGAAGTACCTGTGGCGGGCCGTGGACGCCGACGGCACCGTCCTGGACATCCTGGTCCAGAACCGGCGGGACACCGCTGCGGCCAGGCGGTTCTTCCGCAGGCTGCTGAAGAAGACCTGCTCGGTGCCGCGGGTGGTGGTCACCGACACGCTGCGCTCCTACGGCGCGGCCCACCGCGAGGTGATGCCTTCGGTCGAGCACCGCTCCCACCAGGGCCCGAACCACCGGGCCGAAAACTCCCACCAGCCCACGCGGCAGCGCGAACACGCGATGAAGGGCTTTTGCAGCGTCGGTGGAGCCCAGCGGTTCCTGGCCGCGTTCCGCGGCATCTCACCCCACTTCCGGCCCCGTCGCTACCTGATGACCGCCACCGACCACCGCGCCGAGATGACCGTCCGCTTCGCGATCTGGGACCAGATCACCGGCGCTGCCGGCCGGTCCACCACGCCCCGACGCGCCCTCGGACACTCACACACCCAACAACGTGACAACGCCTCGCGGAGAGCCGCTTCGTGTTCGGGCGCAGGCCGGAACAGTCGCTTTACGACGCCGCCAACTACGTCACCGCTGCCGACCTGCTGTCCTGGCATCGCGCGCCACGGGACGGGTTCCTCCTCTCGCATCCCTTCCTCGCCCCGGACGTCATCGCCACGATGAGCTGCCTCCCCGCCTCGGCCACGTTCGAGCCGGGCCGTCCGAAGGCCGTTCTGCGCGCGGTCATGGCGGACCTGCTCCCCCACTCCGATCAGCGGCAGGGCGGTCAAGGCCCCCTTCGACGCCCTCTACGCCCGCGGCCTGCGGGCACACGGCGACGAACTCATCGCCCTGTGCCGTTCCGCCAGGCATCCGCTGGTTCCGGAGATGTTCGACGTGGAGACGCTGCGCCGGGCGGTGCGGGAGGCCCGGCTCGGCACGGGGACTTGTACTCATGGGACCGTGTGAACAGCTCGCTCGCCCTGGTGGCCTGACTGGAGCGGCTCATCACTTGCTCTTGATGTCCCACAAGGTCCGCACATGCGGGCCCGCGAAGAGGTCGACGAGGCCGTAGCGGCTCACCATCTCGCGTTGTTCCGCCAGCGGGGGGACGCGGCCCTCCTCTCCCTTGCGCGCGACGGCCGCCAACACGTTCACGCCCTGCGGGCCGAACTTCCAGTAGACGGTGACGAAACGCGCATCCCTCGTGTACGCGTCAAGCGCGTTGTTCTCGCGCACCCTGGCACGGTAGATGAGGGAGTCGACGCCCCTTTGCTGGTCCTGCTTCACCTGTCCGGAGATCTTGCCCCCACCCCAAGAGTTCCCCACGAACCGGAGCGGCGGCTGCAGCACGAGCCGGTCCTTGCGCGCGAGGCTCGCGGTGGCGTAGAACGCCACCTGGTCGTACGGCGTGTTCATGGGCAGTTGCACCACCAGCCGGGTGGCGAAGGTGCCGCTCGACTCGATCCATTGGCCAATGGGCATCCACGGTTTCGCCGCCACCAGCTCGCCGGGCTGGTACACCTCCCGGCGGGAGAGCGGGTTCACCACCGAGGATTTGGACCACTGCTCGGTGTCGTCCTGCCACTGCTTGCGGAGTCGGTCCTTAGGGCTGAGCGGCACCCGTAACCCCATGGCGTGGAACTCGGTGCCGAGCACGTAGAAACCCACGGAACCGTGGTTCTGGATGGTGATGTCGACCGGTACGGAGAAAGCCTTGCCGTCCTTGCTGCGCACCGCCTTTCCTACGGACAAAGTGATGAGAGGCTCGGTCTTCCGCTGGTACGGCACATAGAGGTTCTGATAGCTGAAATTGGCGACCGCGATGACCGAGGAGACGACCACCGCGGCGGCCACCCGCTTCGGAGCGGGGATCAGGACCGTCGTCCGCCACACCGTGAGAACGGCCCATGCCGAACCCGCCGAGAGCGCGGCGAACAGCGTCGGATACCACTTTGAATCGCCGTCCTTCACCGTCTCGACCAGAACCAGGACGTTGGTCAGTAGGGCCGCGAACGCGCCGATCAGAGCGACCAGGCCGGAGTGCGAGAAGGAGTGCCGGATCCAGTGGTCCAGCACCCCGGCGGCGCCCAGCAGGGTGGTGAACGCGACCGCGAGAAGGGCGGCACCGGTGATCCGGCCCGGGAAGGTCAGCGCATGAGCGAAGTCCTCGGCGCCGAACCGGGCCAGCAGCGCCGTCGTCAGGATCAGGGTCAGCAGCATGACCGCGAGGGACACGCGTGACTGCCAGGTTCGCAGCGAGGGCCGTACCGCTTTCGGGCGCAAGCCGGGGCGGGGCCGCCTGGGGGGAGTCCGCACCCGATTACCTCCTGAGACCGGCTGTCGTGCACCGCAGGTGTGCGGCGCGGCCTCAGGAGACCTGCTGCCGCGCCGTGGGTCCGAGCACCATCGTCCGTGGTGATCCACCGGGTCGCCATCGGGACGCCTCCGGACGTGGGGCCTCCCCGGCACCGGCGTGGTCGATCGTGTGCCGTTCGGAAACTCATCGCTGCTGCTCGGAGTGGGTCTGGCGCGCCACGGAGTGGCACGAGCCCTGGCTCTGCGAGGGTCTGTCGCCCCGCATAGGCGGGTATGCGTCGGTCGCCTGCTCTCACAGGTCGAACTCCAGGTGCTCCACGTCGGTGAACTCCACCTCCAGGCCGTGGGCGCGGCGGCCGCCGTCGCGGAAGTAGACCTCGCCCAGGCCTTCGGCGGCGATGCCGCGCAGTTGCTGCTCGCTGGCGCCGGCGCCGGTGTCCTGGGCGTCGAAGAGGCGGGCCGCGTGGTGCGGGGGCAGGGCGAGGGTGAGGTGGCGGATGCGGGCGTCGTCGGTGGTGCCGGGCGCGGCGGTGAAGCCGAAGCGGGCGGGGCGGACTGTGTTCGCACGGGCGGTCAAGGGGTCTGGGCTGGGAAAGCGGTGGTGGTCAAGGGGTGATCACCTGGGAAAGCGAGGTGTCGGTGAGCAGCTTGGCTCAGGCGGCGCCGGTGGCGGTCAGGACGACCGGCACGGCACCCGCCGGATCTTGACGGCAGCGCGGCAGGGGCTGGCGCGTCTTCAGCCGCCGACGGGTGGCGGCTTCTTCGGCCGGCGCCCGTCGGCGGCCGGGCAGGGCGGGCCTGGGCAGCTTCGGTGACGCGGCGATAGCGGCCGGATCTTCCCTGTGAGCTCGGCGTCCTGGCGGCGTCGCTCGCATGGCTCCTTCTCGGCCCGGCGCCAGCGGTAATAGGTGGAGGAGGGGATGGAAAGTTCCCGGAGTACGGGCTCGACCCCCAGGTGCGGGTGCGCATCGACGAGCGCGGTCACCTGGGCCGGGTCGGGTCGAGCTGGGCCGCGAAAAAAGCGGAGGCCGTCCGCAGGACCTCGTTCGCCCGCTTGAGCTGGGCATTCTCCTTCCGTAGAGCGGCCAGCTCCTCACGCTCGGCCGTGGTGAGGATGTCGCCTCGCTCGCCGGCATCGGCCTCGGCCTGACGGATCCAGTTGCGCAGAGCCTCGTGGTGCACGCCGAGTTCCTCGGCCATGCGGCGGATCACGGGCTTCGGCTCAGCGGACCGGTACATCCGAACCGCGCGCTCACGCAACTCCAGTGGGTACTTCCTCGGGGCAGGCATCGTCTGGGCTCCTCTCATGAGACCCATCTGACCTTCTGTCACCCATCCCCGCATCTCGGGGGAACCTCAGCTTTGTGGGCGGTGGAGACGGTGACCTGGGCGTGTGACTCGGGAGCGAGATGGTCGACGGCGGTGAGGATGGCCTCGGTGCCGTGGGTGTCGACGAGGTGGACCAGGGGCTGCAGGTCGCGTCCGGCCGGGTCGTGGGCGGCGTAGTCCTGCAGGTCGCCCCAGGAGGGGAAGAGGGTCAGTTCGGGGTGGTGGGTGCGGCGGCCTTCCTTGAGATCGCGGGCGGCGAGGGCCAGGGCGCGCAGGCTGTCCCCTCCCCCGGCCAGGGCGACAGAGTATCCGGCGGCCATGAGGGCCATGACCTGGGCCATGGCGCCGGCATTGGTGCGGCACAGCACAGCGTCCGGGCGGGCGACGGGACCCAGTTCGGTGGGCACGGTGGGGGTGCCGGTCAGGCGGATCGGGGCGTCGGCCAGGTGGAGCCAGCGGTTGGCTTCCGCGGCAAGGTCGGGGCCGAAGCGGAAGGACTGCGAGAGGGCGAGCTGGGTGCCGTCGAAGCCGGTCATGACGTCCTTTGCGCCGCGCCAGTGGTAGATGGCCTGGGCGGAGTCTCCGACCATGACGAGTTGGGCGTGGTGGCGTTGGGCGAGGAAGATCTGTTCGACGACGGGGTTGGTGTCCTGGGCCTCGTCCAGCAGCAGGAAGTCCGCTTCGAGTTTCGGCTGGGTGAGGGCCCAGATCTTCAGGTAGTGGTCGTGGTCGAAGCGCACCGCGCCGTCATCGGATTCTTGCAGGTCGGCCCAGGCCTTGCGGGCGAAGGGCACGATGTGGGCGGTGAGCTGAGTGTGGAGGTCGCTGTCTTCCAGGTTGCGCAGGCGGGGGACGTGGTGGCGGGTGATCTTGTCGTCGGCGGTGTGGCAGAAGCGCATCACGGTGCGCAGGGTGGCGTTGGAGAGGGCCTTCTGGGTGACTTCGCGGTCGCCGATGCGGAGGGCTTTGGTGAGGCCGAGGGCTTGTCCGGTCTGCCAGGCCGGGCGGCGGGGTGCGTTCAGGCGGCGGCTGTAGCGGTGGCCGACGGCGGCGTAGGCCAGGGCGTGGGCGGTCTTGCACAGGACGTTCTTCGGGAAGCGGGCCGCGGCGTCCTGGGCGATGGCGCGGTTGTAGGCGAGGTAGCGGCCGCGGCGGGTGGTGGCGCGGGCGAGCAGGGCCAGGGTGGTGGTCTTGCCGGTGCCCGCGCCGGCCTGGACCGTCAGGTGGTCGCCGGTGGTGAAGGCGTCGGCTGCGGCGGTCTGCTCGTCGGTCGGGTTCATGGCGTGGGTCCTTGGGGGTTTCGGGTGAGCGCGTGCCCCATCGCGGCCAGGAGGCGGGCAGGGGCGGTGTGGGTGAGAAGCCGGCGTACTTCGTGTTCGAGGCGTTTCACTTCGTGATCGGTGTGCTCGGCGAGGGCCCGGTGGACGGCTCGTTCCAGGAGGTGCTCGGGTTTCTGTGCTGTCTGGAGGGCCGTCGTCTGGAGGGCTGCGTGTGCGGTGGGCGGGAGGGCGAGGTTGAGCAGCACCTGTCCGCTCGCGTCCGGGTAGTGGGTGGTGATCACGTCGAGGGGGAGCCGGTCTTTGAGCCGTCGGCGCAGCCGGTGGGCGGCCCGGTCGGGGGTCTTGGCGGGTACGAGTGCCATCAGGCGGGTGGTGTCGCAGTTGGCGGCGAGCGGCGTCCTGCGGCAGGCCGCGTCGAGTTCGGCCGGGTTCAGGGGGCGGGTGAGGGTGATCTCCAGGGCGTGGTGCGGCATCCTTCACCGCCGGTGGGGCTGGTGCGGTGCGGGATGCGGCAGCCGGGTGTGGAGGTGGGCGGCGTGCAGGAGCGGGTCGAGGGGCTGCCAGTCGGCCAGGGCCAGGTCGGCAGCGGCGGGGGCGGCGGTGTGGGTGGTGCAGCGTTGGGCGCGCCAGCGCAGTTGCTCGGCGTAGGGCAGGTGGTTGAGGTCGTAGACGGCCATGCTTCCGCCGGGGAGGGCGAGTTGGCCGCGGTGGGGATGGATGGGCAGCAGCGTCCAGCGCCCGGCCGGGTGAGCCGGGTCGAGGATCGGCCGGGCGCAGTGGTGGCGCTGGCGGGTCTGGGCGATGCAGCGGATGTCTTCGACGGGGCTTTCGCCGAGGTAATGCGTCAGGAGGATCCGCACGACGGGTCGGACCGGCCGGCCACGGTCGGTGCTCGGGAGCGTGGCGGCGGGCGTGGGAGACGTGGGGGTGAAGGTGCCGGTGTCGATCAGGCGGCGGGAGCGCACGGCGAGCTGGCGGCGCAGCGATGCGAGGCGGGGACCGGTGGCACGGGGGTGTGTGGTGGGCCTGTC
>NZ_LIQT01000350.1 GCF_001418415.1 Streptomyces hirsutus
TGCGTGTCCGACTCTATCAGATCTTTCCGATCCGATTTCCTCGGGCTGTTCGCCTTCCCGGGTCCCGCTTTCGCGATTTCCCTTTCCGGCGGCTCCGACTTTATCAGAAGTTCTGAGTCGGATTTCCCGCCCTCCGGGGACTGGATCCGATGCGCGAAGCAATCGGGTTCCCGGTCGGTGGGAGCCGTAAACGTACTGGAGCGGGGCGCCCCGATGCAAATCGAGGTGCCCCGCTGCCAGTTCTGGTGTACGGACTGCCCTACGGGCCGTCAGACCTCCACGACGACAGGCAGGATCATCGGCCGGCGCCGGTAGGTGTCGGAGACCCACTTGCCCAGCGTCCGGCGTACCAGCTGCTGCATCTGGTGCGCTTCGACGACGCCATCCTGGGCGGACCGTTCCAGGACATCGACGATCTTCGGCAGTACGGCGGTGAAGGCGTCGTCCTCGATACCGGAGCCGCGTGCCTGGATGTGCGGACCGCCGGTGATCTTCCCGGTGGACGAGTCGAGCACCATGAAGACCGAGATGATGCCCTCGTCGCCGAGGATCTTGCGATCCTTCAGGGCCGGCTCGCCGACGTCGCCCACGGACAGGCCGTCGACGTAGACGTAGCCGGCCTGAACCTTGCCGGAGATCTTCGCTCTGCCGTCGATCAGGTCGACGACGACTCCGTCCTCGGCGATGACGATGCGGTCGTGCGGGACACCGGTCAGGGCGCCCAGCTCGGCGTTGGCCCGCAGGTGGCGCCATTCGCCGTGCACCGGCATCAGGTTCTTCGGGCGGCAGATGTTGTAGAAGTACAGCAGCTCGCCGGCGGAGGCGTGGCCCGAGACGTGCACCTTGGCGTTGCCCTTGTGGACGACGTTGGCGCCCCAGCGGGTCAGGCCGTTGATGACGCGGTAGACCGCGTTCTCGTTGCCGGGGATGAGGGACGACGCGAGGATCACCGTGTCGCCCTGGACGATGCGGATCTGGTGGTCGCGGTTGGCCATCCGGGACAGGGCGGCCATGGGTTCGCCCTGCGAGCCCGTGCACACCAGGACCACTTCGCTGTCCGGCAGGTCGTCCAGCGTCTTCACGTCGACGACCAGGCCCGGCGGAACCCTGAGATAGCCGAGGTCACGGGCGATGCCCATGTTGCGGACCATGGAACGGCCGACGAAGGCGACCCGGCGGCCGTACTCGTGCGCCGCGTCCAGGATCTGCTGGATGCGATGGATGTGGCTGGCGAAGCTCGCCACGATGATCCGCTTGCGTGCGCCGGCGAAGACCTGGCGCAGGACGTTGGAGATGTCCCGTTCGGGCGGGACGAAGCCCGGGACCTCGGCGTTCGTCGAGTCGGACAGGAGGAGGTCGATGCCTTCCTCGCTGAGCCGGGCGAACGCGTGGAGGTCCGTGAGGCGGTTGTCCAGCGGGAGCTGGTCCATCTTGAAGTCGCCGGTGTGGACCACCATGCCCGCGGGCGTGCGGATCGCCACGGCGAGAGCGTCGGGGATCGAGTGGTTGACCGCGACGAACTCGCAGTCGAACGGGCCGATGCGCTCGCGGTGCCCCTCCGTCACCTCCAGGGTGTACGGACGGATGCGGTGCTCCTGGAGCTTCGCCTCGATAAAGGCGAGGGTCAGCTTGGAGCCGATCAGCGGGATGTCCGGCTTCTCGCGGAGCAGGAAGGGAACGCCGCCGATGTGGTCCTCGTGACCATGTGTGAGGACGATGCCCTCGATGTCGTCGAGGCGGTCCCGGATGGACGTGAAGTCCGGCAGGATCAGGTCGATTCCGGGCTGCTCCTCCTCGGGGAAGAGCACTCCGCAGTCGACGATGAGCAGGCGGCCGCCGTACTCGAAGACCGTCATGTTGCGGCCGATCTCGCCGAGACCGCCGAGCGGGGTGACGCGCAGGCCGTTCGCGGGGAGTGGCGACGGCGGGCCGAGTTCAGGATGCGGATGACTCAAAAGACTCTCCTCACCACACGCGCCACGTCCCGGTGGGGCACGTGGCGCGCGTGACGTTCGTGCAGAAGCAGTTGTCGTTGTGGCGCGCGGGCACTGGTGGCCCGCCGCTTATTCAGTTGTGGAGTCAGGTTGCGCGAGCGGTCGCGCGAAGTCTGTTGTCAGAGCTGTACCCCGCCGGCGGCAAGATCGATCTTGAGCTGCTCGATCTCCTCCGGCGTGCACGCGGCCATGGGGGCGCGCAGGGGTCCGGCGGGCAGACCCTGCAGGGCGAGCGCCGCCTTCGTGGTCATCACGCCCTGAGTGCGGAACATACCCGTGTAGACGGGGAGCAGCTTCTGGTGGATCTCGGTGGCCTTCTGGACGTCCCCCGAGGTGTACGCCTCGACCAGGGCGCGCAGCTCGGGCGTGACGAGGTGGCCGACGACCGAGACGAAGCCGACGGCGCCCACGGAGAGCAGCGGCAGGTTCAGCATGTCGTCGCCGGAGTACCAGGCGAGGCGTGTGCGGGCAATGGCCCAGCTGGCACGGCCGAGGTCGCCCTTGGCGTCCTTGTTGGCGACGATCCGCGGGTGCTCGGCCAGACGAACGAGGGTCTCGGTGTTGATCGGGACACCGCTGCGGCCGGGGATGTCGTAGAGCATGACCGGCAGCCCGGTGGTGTCGGCGATGGCCGTGAAGTGCTGGTACAGGCCTTCCTGCGGAGGCTTGTTGTAGTACGGGGTGACGACCAGCAGGCCGTGCGCGCCGGTGCGCTCCGCGGTGCGGGCCAGTTCGATGCTGTGACGGGTGTCGTTGGTGCCGACCCCGGCCACCACGTGGGCGCGGTCTCCGACCGCCTCCAGGACCGCCCGCACGAGGTCCGCTTTCTCCGCGTTGCTGGTGGTGGGCGACTCGCCGGTGGTGCCGTTGATGATCAGGCCGTCGTTGCCTGCGTCCACCAGGTGGGTGGCGAGCCGCTGGGCGCCGTCGAGGTCGAGTGCGCCGTCCGCCGTGAAAGGCGTGACCATGGCGGTGAGGACCCTCCCGAAGGGGGTCTGCGGAGTGGAGGTCGGAGCCATGGGTTACACGCTACTCGTTGCTCGGGGCAGGGTCTGCCCTCGGGGGAGGCGACAAGTGGGGGCGAAGAGAGAGCCCGGCACTGCCTGCTCGGGGGTTCAGGCAGTGCCGGGCCCGTTTGATCAGGCTAGATGAACTAATGGAAATACCGCAATCCGGACACCTCGGAGGGCTGATCGTACATGCGTGCCCGACCGGGGTTCGGAGCCCGTCCCCGGGGCTACGGGGCCACGCGCCCGTTGGCGTTGAAGGCGGCGTGGGTGAGCGGCATGAGCCGGGCCCATTCGGCCTCCATCTTTTCGCCGACCATCTCGATCTCCCGCTGCGGGAAGGACGGCACCTTCGCCAGCTCGTGCTGGGTGCGCAGGCCGAGGAAGTGCATCAGCGAGCGCGCGTTGCACGTGGCGTACATCGAGGAGTACAGGCCCACCGGGAGCACTGCGCGGGCCACTTCGCGGGCGACGCCGTCGGCCAGCAGCTTCTGGTAGGCGTCGTAGGCCTGGCGGTAGGTGTCGCCGAGCACGTCCTGGACGGTCGCGTGCTGGGCCTCGGTGCCCTCGACGAAGACGTACTTGCCCGGACGGCCCTCCTGGACGAGCTTGCGCGACGCGTCGGGGACGTAGAAGACGGGCTGCAGCTCGCGGTAGCGCCCGGATTCCTCGTTGTAGGACCAGCCGACCCGGTGGCGCATGAACTCGCGGAACACGAAGATCGGGGCGCTGATGAGGAACGTCAGGGAGTTGTGCTCGAACGGGCTGCCGTGCCGGTCCCGCATCAGGTAGTTGATCAGGCCCTTGGAACGCTCCGGGTCCTTCTCCAGTTCCCCGATCGATTGCTCGCCGAGGGTCGATACGCGGGCGGCGAACAGGACGTCCGAGTCCGAGGCGCTGGACTTCACCAGTTCCACGGTGACGTCACTCCGCAAGGTGACGTCATCGGGCGTTGACGGCTGGGGATCGTCGGCGGAGGTCAAGGGGGTCCTTCCGGTCACATCACGGCTGCGGGTCGGCGACCACTCTACGGGGCACCCGTCACGGCGGGAGAGGGGCCGTGCCGGGAGGGATTTCCACGGTCTGGGCACCTTCTGCCGGTGTCGTTCGTTTGTGTCGGTGAGAGTGATTCGTTCGAGGTTCTCATGGTTCGAGGGGAGAAGTACCACTGATGTTCGGTCGACGGGAATCCGTGCCGTTCGCCTTCCTTTCCGACGCCGACGCGTTCCGCAGCAACGTCACGCCTCCGCCGCGCGAGCGGGCTTCCGCCGGCGAGCTGGCCGGGCGCTGGCTGCTGGGGCTCTGCGTCGTCGCCGGGCTGGTGGGGTCCCTGGTGATCGGGATGCCCGCGTTGTCCACGGACCCGTCGGCCACGGGGACCGAGCAGTCGGAGGCGTCCGACAAACGCTGAACGCACGCCGGACGGACACCGGGCCGGAGGTTCGGCCGCACACCGGCAGAGGGTCCTGCCGCCCGGAGGGGTGGGGGTCCGGCCCCAACCGGACCCCGAGGGTGGTGAGGGGTACCACAGATCGATAGCCTCACCGGGCACTGCCCACGCATGGATCGAGTGAGGACCCAGCCGTGCCCCTGCCCTTCCTGACGGCCGACCGCGCCTTCGAGACGGCTGACGACGTCGCGCTGCCGTACCACGACCGTGACCGCTGGCGGCGCCCGTACCGGCCGGGGCCGTGGCGAGTGGGAGCGGCGGCGATACTGCTGCTGCTCGCCTCGTTCGTGCTGTTCTCAGCGGTGATCATCTCGGCTACGGCATCGCCGTCGTCGGCCGGCATGGTCTTCGGGGTCGCCCTGGTCGCCATCGTCGGTGCGCTGCGGATGCTGCGCATGGGCACGTGGGTGAGTGCCCATGGACTGCGGCAGGTGAGTCTGTTCGCCACCCGTACGACGCCGTGGGACCAGATCGCCGCGGTGCGCACGGTGCAGCAGCCGGTGCGCTGGCTGGGGATGCCGCGGACGGTGCAGGGGCAGGCGCTGCTCCTCGTCCGGCGGGGGCGGTCGGCGGCCTCCGTGCAGCCGCTGCTGACCTCGCACAACGCGGACTTCCTGGGGCGGGAGCCGGCCTTCGACCGGGCGGCCGACTCGGTGGAGGTCTGGGCCGACGAGTACCGGCGGGACTGAACCGGTCCGAACCGCGCGCACACGCACGCTCAGGGGCCCGGTCCGCACCCGCGGACCGGGCCCCTGAGCGCTTTCTTCCCTGCTTCGGCCGTCCTGCCGCGGTGACCCCGCCGCGATCACCCTGTTGTGCTCGGGCGCCGGAGGGCGCACCGGCTCGGCGAGACGTCAGGGGGCCGTCTTGCGCAGGGCGATCGCGCGTTGCATCGCCTTGCGGGCGCGCGGGGTGTCCCGGGCGTCGTGGTAGGCGACGGCGAGCCGGAACCAGCTGCGCCAGTCGTCGGGGGCGTCCTCCGTCTCGGCCTTGCGCCGGGCGAAGACCTCGTCGGCCGAGTCGCGGTCGACGCGGCCGCTGGGCAGGCGCTTGAGCTCGTCCACGGGCAGTCCGCCCTGGGCGTCGAGCTCGGCGGCGAGCCGGTTGGCGTTGCGGACGAACTCGGTGTTCTTCCACAGGAACCACACGCCGATGACCGGCAGGACGAGCACCGCCACACCGAAGACGATGGTGAGGGGTGTTCCGGCCTGGATGAGGAGCACACCGCGGCTGCCGACCAGGACGAAGTAGACGACCAGGACGGCGGCCGTGATGGCGTAGGAGATCTTCGCGCGCATGGGGTGGGCTCGGGCTCAGTTCAGGTCGAGGAAGTGTTCCAGGCCGAAGGTCAGGCCGGGAGTGGTCACCACACGGCGGGTGCCGAGCAGGATGCCCGGCATGAAGCTGCTGTGGTGCAGGGAGTCGTGGCGGACGGTGAGGGTCTCGCCCTCGGCGCCGAGCAGGACCTCCTGGTGGGCCAGCAGGCCGCGCAGCCGGACGGCGTGCACCGGGACGCCGTCCACGTCGGCACCACGGGCGCCGTCCAGGGCGGTGACCGTGGCGTCCGGGGCGGGGGCGCTGCCGGCCTTGCGGCGGGCCTCGGCGATGAGCTGGGCGGTGCGGGTGGCGGTGCCGCTGGGGGCGTCCACCTTGTTCGGGTGGTGCAGTTCGACGACCTCGACGGACTCGAAGTACGGGGCGGCGATCTGCGCGAACTTCATGGTCAGCACGGCGCCGATGGAGAAGTTCGGTGCGATGAGCACACCCGTCTCCGGCGACTGGTCGAGCAGGCCCGTCAGATGTGCGAGGCGGTCGTCGGTCCAGCCGGTGGTGCCGACGACCGCGTGGATGCCGTGGCGTACGCAGAAGTCGAGGTTGCCCATGACCGATGCGGGGGTGGTCAGTTCGACGGCGACCTGGGCGCCGGTCTCGGCAAGGGTCTCCAGTCGGTCGCCCCGGCCGAGCGCGGCCACCAGTTCCATGTCGTCGGCGGCCTCGACCGCCCGTACCGCCTCGGACCCGATGCGGCCCTTGGCTCCGAGGACCGCCACACGCAGCTTGCTCATCTTCCTTGCTTCCTTACCGGAGAGGTCGAAACCGTGGGGTGGGGCCGGACAGGCCCTAGGCGACGGTGTCGTGCAGCCTGGCCGCCTGCTTGTCCTTGATCGGGCCGATGACCGACAGCGAGGGCCGCTGTCCCAGGACGTCGCGGGCCACCGCGCGGACATCGTCCATGGTGACCGAGGCTATCCGGGCCAGCATCTCGTCGACCGACATCTGGTCGCCCCAGCACAGTTCGCTCTTGCCGATACGGTTCATCAGCGCGCCGGTGTCCTCCAGGCCGAGGACGGTGGAGCCCTGGAGCTGGCCGATGGCACGCCGTATCTCGTCCTCGGGCAGACCGCGCTCGGCGACCTGGTCGAGTTCGTCACGGCAGATCTTCAGCACGTCGTGCACCTGGGACGGCCTGCACCCGGCGTACACGCCGAACAGGCCGCAGTCGGCGAAGCCGGAGGTGTACGAGTACACGCTGTAGGCCAGGCCCCGCTTCTCCCGGACCTCCTGGAACAGGCGGGAGGACATGCCGCCACCGAGGGCCGTGTTGAGCACACCGAGGGCCCACCGGCGCTCGTCGGTGCGGGACAGGCCCGGCATGCCGAGGAGGATGTGCGCCTGCTCGGTCCTGCGGTCGATCACCTCGACGCGGCCGGCGGTGCGCAGCGTGCGCCGTCCGCCGCGCGGGGCGATCGGCCGGGCGTCCGGGTCCTTGAGGGCGCCGGCGGCCTCGAAGGCGGCCTGGACCTGGCGGACGACCTGGTCGTGGTCGATGTTGCCGGCGCAGGCGACCACGAGGTGGGTCGGGTCGTAGTGCTTCTTGTAGAAGCGGCGGATGCGGTCGGCGGTGAGGGCGTTGACCGTGTCGACCGTGCCGAGGACGGGGCGGCCCAGCGGGTTGTCGCCGAACATGGTGTGCGCGAACAGGTCGTGCACACCGTCGCCGGGGTCGTCCTCGGTCATCGCGATCTCTTCGAGGATCGCGCCGCGTTCGATGTCGACGTCCTCCTCGAGGATGCGGGAGCCGGTCAGCATGTCGCAGACCACGTCGATGGCGAGCGGCAGGTCGGTGTCGAGCACACGCGCGTAGTAGCACGTGTACTCCTTGGCCGTGAACGCGTTCATCTCGCCGCCGACGGCGTCGATGGCGGCGGAGATGTCCAGGGCGGACCTGCGGTGCGTGCCCTTGAAGAGCAGGTGCTCCAGGTAGTGGGTGGCGCCGTTCAGCGCGGGGGTCTCGTCGCGGGAGCCGACGTGCGCCCAGATGCCGAAGGTCGCGGAGCGGACCGAGGGGAGGGTCTCGGTGACGACGCGCAGCCCACCGGGGAGGGTGGTCCTGCGGACGGTGCCGATGCCGTTCTCACCCTGGATGGGGGTTTGGGTACGGGCGACGGCCCGCGCCTCCGGGGAGGTGCGGGCCGTCGCCTTGGAGCCGTGGGACGTCACTGGTCGGTGTCGGCCTTCTTGTCGTCGTCCTCGCCCTCGATCACGGGGATGAGGGAGAGCTTGCCGCGGGAGTCGATCTCGGCGATCTCGACCTGGACCTTGGCGCCCACGCCGAGCACGTCCTCGACGTTCTCCACGCGCTTGCCACCGGCGAGCTTGCGGATCTGCGAGATGTGCAGCAGTCCGTCCTTGCCGGGCATCAGGGAGACGAACGCACCGAAGGTGGTCGTCTTCACGACGGTACCCAGGTAGCGCTCGCCGACCTCCGGCATGGTCGGGTTGGCGATGCTGTTGATCGTGGCGCGGGCGGCCTCGGCCTGCGAGCCCTGGGCGGCACCGATGTAGATGGTGCCGTCGTCCTCGATCGTGATGTCGGCGCCGGTGTCCTCCTGGATCTGGTTGATCATCTTGCCCTTGGGGCCGATGACCTCACCGATCTTGTCCACGGGGATCTTGACGGTGATGATCCGCGGGGCGTTCGGGGACATCTCGTCCGGCGTGTCGATCGCTTCCATCATCACGTCGAGGATGTGGAGGCGGGCGTCACGGGCCTGCTTGAGGGCGGCGGCCAGGACGGAGGCGGGAATGCCGTCCAGCTTGGTGTCGAGCTGGAGGGCGGTCACGAACTCCTTGGTGCCGGCGACCTTGAAGTCCATGTCGCCGAAGGCGTCCTCCGCACCGAGGATGTCGGTGAGGGCGACGTAGTGCGTCTCGCCGTTGATCTCCTGGGAGATCAGACCCATGGCGATACCGGCGACGGGGGCCTTGAGCGGCACACCGGCGTTCAGCAGCGACATGGTGGAGGCGCAGACCGAGCCCATGGACGTCGAACCGTTGGAGCCGAGGGCCTCGGACACCTGACGGATCGCGTACGGGAACTCCTCGCGGGTGGGCAGCACCGGCAGGATGGCGCGCTCGGCGAGGGCGCCGTGGCCGATCTCGCGGCGCTTGGGGGAGCCCACGCGGCCGGTCTCACCGACGGAGTACGGCGGGAAGTTGTAGTTGTGCATGTAGCGCTTGCGGGTCACCGGGGAAAGGGTGTCCAGCTGCTGCTCCATACGGAGCATGTTGAGGGTGGTGACGCCCAGGATCTGGGTCTCGCCACGCTCGAACAGCGCGGAACCGTGCACCCGCGGGATGGCCTCGACCTCGGCGGCCAGGGTGCGGATGTCGGTGACTCCGCGGCCGTCGATGCGCTTCTTCTCCTTGATGACGCGCTCACGGACCAGGGACTTGGTCAGTGCGCGGTACGCGGCGGAGATCTCCTTCTCGCGGCCCTCGAACTCCGGCAGGAGCTTCTCGGCGGCGAGCTGCTTGACGCGGTCCAGTTCGGCCTCGCGCTCCTGCTTGCCGGCGATGGTGAGCGCCTGGGCGAGCTCGGGGCGGACGGCGGCGGTCAGCGCCTCCAGCACGTCGTCCTGGTGGTCCAGGAAGACCGGGAACTCGCCGGTCGGCTTGGCGGCCTTCGCGGCGAGGTCGGCCTGGGCCTTGCACAGGACCTTGATGAAGGGCTTCGCGGCGTCGAGGCCGGCGGCGACGACCTCCTCGGTGGGGGCCTCGGCACCGCCCTCGACCAGCTTGACGGTCTGGTCGGTGGCCTCGGCCTCGACCATCATGATCGCGACGTCGCCGTCCTCCAGGACGCGGCCCGCGACGACCATGTCGAAGACGGCGTCCTCGAGCTCGGTGTGCGTCGGGAAGGCGACCCACTGGCCGCTGATCAGCGCGACGCGGACGCCGCCGATCGGGCCGGAGAAGGGCAGACCGGCCAGCTGCGTGGACGCGGAGGCGGCGTTGATCGCCACGACGTCGTACAGGTGGTCGGGGTTGAGCGCCATGATCGTGGCGACGACCTGGATCTCGTTGCGCAGACCCTTCTTGAAGGACGGGCGCAGCGGGCGGTCGATGAGGCGGCAGGTGAGGATCGCGTCCTCGGAGGGCCGGCCCTCCCGGCGGAAGAAGGAGCCGGGGATCTTGCCGGCCGCGTACATCCGCTCCTCGACGTCCACCGTGAGGGGGAAGAAGTCGAGCTGGTCCTTGGGGTTCTTCGAGGCCGTGGTGGCCGACAGCACCATGGTGTCGTCGTCCAGGTAGGCCACGGCGGAGCCGGCGGCCTGGCGGGCCAGGCGGCCCGTCTCGAAGCGGATGGTGCGGGTACCGAAGGAGCCGTTGTCGATGACGGCCTCGGTGTAGTGGGTCTCGTTCTCCACCAGTGGGTTCTCCGTTACTTGTCGTCTTTCGTCCCTCCTCGCCCGTGTGGCGGGGGGACGGTGTGGAGAAGCGCGCCGTCTGGTGCGGGCCGGTCTTCGATCGAAGCTCCCGGGTTCATTCACCCGGGGGCCACTACCGAGGACCGGCGGCGAGGTGCGCTTCCCCTCGTGCGTCGGGACGTCCGGGGGGACATCGGGGGTGGTGCCGGTGACGGCCGCGACCTGGTGCGGTACCGGTCGTCACAGCGAGTCGGTGCTCTTGCGTTGTGCTACCACACTACAAAGACGTGGTGACACTCCGCACGTACAGCAAAGGGAGCGGTCCCCTTTCCCCAGGGGAACCGCTCCCGTCACGGCGTCCTACTTGGCGCCCGCCGCACCACGGCGGATGCCGAGGCGGTCGACCAGCGCACGGAAGCGCTGGATGTCCTTCTTGGCGAGGTACTGCAGCAGTCGGCGGCGCTGACCGACCAGGATGAGCAGACCACGACGGGAGTGGTGGTCGTGCTTGTGGGTCTTGAGGTGCTCCGTCAGGTCGGAGATCCGACGGGACAGGAGAGCGACCTGGACCTCGGGGGAGCCGGTGTCACCTTCCTTGGTGCGGAAGTCGGCGATGATCTGGTTCTTCGTAGCGGCGTCGAGCGACACGCGTACTCCTCATGGTCTGTGACTGGCCACCGAGCGCCCCCGGTCTTCACCTCGGGGGATCTTCCATGACTCGGAAGGCGGGATCCGCAGGGCGCGGCCTCCGGAGCAGCGCTCCAGGGGTGCGTACACATACGGCCGTCACTCAGGGTACCAGCCGGTGGCAGGCCCCTTTACCACGGTCCGCGGAACCGCCCAGGTGGGACGCGGGGTGCCACTAATGTGAGCGCTCGTACCAGTCCATGGGACCAGTCATAGGTCGGGAAGGGGTCGCTGCGACATGGCGGAGACGGCTGAGGAGATCAAGGCACGCAAGGAGCGGGAGAAGGACGAGCTCTACGCCCTCGACATCTCCGGCGTCGAGTGGCACAGCGCGCCGGGGACCGAGGAGCACGAGGAGCGGGTCGAGATCGCCTACCTGCCCGACGGCGCGGTGGCCATGCGGTCCTCCCTCGACCCGGACACGGTGCTGCGGTACACGGAGGCGGAGTGGCGTGCGTTCGTGCTCGGCGCGCGGGACGGCGAATTCGACCTGGAGCCGACGCCGGGGACCGGCGGGGCGGACGCCGCGGGGACAGCGGCCGGGGCCGCCGGGTAGTCCGAACAGTCCGAGACCGGTTCGGCGCTCCGGGCTGCTCCCGATCGAGATGACCGCCCGTGGATTTTTCTCCCACGGGCGGTTTCTTTCGTTTGTGCGGTGAATGTGTACGCCCCTTGACAGCAACGGGTGTTGTGGGTGGCACTGGCTGAGGGTGGGCAGGGCTGACGGGTCAGGGCCACCCGTGATTAGGCTGGTACCCGACGCGTCACCGGAACACCCGCGAACCGGGTATCGGCGTCGCAGGCCCGGGGGAGGCCGGTTCGGACGTTGTCGTCCTCATGCAGGACCAGTTCGGACCACCGCAGGTGGTCGCCCCAGCACAGCGCGACGGCACAAGGGTGCTCGACCAGACCAGGAGGAACTGTGGGCAGCGATCGGGACGGGATCCGCGGGGGCTGGGCAACACCCGGCGATGACCAGCCCGACGCGGAGTCCTCCGTCGAGACGACGGGCGAGTTCACCATCGACTACGCGCCGCCGGCCTGGTACACGCAGAACGCTTCGGGGAATTCGGAGTCGAGGCCGGGATCGGGGGCCGGGGCGGGGTCGGAGCCGAGGGCCGACGCCTCGTCCTCTTCTTCCGCTGTCCCAGGGCGTGTTCCGCCGTTGCCCGGGTTGACTCCGCCGCCGCACGCGGTCGGCGCTTCGGGGCCTTCGTCCCTTCCGGCGCCGGCGCCGGGGGCGCCTTTCACCCCGCCCGCGCCCGCGCCGGGCGCTCCCTTCACACCGCCGGCTCCCGCTCCGGGAAGGCCGTTCACGCCGCCCGCTCCGCCGTCCGGGGGACCGGGCGCCGTACCGCGGCTTCCGGTGGGCAGCGGGTTCGAGCCGGAGCCGCAGTCGGTGTCCCCGCCGGAGCCGGACTCTGTTTCTCCTGCGGCCGTGCCGGATCTTCCGGTCAGTGGGTTCGGCCGGGACTCCGGCAGTGGTGACCTCGAGAGCGGTGCCACCATCCGCTTCTCCGCCGCCGCGCTGAAGCAGGAGATCCAGGGCCGTGAGGACCGGGCCGAAGCCGTGCCTGCCGAGCCCGGGCCCGAAGCCGACGCGGAGCCGGAAAAGCGGCCGGAGCCCGCCGAGGACCGGGATCTGACCGGGGCCGGCGAGCCCGCCGGAGAGACGGACGAACTCGAGGACGACGTCCAGGACGCCGAGCCCTCCGTCACCTCCATCGCGTCCGTCCCTTTCCCTGCTGACGGCGCTGAGGACGGGGACACCGACATCGTCGCCGCCTCCGAATCGGCCGCGGAGGCCCACGAAGGCGACGAGCACGCCGCGAACGATGGCTTCGACCAGCCCGAGGACGCGGAGACGGAGACGGGGTCCGGGGCGGACGCACCCGGTCCCGAGCCCGAGGACGCGAAGCCGGTGAACGAGGAACCGGTGGACGACGCGGTGCCCTCCGCGACCAGCGCGGTCGGCCCGCCCGAGGACGCTGGACCCGCCTCCCCCGACACCTCGGACTCGGTGGCCTGGACTCCCCCGGCACCGCCGGTCGTGCCGCCCCCGTCGCACCCCGTCGCGCCGGCGCCCGCCGGCCAGTGGCCGGCACAGCCTCAGCAGTCGCCGCAGGTTCCCGCAGCGCCCCCGGCTCCCCCGGCAC
>NZ_LIQT01000351.1 GCF_001418415.1 Streptomyces hirsutus
CGTTCGTCCTGGTCAACGTCCTCATAGGAGTCGTCATCAGCTCCCTGGAGGAGGCCCGCGAACTGGAACGCGAACACTCCCCCACTCCTGGCACTCCGTCCGCCCCCGCCCCGATGCCCCTCCCGGCCCCGGCCCCGAACCTCGATGCGGACCTGCGCACCCGCATCGCCGTCGCCAGAAGGGCCTTGGACGACCTGGAAGCCGCCCTCCCACCCCTCCTCACCACTCACCCACCTGAGCCGGCCCTCGCACCCGCACCCGACACGGCACACCCGTAACACCGCACCCCCGCCGCAGGCCGCGAACGCCGGTGGGCCCCTCCGATGTTCCGGAGCGGGCCCACCGAACGGCTCAGGGCGTCGCACCGCTGGGAGCGGGCGCCGTGTTCTTGACCGTCAGCGGGAGCAGCTTCTTGCCCGTCGGTCCGATCTGAATACTGGTGTCGAGCTGAGGGCACACGCCGCAGTCGAAGCACGGGGTCCAGCGGCAGTCCTCGACCTCTGTCTCGTCGAGGGCGTCCTGCCAGTCCTCCCAGAGCCAGTCCTTGTCGAGACCGGAGTCGAGGTGGTCCCAGGGGAGGACCTCCTCGTAGGCGCGTTCGCGGGTGGTGTACCAGTCGACGTCCACGCCGAACTGCGCGAGGGACTTGTCGGCGCAGCGCATCCAGCGGTCGTAGGAGAAGTGCTCGCGCCAGCCGTCGAAGCGGCCGCCGTCCTCGTAGACCGCGCGGATGGCCGCGCCGACGCGGCGGTCGCCGCGGGAGAGCAGGCCCTCGATGATGCCGGGCTTGCCGTCGTGGTAGCGGAAGCCGATGGAGCGGCCGTACTTCTTGTCGCCGCGGATCTTGTCACGCAGCTTGGTCAGGCGGGCGTCCGTCCCCTCGGCCGACAGCTGCGGGGCCCACTGGAAGGGGGTGTGCGGCTTGGGGACGAAGCCGCCGATCGAGACCGTGCAGCGGATGTCGCCCGAGCCGGAGACCTCACGGCCCTTCTGGATGACGTTCATCGCCATGTCGGCGATCTGGAGGACGTCGTCGTCGGTCTCGGTGGGCAGGCCGCACATGAAGTAGAGCTTCACCTGCCGCCAGCCGTTGCCGTAGGCCGTGGCGACGGTCCTGATCAGGTCGTCCTCGGAGACCATCTTGTTGATGACCTTGCGCATGCGCTCCGAGCCGCCCTCGGGGGCGAAGGTGAGGCCGGAGCGGCGGCCGTTGCGGGTCAGCTCGTTGGCCAGGTCGACGTTGAAGGCGTCGACGCGGGTGGAGGGCAGCGAGAGGCCGATCTTGTCCTCTTCGTAGCGGTCGGCGAGGCCCTTGGCGATGTCGCCGATCTCCGAGTGGTCGGCGGAGGAGAGGGAGAGGAGGCCGACCTCCTCGAAACCGGTGGCCTTGAGGCCCTTCTCGACCATGTCGCCGATGCCGGTGATGGAGCGCTCGCGCACCGGGCGGGTGATCATGCCGGCCTGGCAGAAGCGGCAGCCGCGGGTGCAGCCGCGGAAGATCTCCACCGACATGCGCTCGTGGACCGTCTCGGCGAGCGGGACGAGGGGCTGCTTGGGGTAGGGCCACTCGTCGAGGTCCATCACCGTGTGCTTGGCGACCCGCCACGGGACGCCCGACCTGTTCGGCACGACGCGGGCGATCCTGCCGTCGGGGAGGTACTCGACGTCGTAGAAGCCCGGGACGTACACCCCGCCGGTCCTTGCCAGGCGGAAGAGGAGTTCCTCACGGCCGCCGGGGCGGCCCTCCTCCTTCCAGGCGCGGACGATCCGGGTGACCTCGAGGACGGCCTGCTCGCCGTCGCCGATGACCGCGCAGTCGATGAAGTCGGCGATCGGCTCGGGGTTGAACGCGGCGTGGCCGCCGGCCATGACGATCGGGTCGTCCAGGCCGCGGTCCTTGGCCTCGAGCGGGATGCCGGACAGGTCCAGGGCGGTGAGCATGTTGGTGTAGCCGAGCTCGGTGGAGAAGCTCAGGCCGAACACGTCGAAGGCCTTGACCGGGCGGTGGCTGTCGACCGTGAACTGGGGGACGCGGTGCTCGCGCATCAGCTCCTCCAGGTCCGGCCAGACGCTGTAGGTGCGCTCGGCGAGGACGCCGTCCTGCTCGTTGAGCACCTCGTAGAGGATCATGACGCCCTGGTTGGGCAGTCCGACCTCGTACGCGTCGGGGTACATGAGCGCCCAGCGGACGTCACAGCTGTCCCAAGGCTTGACCGTGGAGTTGAGCTCTCCGCCGACGTACTGGATCGGCTTCTGCACATGCGGGAGCAGAGCTTCGAGCTGTGGGAACACAGACTCGGCGGCTTCGGCAGGCATCTCGGAACCTTTGTGTGCGGGCTGGGGTCCCCCCGGCCGGGGCTGGGGGCGGGTGACCATCCAGCCTAACCCGATCGGGGAGATCCCCCCGCACGTCGGGCCGGGGCGGTGGACCGCTCAGAAGTCGGTGCTCTTCCTGACGGACGTCCAGGTTTCCGGGAGTGCCGCCTCGACGATCTCCGCGCGGCGTTCCTCGTGTCCGTGGAGCAGGCCGTAGGTGAAGGCGCTCTCCCCCGCCGCGTGGGCGACGGCCGACAGTTCGCGCAGGGTCCGGCGGGCCATGATGCTGTCCTGGTGGTCGCCGAGCAGGCTCTGGAGCTCCTTCATGCTCTTGACCAGGTCCTTGGCGGGGGCCTTGAGGGCCGGTCCCGCGGCCTCGGCGGCGTAGCGGGTGCGCTTGGTCTTCTTGCGGGCCTCGTGCAGGGCGACGTCGCGGTCGTGGCCGGGCGGGAGGTCCCGGGCCCGGGCGACGAGGGCGGCCACCTTGGCGAGGTCCTTGCTCACGGCCTTGGCGAGCACCTTGTCCGGGTCGCCGGCGGCCTTCTTCCGCAAGGGCGGGTCGGCCAGCAGGGTGTCGAGGGTGTCGAGCAGGGTGAGGTAGCGGCGGGAGTCGAGGACGGCGGTGACCTCGCTGTGGGCTCCGCTGTGGCCGGCCTCGGCCCAGGTGGTCAGCCGGTCGTGGACGGGGCCGTGGACGAGGGAGTCGGGCAGTTCGTCCAAGGCCGACAGCAGGCGCTCGGCGAGTACCTCCTGGTCGCGCTCCAGACCGAGTTCGGCGGCCAGCCACTTCAGGTCGACGCCGATCGGGTCGGTGGTCTTCCGGTCCAGGACGGACCGGAAGGAGCGGAAGGTGCTGCGCAGGCGGCGGGTGGCGACCCGCATGCGGTGTACGGAGTCGGGTACGCCCTGGCGTACGGCGGGGTCGAGTTCGACGAGTGCGTCCCGCTGGGCGCGGACGTAGGCGAGGACGTGGTCGCCGGCGGTGACGGGTGTGCCGACCGGCCGTGTCCTGTGCTTCCGCTTCGGCGCGGCGGTCGGTGCGATCGCGGGCGCGGGGGCGGATTCCTCGATCAGGTGCGCCTTCACGGGCGGTGCGGTCTCGGCGAGGGCCCGCGCCAGTTTGGAGGGCGACTTCGAGGGGCGGACGCCCGCCTTGCGAAGCCGTTTGTCGATCTTGTCGAGGAAGGCGGGGTCGCCGTCGTCGGCGAGTTCGACCTCGATCTCGGTCCATCGGGCGGTGCCGCCCTCGCCGGTGAGACGTTCGGCGTGCACGGTGTCGACGCTGATCTCGGCGAGGAGCCGGCCGGCGCCGTCGAGGAGGTGGCGCAGGTCCCGGTCGGAGCGCAGCCGGACCACGGGGCTCAGTTCGGCGTGGCGGACACGGGAGCGGACGAGCCGGGCGAGGCTCTCCGGGACGGTGTCGGAGAGCGGGGCGTGGATCTCGTCGCGCACTCCGGGGGCCACGGGGAACTTCAGGTGCCAGCCGGCGTCGGAGCCGCCGGTGCGCCTGCGGAGGGTGAGGGAGGCGGCGGCGAGGCGTTCGTCGGCGGTGTCGTAGTAGAGGGCGTCGAGGTGGGCCACGCCCCGGTCGACGATGGACTCGAGACCGGGGACACCGGTCAGGTCGGGGAGTCCGCTGTCGCCGGACTCGTACTTTCGCTCGACTTCTCGTTTTGTGTCCGCCATGACCCGAATCTACTCGTCGCCGGTGGTCTCACCCTCCGGTTTCCCCGGCCGGTGCCGGGGAAACCGGGGCGGACGACGGACGAGGATGCCTGGGGCCCGAGTTGGCCGGGCCGGCCGGGTCGGTCGGCCCGGCCGGGTCACGCGGACAGCGGGCGTTGCAGTCTGATCGACTGCAGGAGGCCCACGGCCAGCCACACCGCGAACATCGACGAACCGCCGTAGGACACGAACGGCAGGGGCAGACCGGTGACCGGCATGATGCCGAGGGTCATGCCAATGTTCTCGAAGGACTGGAAGGCGAACCAGGCGACGATGCCGGCGGCGACGATGGTGCCGTACAGGTCGGTGGTGTCGCGGGCGATGCGGCAGGCGCGCCACAGGATGATGCCGAGCAGGACGATGATGAGCCCGCCCCCGACGAAGCCGAGTTCCTCTCCGGCGACAGTGAAGACGAAGTCGGTCTGCTGCTCGGGCACGAACTGGCCGGTGGTCTGCGAGCCTTCGAAGAGCCCGGAGCCGGTGAGACCGCCGGAGCCGATGGCGATGCGGGCCTGGTTGGTGTTGTAGCCGACGCCGGCGGGGTCGAGTTCGGGGTTGGCGAAGGCGGCGAAGCGGTTGATCTGGTACTCGTCGAGCACCCCGAGCTGCCAGACGGTGATCGCGCCGATCGCGCCGGTGCCGATCAGCCCGAAGACCCACCGGTTGGAGGCGCCGGAGGCGAGCAGCACGCCGAGCACGATGACGACCATGACCATGACCGACCCGAGGTCGGGCATCAGCATCACGATCAGCATGGGGACGGTGGCCAGGCCCAGTGCCTGGAGGACCGTGCGGTGGTCGGGGTAGGGCTTGTCGCCCGCGTCGACCCGGGCGGCGAGCAGCACCGCCATGCCCAGGATGATCGTGAGCTTCACGAACTCGGAGGGCTGGATGGAGAAGCCGCCGCCGAGCTTGATCCAGGAGTGGGCGCCGTTGATGGTGGAGCCCAGTGGAGTGAGCACCAGCAGGATCAGCATGACCGAGAGACCGTAGAGGACCGGCACGGCGGTGCGCAGGGCGCGGTGGCCGAGCCAGAGCATGGCGATCATCAGGGCCAGGCCGATGCCGGTGTTCAGCCAGTGCCGGACCAGGAAGTAGTACGGGTCGCCCTGGTTGATCTCGGTGCGGTTCCGGGTCGCCGAGAAGACCAGGAGGGAGCCGAGCAGCGACAGGGCGATCGCGGCCATCAGTATCGGCCAGTCGAGGCGCCGGGCCAGGGAGTCGCGGGCGAAGAGCCGCGTCCAGCCGGCCCGCTCGGGCCCGTATCCGGAGACGTGGAAGCTGTTGACTCCGCCGGTCATGTCGTCGCCCTCCGGCCTGCCGCGCGGCGCGCCCGGAGGGCGCCGCGCCGACGCCCGCCGGCCGGCCGTCCGTCCTCCTGGCGTCCGTCGCCCGTCCGTCCGTCACCGGACGGTCGGTCGCCCCGTCTGCCACCGCCCCGCCGTGCGCCGCCCCGCCGTGCGTCGCGGCGGCGGGTGTCGCGGTTGGCGGGCGGGGGCGTGGTCGTGGTCGCGTCCTGGTCCTGGTCCTGGGCCTGGCCGTCGGCGGGTGCCTGCTCGTCCTCCTCGGCGGCCCGCTGATCCTTGGCCGGGTCCTTGGAGATCTTCGGGGAGACGATGGTGCCGTCCGTCCTGACCTTGGGCAGCGTCTTCTGCGGGGTGGGCAGCAGTGCCTTCTTCTCGTCGATGACACCGTCCGGGGAGACGCCGTACAGCGCGTTGTAGATGTTGCGCACGGCGGGGCCCGAGGCGCCGGAGCCGGTACCACCCTGGGCGATCGTCATGACGACCGAGTAGTCCTTGGTGTAGGTGGCGAACCAGGAGGTGGTCTGCTTTCCGTAGACCTCCGCGGTACCGGTCTTGGCGTGCATCGGGATCTCGTCCTGCGGCCAGCCGCCGAACCGCCAGGCGGCCGTACCGCGGGTGGCGACTCCCTCGAGGGCTCCGTCTATTTCCGCGAGGGTCTTCTTGGTCACCGGCAGCTTGCTCTGCGCCTCGGGCTCGATCTTCGTGACCCGCTTGCCGTCGGGGCTGATGACGGCCTTGCCGACGGTGGGCCGGTAGAGCGTGCCGCCGTTGGCGAGGGCCGCGTAGACGGAGGCCATCTGGATGGGGGTGACGAGGGTGTCGCCCTGGCCGATGGAGTAGTTGACGGAGTCACCGGCGCGCAGGCGGTTGCCTTCGAGGCAGTTCTCGTAGGCGATCTGCTCGACGTAGCTGCCGCCCTTCTTGCCGGACTTGCACCAGGCGTCCTTGTTGGCCTTCCAGTAGTCGAGCTTCCACTGGCGGTCGGGGACGCGGCCGGTGACCTCGTTGGGCAGGTCGATGCCGGTCAGCTCGCCGAGACCGAACTGGTGGGAGGTCTTGTAGAACCAGTCCTTGGCGTTCTTCTTCGGCTTGTTGCCGCCGTCGCGCTTCCACTCCTCGTGGGAGAGGCGGTAGAAGACGGTGTCGCAGGAGACCTCGAGGGCACGGCCGAGGCTGATGGCGCCGTGGCTCTGGGACTCGAAGTTCTTGAAGACCTGGCCGCCGATGGAGTACGAGCTGGAGCACTCGTAGGGCCCGTTGAAGGAGTACCCGGCGTTGACCGCGGCGGCGGTCGGGATGACCTTGAAGATGGAGCCGGGTGCCGACTGGCCCTGGATGGCGCGGTTCAGCAGCGGGTAGTTGGAGTCCTTGCCGGTGAGGCTGGCGTAGTCCTTGCCGGAGATGCCGCCGACCCAGGCGTTGGGGTCGTAGCTCGGGTTGGAGGCCATCGCGACGACCCGGCCGGTCTTGGCCTCCATGACGACGACGGCGCCCGAGTCGGCCTCGTAGAGGCGGTTGGTGTTGCGGTCCATCTCCTTGCGGGCCTGCTTCATCGCCTCGTTCAGCTCGTACTCGGCGATCCGCTGGACACGGGCGTCGATGCTGGTGACGAGGTTGGCGCCGGGTTCGGCGGCGTCGGCCTCGGCCTCGCCGATGACCCGGCCGAGGTTGTCGACCTCGTAGCGGGTGACGCCGGCCTTGCCGCGCAGCTCCTTGTCGTACTCGCGCTCGAGGCCGGAGCGGCCGACCTGGTCGGAGCGCAGGTACGGCGACTCGGTGTCCTGCGCCTTCTGGAGTTCCTCGTCGGTGACGGGCGAGAGGTAGCCGAGGACCTGGGCGGTGTTGGCCTGCCCGGGGGCGGCGTACCGGCGTACGGCCTGGGGCTCGGCGGTGATGCCGGGGAAGTCCTCGGTGCGCTCGCGGATCTGCAGGGCCTGCTTGGCGGTGGCCTCGTCGGTGATGGGGATGGGCTGGTAGGGCGAGCCGTTCCAGCAGGGCTGGGGGGTCTTGGCGTCGCACAGCCGGACCTTCTCGATGACCTCCTTGGCGGGCATGCCGAGGACACCGGCGAGCTTGGTGAGGACCGCCTTGCCGTCGTCCCGCATCTTCATGAGGTCGGTGCGGGAGGCGGAGACGACCAGCCGGGTCTCGTTGTCGGCGAGGGCCACTCCGCGGGCGTCCAGGATGGAGCCGCGGACCGCGGGCTGGACGACCTGCTGGACGTGGTTGCCGGAGGCCTTTTTGGCGTACTCGGCGCCCTCGCGGATCTGGAGGTACCACAGGCGCCCGCCGAGGGTGCCGAGGAGGGAGAGAACGAGGACCTGGATGACGACGAGCCGGATCTGGACCCGTGTGCTGCGCCCGGTCTCGGGAATGTTGGTCACGCGGCTTCCTCCCCCTCTCCGTGCGCGTACGACGGTGCGTGTACGAGTGATACGTGTGCGACCGCTGCGTGTGCGAGTGCTGCGTGTACGACTGCTGTGTGTGCGACCGCTGCGTGTGCGACCGCTGCGTGTGCGAGTGCTGTGTGTGCGACCGCTGCGTGTGCGACCGCTGCGTGTGCGAGTGATGAACGGCGGGGCCGCCCGGCGGGGTTCCGCCGCCGTTCACCCTTTCCGGTGAAGTCCCGCGAGGTCACAGCCGCTTCACCCCTTTGATGCGGCCCGCGCGGGCCACCCGGGCCCGCGCCGCCTTCGCGCGAAGGCCCCGCTGGGCGCCGATGCGCAGCCCGGTGCCGCCGGCGCTCCAGCCGGAGGCGAGGTCCGCGGACTTGGCGGAGTTGTTCTCGGCGAGCGGATCGTTCTCCGCGCGGCGGGCCAGGGCCATGACACCGGGAACGACGAACGGGGCGAGCAGCAGGTCGTACAGGGCGGCGCTGAAGAGCAGCCCGCCGAGGCCGACATGGCGGGCGGCGGTGTCACCGACGAGGGCACCGACGCCGGCATAGAGCAGGGTGGAACCGACCGCGGCGGCGACCACCACGGCCATGGGGCCGGTCGCCGATCTCACTTGGCCGGACTCGGGCTTGACCAGCCCGGCGAGGTAGCCGATGACGCACAGCACGAGGGCGTAGCGGCCGACGGCGTGGTCGGCGGGCGGGGCGAGGTCGGCGAGGAGCCCGGCGCCGAAGCCGATGAGGGCGCCGCCGACATGACCGTAGACCAGGGCGAGGCCGAGGACGGTGAGGAGGAGCAGGTCGGGAACGGCACCCGGGAGGTGGAGGCGGGCGAGGACGCTCACCTGGATCATCAGGGCGACGACGATCAGCGAGCTGGAGAGCAGGATCCGGTTGACGCGCATGGGGTGACAGCTCCTACTGCTCTTGCTGGTCCTGGCCGCCGGCCGGGGCTGACGGGGTGACGGTCACCGTGACGGTCGGCGTGGGTGTGGGCTTCGGCTTCTTGGGCAGCACCGTGTCGCGCGGGTCCTTCTTCGGGGCCTGGACGACGACGCCGACGATGTCGAGCTTGGTGAAGCCCACGAACGGCGTGACGTAGAGGGTGCGGGTGAGGTCACCGCCGGAGGGGTCGACGCGGGAGACGGTGCCGACGGGGACGCCGGGCACGAACGGCTTGTCGGCCTGGGAGCCGAAGGTGACCAGCCGGTCGCCCTTCTTGATCTCGGCCTTGCCGTTGAGGAGTTCGACGCGCAGGGGCCGGTCGCCCTGGCCGGAGGCGAAACCGAGTTCGTCGCCGGCCTCCATGCGGGTGCCCACGGTGAAGTCGGGGTCGTTGGCGAGCAGCACGGTGGCGGTGTGCGGGCCGACGGTGGTGACCCGGCCGACGAGTCCGTCGCCGTTGAGGACGGTCATGTCGCGCTCGATGCCGTCGTCGGCGCCGACGTCGATGGTGATGGTCCAGGAGAAGCCCTGGGCCGCTCCTATGGCGATGACCTGGGCGCCCTTGATGCCGTACTGGCCCTGGCCGGCGACCTTCAGCATCTTGTCGAGCTGCTTGGTTCTGCTGCGGTTGCGGTCGTCGCTGCCGAGTTCGGCCTTGAGCGCGGTGTTCTCCCGCTCGAGTTCGGCGAGCCGGTCGTTCCGGTCGCCGGAGTCACGGACTGCGGTGACCGCGTTGCCGATCGGGTCGACCGCGCCGGACACTCCGTTCTCGATCGGGCCGAAGACCGTGGCCGCGGCCTGCCGGGCACCGTCGACCGGTGAATCCTCTCCGCCGCGGATGTCCACCGTGATCAGTGCGAAAGCGGTGGTGATCAGCAGCACCAGGAGCAGCCGGCTCTCTCGTGTGTCCCTCACGTGCGGCGGCCGTGCCTTCCTCGTCGAAACGGGTAGCGAGAACAGGAGTCTTCAGGAGTCGTAAGGGGTCGTCAGAGGTGGTCAGGAATCCGGGGGTCTACGGGAACTGTCAAAAAAGTATGGGTGGAGCTCATGTCTCTATATCAACGATCCGCCGTACGAGAGGAGATCGTCCCGTACGGCGGAATCGAAGAGCTGTGTCATCTGCGCGGCTGGGCGTCCAGCACCTTCTGGAGTGCCTCGAACTCCTCGACGCACTTTCCGGAACCGAGCGCCACGCTGTCCAGCGGGTCCTCGGCGATGTGGATGGGCATGCCCGTCTCCCGGCGCAGCCGCTCGTCCATCCCGCGCAGCAGAGCGCCGCCGCCGGTCAGCACGATGCCCCGGTCCATGATGTCGCCGGACAGTTCCGGCGGGCACTTGTCGAGGGTGGTCTTGACGGCGTCCACGATCGAGTTGACGGGCTCCTCGATCGCCTTGCGGACTTCGGCGGCGGAGATGACCACGGTTTTGGGCAGCCCGGAGACAAGGTCCCGGCCGCGGATCTCGGTGTGTTCGTCGGTGTCGAGGTCGTACGCCGAACCAATGGTGATCTTGATCTGCTCGGCCGAGCGCTCACCCAGCAGAAGGGAGTACTCCTTCTTGATGTGCTGGATGATCGCGTTGTCCAGTTCGTCGCCCGCGACCCGGATGGACTGGGCGGTGACGATGCCGCCGAGGGAGATGACCGCGACCTCCGTGGTGCCGCCGCCGATGTCCACCACCATGTTGCCCGTGGCCTCGTGGACCGGCAGGCCGGAACCGATGGCCGCGGCCATGGGCTCCTCGATGATGTGCACCTGGCGGGCGCCGGCCTGGGACGACGCCTCGATGACGGCACGGCGCTCCACACCCGTGATGCCGGAGGGCACGCAGACGACGACCCGCGGGCGGGCCAGATGCCGCCGCTTGTGGATCTTCAGGATGAAGTAGCGGAGCATCCGCTCGGTGATCTCGAAGTCGGCGATGACGCCGTCCTTCAGCGGACGGACGGCAACGATGTTGCCGGGGGTGCGCCCGATCATCTTCTTCGCTTCGGACCCGACCGCGAGGATGCCACCGGTATTGGTGTTGATCGCGACGACGGACGGCTCATTGAGTACGATTCCGCGACCCCTGACGTACACCAGCGTGTTGGCGGTCCCGAGGTCGACAGCCATGTCACGGCCGATGAACGACATAGAGTTCCCCATGAGGATTCGTCTGGCCTTCCCACTGGCTTTTGAGGGCTTTTCAGGTAGGCGAGGTGGGTGCGGTGACGCGAAGGCTTCCATCGTAGACGCGCCTTCGCGAACACGGCGCGAGGGTCTTCGCCATTGTCATCAGATGGCGGGTCCCGTTGCTTGTGGAGACGGGCCATCGGGGGCACTCGTTCCCCCGAACGCCGCTCGCATGTCGAAAAGGTCTGGGGGCAAAGCCCCCAGACCGTCGCCAGGCGGCCAAAACCGCAGCCCATGGCCGCTATGCGATTGTTATGCACGGCCTGGGCGGGTGATCGTCGCGCGTGGCCTTCGCACCACTTGTCGTACGCGTGTTGTAGGCAACCGTTGTACGCGTTCGTTATGCGCGGCGGTTACGCCACGTAGACCTACGCGGGCGTTCGATACGCCCGGTCGATACGCCCGGTCGTCACGCACGCGGTGATCGGCGGGCGCGGCGACACGAACGGCCGACACGAACGGCCGATACGAACGGTGGTGCCCGCGACCGTCAGACGTGGCCCGGGAAGAAGATCTTCACCTCGCGCTCGGCGGACTCCTCGGAGTCGGAGGCGTGGATCAGGTTCTCCCGGACGATGACACCGAAGTCCCCGCGGATCGAGCCCGGGGCCGCGGCGACCGGGTCGGTCGGGCCGGCCAGTTGGCGCACGCCCTCGATGACCCGCTCACCCTCGACGATCATCGCCACGACCGGGCCGGAGGCCATGAACTCCATCAGCGGCTCGTAGAAAGGCTTGCCCTTGTGCTCGCCGTAGTGCTGCTCCAGCGTGTCCTGGTCGAGGGTGCGCAGCTCCAGCGCGGTGAGCTGCCAGCCGGCCTTGCGCTCGATGCGGCTGATGATCTCGCCGGTCAGGCCACGACGGACGGCGTCGGGCTTGAGAAGGACGAGGGTGCGCTGGGTCACGGCGGAGCTCCTTATGTTTCAAGGGTGGTGCGGGATTCTCTGAAGGTTACCGGGCAGGGTTCTGCGCCTGTCACGCAGCGTCAGGCTGATCGGTGCGGGCGGCGAACCGGGCCTTCGCCTCGTCGATCTTCCGCCCGTAGTGGACCGAGGCCCACCACAGCACCGCGAACAGCGCGCCCAGGACGAACATCATCGGGACGACGACGCCGGAGGCGATCAGGGCGATCTGCAGGGCCCAGCCGAGGGCGACGCCGCCGGGGCGGGTGATCATCCCGCACAGTGCCACGGACAGGAACATGGCGATGCCGCAGACCGTCCACACGGTGCCCATCGTCAGGTCCGGGTCCTTCATCGCGACCAGTCCGGCGAAACCGATGAGGAAGAACTCGCCGATCAGGGTCGACGCGCAGAGTGTACGCACGGGGTCTCAGTCCTTCCCCAGAAGCAGTCGGGCCTCGCCGACCGTGATGACGGAACCGGTGACGAGCACACCGGCGCCGGTGAACTCGCCCTCCTCCTCGGCGAGCGTGATCGCCGCCTCCAGCGCGTCGGGCAGCCGGGGTTCGACCTGGACGCGGTCCTCGCCGAACACCTCGACGGCGATCCCCGCCAGCTCGTCGGCGTCCATCGCGCGGTGGCTGGAGTTCTGCGTGACGACGACCTCGGCGAAGACCGGCTCGAAGGCCTCCAGCAGCCCGCGCACGTTCTTGTCGCCGCTCGCGCCGACCACGCCGATGAGCCGGCTGAACTGGAACGCCTCCCCGATCGCCCCGGCCACGGCCCGCCCGCCCGCCGGGTTGTGGGCGGCGTCCAGCACGACGGTGGGCGACCGGCGTACGACCTCCAGCCGACCCGGGGAGGCGACGGCGGCGAAGGCCTTGCGGACGGTGTCGATGTCCAGCGGCTCGGCGCGCTGGGCGCCGACGCCGAAGAACGCCTCCACGGCGGCGAGCGCCACGGCGGCGTTGTGCGCCTGGTGGGCGCCGTGCAGCGGCAGGTACACCTCGGGGTACTCGCCGCCCAGGCCGCGCAGGGTCACCTGCTGGCCGCCGACGGCGACCTGCCGGGCCACGACGCCGAACTCCAGCCCTTCCCGGGCCACGGTCGCGTCGGTCTCGACGGCCTTCCTCAGCAGCACCTGGGCCGCGTCGACCGGCTGCTGGGCCATGATCACCGTCGCGCCCGGCTTGATGATGCCGGCCTTCTCGGCGGCGATCTCGGCGGGCGTGGTGCCGAGCCGGTCGGTGTGGTCGAGGTCGATCGGCATGACCACGGCGACGCCGGCGTCGATCACGTTGGTGGCGTCCCAGCTGCCGCCCATGCCGACCTCGACGACGGCGGCGTCCACCGGCGCGTCGGCGAAGGCCGCGTACGCCATGCCGGTGAGCACCTCGAAGAAGGACAGCCGGTGCTCCTGCCGGTCGTCGACCATCTCGACGTACGGCGCGATGTCCCGGTACGTCTCCACGAACCGCTCGGCGGAGACCGGCGCGCCGTCGAGGCTGATCCGCTCGGTGACCGACTGGACGTGCGGCGAGGTGTAGCGCCCGGTGCGCAGTTCGAAGGCGCCGAGGAGGGCCTCGATCATGCGGGCGGTGGACGTCTTGCCGTTGGTGCCGGTGATGTGGATCGACGGGTACGCGCGCTGCGGCTCGCCCAGGACGTCCATCAGCGCGGCGACCCGGTCGAGGGACGGCTCCAGCTTGGTCTCGCCCCAGCGGGTCGCCAGCTCTCCCTCGACCTCCCGCAGCGCCTGGGCGACCTCGGGGTCCTGTGGCCGCGCGGGCACGTCGGACTCGGGCGGGCCGCCCTGCGTGCGCAGGGTGCGGCTGCCGGCTTCGATCACCGCGAGGTCGGGGTCCCGGTGGGTCTCCGCCTCGACGATCTCCTCGAAGGGATCGAGAGGGTAGAGGGGGTCCGGCCGGTCGTCGGGGTCGTCGTGGTTGCCGTTCGGGGGGAGGTCGCTCACGGGGCCAGTCTACGTATCCGCCCGCATCCGCCCCACGGCAGCCGAAAGCCCCCGGAACCGCTCGGGCTCCGGGGGCTTTCGAGGACGTGGGGCGGCCGGGGGCCAGGGTCTTTCGTTCGGATCGGGCCGGATCAGGGAGCGGGGTCCTGGGGGCCCCTCCCTGTTCGAGCGGAGCCGAGAACTTGGGGGAGCGTGCCTCGCAAGGCGGAGGAGGGAGCCGAGTGGGGTCTCCCCTGCTCGAGCGGAGTCGAGAGCTTGGGGAAGGAGCCCTGGGGACCGACGACAACGCGGCGAGGCGCGGTGCCGGACCCCGCGAGCCCGGCCCGATCCGATCCGATCCGAACGAGAGGCCCTAGGCCTTCGGGAGCCGCTCCAGCTGGGCCCCGATGCGGGCGATGTCCTCGTCCGCCTTGGCCAGGCGCGTACGGATCTTGTCGACCACGTGGTCGGGGGCCTTCGCCAGGAACGCCTCGTTGCCCAGCTTGGCCTCCGCCTGCTGGCGCTCCTTCTGCGCGGCCGCGAGGTCCTTGGTGAGGCGCTTGCGCTCCGCCTCGAAGTCGATCACCCCGGACAGGTCCAGGGCGACCTCGACGCCCGCCACCGGCAGGGTCGCCGTCGCGGTGAACGCGTCGCCCTCCGGCTGCAGGCGCAGCAGCTGCCGGATCGCCGCCTCGTGCGGGGCGAGCGCCGAGCCGTCGAGGGAGAGCCGGGCGGGGACCCGCTGGCCGGGCTGCAGGCCCTGGTCGGCGCGGAAGCGGCGGACCTCGGTGATGACGGACTGGAGGGTCTCGATCTCCCGCTCGGCGCCGGCGTCCCGGAATCCGCCCGGTGCGTCAGCACCAGGAACGGACACAGCCTTGGGCCAGTCGGCGATGACGACCGACTCGCCGCCGGTCAGCGTCGTCCACAGCGTCTCGGTGACGAACGGGACCACCGGGTGCAGCAGCCGCAGCGTGACGTCCAGGACCTCGCCGAGGACCCGCTTGCTGACCTCGGCCGGCTCGCCGCCCGCCTGGAACGTCGTCTTGGACAGCTCGACGTACCAGTCGAAGACCTCGTCCCACGCGAAGTGGAACAGGGCGTCGGACAGCTTGGCGAACTGGAAGTCGTCGTAGTGCGCGTCGACTTCGGCGACGACCGAGTTCAGCCGGGAGAGGATCCAGCGGTCGGTGGACGACATCTTCGACGCGTCCGGCAGCGGGCCGTCCACCGTCGCGCCGTTCATCAGGGCGAAGCGGGTCGCGTTCCAGATCTTGTTGGCGAAGTTGCGGGAGCCCTGGACCCAGTCCTCGCCGATCGGCACGTCGACGCCCGGGTTGGCGCCGCGCGCCAGCGTGAAGCGCAGGGCGTCGCTGCCGTACTTGTCCATCCAGTCCAGCGGGTTGACCGCGTTGCCGAAGGACTTCGACATCTTCTTGCCGAACTGGTCGCGGACCATGCCGTGCAGGGCGATGGTGTGGAACGGCGGGGTGCCGTCCATCGCGTACAGGCCGAACATCATCATCCGGGCGACCCAGAAGAAGAGGATGTCGTAGCCGGTGACCAGGACGGAGTTCGGGTAGAACTTCGCGAGCGATTCGGTCTGTTCGGGCCAGCCCAGCGTCGAGAAGGGCCACAGGCCGGAGGAGAACCAGGTGTCGAGGACGTCGGTGTCCTGGTGCCAGCCCTCGCCGCTGGGCGCCTCGTCGTCGGGGCCGACGCAGACGACCTCGCCGTCGGGGCCGTACCAGACGGGAATCCGGTGGCCCCACCACAGCTGCCGGGAGATGCACCAGTCGTGGAGGTTGTCGACCCAGTCGAAGTACCGCTTCTCCATCTCCTGCGGGTGGATCTTGACCCTGCCGTCGCGGACGGCGTCGCCGGCGGCCTTCGCCAGCGGGCCGACCTTGACCCACCACTGCATGGACAGCCGAGGCTCGACGGTGGTCTTGCAGCGCGAGCAGTGGCCGACGCTGTGGACGTAGGGCCGCTTCTCGGCGACGATCCGGCCCTCGGCGCGCAGCGCGGCGACGATGGCGGAGCGGGCCTCGAGCCGGTCCAGGCCCTGGAAGGGGCCGTGGACGGTGATGACGGCGTGCTCGTCCATCACGGTGAGGGACGGCAGGTCGTGGCGGCGGCCGATCTCGAAGTCGTTCGGGTCGTGGGCCGGGGTCACCTTGACGGCGCCGGTGCCGAACTCGGGGTCGACGTGCTCGTCGGCGACGACCGGGATGGAACGCTCGGTCAGCGGCAGCGTGATGAGCTTGCCGATCAGGTGCTTGTACCGCTCGTCCTCGGGGTGGACGGCGACGGCCGTGTCGCCGAGCATCGTCTCGGCGCGGGTGGTGGCGACGACGATGGTGTCGTCCCCGTCGCCGTACTTCATGGAGACGAGTTCGCCGTCGTCGTCCTGGTACTCGACCTCGATGTCCGAGATGGCGGTCAGACAGCGCGGGCACCAGTTGATGATGCGCTCGGCGCGGTAGATCAGCTCGTCGTCGTAGAGCCGCTTGAAGATGGTCTGGACGGCCTGGGACAGCCCCTCGTCCATGGTGAAGCGCTCGCGCGACCAGGCGACGCCGTCGCCGAGGCGGCGCATCTGCCCGGAGATCTGGCCGCCGGACTCGCCCTTCCACTGCCAGACCCGCTCGACGAAGGCCTCCCGGCCGAGGTCGTGCCGGGACTTGCCCTCCTTGCCGAGCTCCCGCTCGACGACGTTCTGCGTGGCGATGCCGGCGTGGTCCATGCCGGGCTGCCACAGCGTCTCGAAGCCCTGCATGCGCTTGCGGCGGGTCAGGGCGTCGATGAGGGTGTGCTCGAAGGCGTGGCCGAGGTGCAGGCTGCCCGTGACGTTCGGCGGGGGGATGACGACGGTGTACGGGGGCTTGTCGCTCTTCGCGTCCGCCTCGAAATAGCCCCGCTCCACCCAGCGCTCGTACAGCGGCCCCTCTACGTCGGCCGGCGCGTACTGGGTCGGCAGTTCGGAGGTGGGCGGCTGCGGCTGCTGAGAGTTCTCGGTCACGCGCCTCAGTTTAGAGGTGTCACGGCCCAGTCCCGAAACGCGATTCCTTTGTAACGGTGCACCCCCCGGCGGACTGATCACGCCGGAGCTGAGACAGGATGTCAGCGACACATAAGCTTCTGGAGGGGAACCCAGAAAATGAGCCACAACCAGCCGGGCCCGTACGGCGGGCAGCCCCAGCAGCCCGGACCGTACGGTCAGCCGGGTCCCTACGGCCAGCAGCCGCAGGCTCCGCAGCCCGGCTACGGTTACCCCCCGCAGGCTCCGCCGCCCGGCCAGCCCGGGTACGGCTACCCGCCCCAGCCCGGCCAGGGTGTCCCGCCGCAGCAGCCCCCGTACGGGGCCTGGCCGTACGGGGGCTGCTGCGGCGGGACACCCTGGCCGGGCTGGGGCGGGTAGCCGTACCCGGGCTGGCCGGGCGGCGGAGCCTGCGGGGGG
>NZ_LIQT01000352.1 GCF_001418415.1 Streptomyces hirsutus
AAAGGAACCTCAACGACCGGAAGAAGATCCGCTCGTCGGGGTATCAACATATCTGGCGTTGATTTTTGGCACGCTGTTGAGTTCTCAAGGAACGGACGCTTCCTTTGTACTCACCCTCGCGGGCTTTCCTCCGGGCGCTTCCCTTCGGTCTTGCGTGTCCGACTCTATCAGATCTTTCCGATCCGATTTCCTCGGGCTGCTCGCCTTCCCGGGTCCCGCTTTCGCGATTTCCCTTTCCGGCGGCTCCGACTTTATCAGAAGTTTCGCGCCGAACTTGCCGGTCGAATTTTTCCGATTTATCGGGAGGGGCTTCGTCGAAATCTGAGATTTCGAGAAGCAGTCAGATGTTCACAGTTGCCCCTGCGGGTCAGAGCCCAGCTCCAGGCAACTGTTCAAATCTACCTCCCCGCTCGGTCCGTGTCAACGGTTCCTGCGGGGCGAAGAGGAGACTAGCAGCTGAACGGAGCTCCACGCACATCAGGCTGCCGTCGGCACGACGGCGCTGCGTTCGGCCGTCTCCAGGTCGCCGGTCTCGCCGGCCCGAGCCGCGCGCCCGCCCAGGACGTAGACGTAGGCCAGGAAGGCCAGCTCCGCGACGACTCCGATGGTGATGCGGGCCCAGGTGGGAAGGCCGGACGGAGTGACGAAGCCTTCGATCGCGCCGGAGACGAAGAGGACCAGCGCGAGGCCGATCGCCATGGCCAGTGCCGCCCGGCCTTCCTCCGCGAGGGCCCTGCGTCGTGGCCGTGGTCCGGGGTCGATGAGGGTCCATCCGAGGCGCAGGCCGGTGCCGGCGGCGACGAAGACCGCGGTCAGTTCGAGGAGGCCATGGGGCAGAACCAGGCCGAGGAAGGTGTCCAGCCGGCCCACGGAGGCCATCAGTCCGAAGCCGACGCCCAGGTTGAGCATGTTCGTGAAGAGGATCCAGATGACCGGCAGACCCAGGAAGACGCCCAGGATCAGACAGAGGGCGGCGGCCCACGCGTTGTTCGTCCAGACCTGGGCGGCGAACGAGGCCGCGGGGTTGCTGGAGTAGTACGTCTCGTACTGGCCGCCGGGGCGGGTGAGCTCACGCAGCTCGGCGGGTGCGGCGATGGATGCCTGGACCTCGGGGTGGGTGCCGATCCACCAGCCGAGGAGGGCCGCGACCGCGGTGGACAGGAGTGCGGCGGGAACCCACCAATGGCGGGCCCGGTACACGGCGGCCGGGAAGCTGTGCGAGAGGAAGTGCGTGACGTCCCGCCAGGATGCGCGCCGTGCCCCCGTCACGGCGCCACGCGCGCGTGCCACCAGCTGGCTGAGTCTTCCGGTCAGCTGGGGGTCGGGGGCCGCGGACTGGATCAGTGAGAGGTGGGTGGCCGTGCGTTGGTAGAGGAGGACGAGTTCGTCGGCCTCGGCGCCGGTCAGCCGGCGCTGGCGCCGTAGTAGGGCGTCGAGGCGGTCCCACTCCGCGCGGTGGGCGGAGACGAAGACGTCGAGGTCCATCGGTGTGCCTGCTCCTCGGCTGTTCGTCGGCTCCCGCCGCGAGCTCTTCGGTCGTACGGACCGGCCGGCTCGGCGGTACGGGATGATCGGCTGGTCGTACTCCGGTGCGATGTGCCATCAGCTTGGCAGACTGGCGGTGTTCCGGGCAGGGCAGGGGAAGGGCGGGCGGACGTGAGTGAGCTGGTGACGGGCGAGGCTGTGGCGTTGGAGCTGCGCCCCGCGAAGCTGCCCAGCAGGGCGCTGGCCGTGCTGCTCGACCTGGTCGCGGCCGTGACGGTCTATGTCGTGGTGACCATCGCGCTGGTGGCCGCCACCGCTTCGCTGGACCAGGCGGCTCAGACGGCGATATCCCTCGCGGTCTTTCTGTTGTTGCTGGTGGGCGTTCCGATAGCGGTCGAGACGCTCAGCCATGGACGGTCGCTCGGGAAGATGGCGTGCGGGCTGCGGGTGGTGCGGGACGACGGGGGGCCGATCCGTTTCCGGCACGCGCTGGTGCGGGGTCTGATAGGTGTGATCGAGATCCTGATGACGATGGGCGTCGTCGCGTGCATCGCCTCGCTCGTGTCGTCGCGGGGGCGGCGGCTCGGAGACGTCTTCGCCGGGACCCTCGTCGTTCGGGAGAGGCTGCCGGTCGGTCCCGTGGACTCGGTGCCGCCGCCTCCGCCCTGGCTGGCCGGCCGATTCTCGGGGCTCGATCTGTCCGCGGTGCCGGACGGGCTGTGGCTCGCCGTACGCCAGTACCTGACGCGGATGCGGCAGCTGGACCCGCAGGTGGGCCACGCGATGGCGGAACGGCTGGCGGCGGACCTGGCGGACCGGACGGGAGCACCGGTGCCGCAGGGCGTGCCGGCGGCGGCGTACCTGGCGGCCGTGGTGCAGGAGCGGCAGGCCCGGGAGGCCCGGCGTGCCTTCGGGCACGGCGCCGGTGGAGCGGCCTTCATGGGGGGCGGACCGGACGGCACCTCCGGACCGGCGGGTGCGTACGCACCGCCACCCGTCCCTCGGGCGGCTCCGCCGCCCGCCTACCCCTCCGTTC
>NZ_LIQT01000353.1 GCF_001418415.1 Streptomyces hirsutus
TCTCCGTGAATGCTTTCCCGTGATCGGGAGAACACGTCACGAGAGCGGAACGGTCGGGCGGAATAGGCCCGGCCGTTCACAGCGTCCTCGCTGTGTTTTTCTTCAAAGGAACCTCAACGACCGGATCGAAATCCGCTCGTCGGGGTATCAACATATCTGGCGTTGATTTTTGGCACGCTGTTGAGTTCTCAAGGAACGGACGCTTCCTTTGTACTCACCCTCGCGGGCTTTCCTCCGGGCGCTTCCCTTCGGTCTTGCGTGTCCGACTCTATCAGATCTTTCCGATCCGATTTCCTCGGGCTGTTCGCCTTCCCGGGTCCCGCTTTCGCGATTTCCCTTTCCGACGGTTCCGACTCTATCAGATCTTCTTCTTCGACCTGACCCCCAGTCAGCGGGGTTTGTCTTTCCGGCCGTTGGGCCGTTCCGACGAGTGAGACTCTAGCGGATTCCCTGCTCCCGAGCTAATCGGGGGCCTGCGTCCTTTCGAACGCGGATTCCTCATTTCGCGAATACGCACACCAATGCCATGACGGCAGACAGACGACTGCTGTCGGACTGGTGCGGTACGTACGGAATGGCTGTCCGGGGCCGACCGGAGTCGGTACTCACGTCGGACAACTCGGAGAACAGTACGGATGACGCCGGAGCATGTCAACTCGCTGCCGTAATCGCCACCCGGTTCCCCTCTTCAGGGCGTAGCCTGGCCCGCATGACGACTGCGCGTACGTACAGCCAGCTCTGGTGGGCCGCCTGACAGCGGCCGTCCGTACGTATGCGCTCAACGGCCGCCGCTCCGGTGGCCGTTTTCGTTTCTCCCTCCAGGGCTCCGGCCCTCAGGACTCCGGGAGCGGCCGGCCGGGGCGGCGGGCACGACCAGGAGACGGAGACAGGAAGCGATGACACGGGTCTTCAGTGGGATCAAACCGACCGGGCATCTGACGCTGGGGAACTACCTGGGGGCCATGCGGCGGTGGGCCGCGGTCGACCAGCACCGGGCCGACGCGTTGTTCTGCGTCGTCGATCTGCACGCGCTGACCGTGGACCACGATCCCGCACGGGTGCGCAGACTGAGCCGGCAGGCGGCGACGCTGCTGCTGGCCACCGGGGTGGATCCGAAGCTGTGCACCGTGTTCGTGCAGAGCCATGTGGACGAGCACACCCGCCTGTCGTACGTGCTGGAGTGCGTGGCGACCGACGGCGAGATGCGGCGGATGGTCCAGTACAAGGAGAAGGCCGCGCGGGAGCAGCGGCGGGGCGGGAGTGTGCGGCTGTCGCTGTTGACGTATCCCGTGCTGATGGCGGCGGACATCCTGGCGTACGGGACGGACGAGGTGCCGGTGGGGGACGACCAGGCGCCGCACGTGGAGCTCACGCGGGATCTGGCCGTGCGGTTCAACCAGCGGTACGGGCACACCTTCGTGGTGCCCCGGGCCACCCATCCGGCCGTGGCGGCGCGAGTGATGAATCTGCAGGACCCCCTGTCGAAAATGGGGAAGAGCGACGACGTCGGGCCGGGGATCGTCTATCTGCTGGACGAACCGGACGTGGTGCGGAAGAAGGTCATGAGGGCGGTGACCGACAGCGGACGCGACGTCGTGTACGACAGGGAGGAACGGCCCGGGGTGGCGAATCTGCTGGAGATTCTCGCGGCGTGCTCGGGCGGGGACCCGGAGACGCTGGGCGATGCCTACGAGTCGTACGGGGCTTTGAAGAAGGACACCGCGGAGGCCGTGGTCGAGGTACTGAAGCCATTGCGCGAAAGGCACAAGGAGTTGTGCGCGGACCCCGGTTATGTGGAGGGGGTCCTGCGGGACGGAGCGGAAAGGGCTCGCGCCATGGCACGGCCGGTCGTGGACGCCGCCTATCGGGCCATCGGCCTGCTCCCCGCGTCCGGAACCGGGGCAGACGCCGGGAGGTAGCGCCGGCGCCGGTTTCGGTGTCCGTGCCGGCCCCGTGTCCGTTCCGGGCGGCCGGCTCGCTTGGCAGTAAGTCGTCGGTCGTTGGCCCCCGTACCTCTGGGAGGCGGGGTGCGGGGGCGGCGCGACGCGGACGAGGTGGCGCAGGCGTCGGCGGTGACGTTGCACGGGGGCGGGTTCGCGCGCGTGGTGATGGCGGCAGACGTGCTCGCCGGGGCGACGTGAGGGGCAGCGGCCGACGGGGCGCCCGGTCAGGGGCGCCCCGGGCGGGGCCCGTCCTCAGTCCTTGGTGCCGGAGGCCAGTTCGCGGCTGCGGTCGCGGGCGGCCTCGAGGGCGGCGATGAGGGCGGCGCGTACGCCGTGGTTCTCGAGTTCGCGGATGGCGTTGATGGTGGTGCCGGCGGGGGAGGTGACGTTCTCGCGGAGCCGTACGGGGTGCTCGCCGCTGTCGCGGAGCATGGTCGCGGCGCCGATCGCGGACTGGACGATCAGGTCGTGGGCCTTGTCGCGGGGCAGGCCGAGCAGGATGCCGGCGTCCGTCATGGCTTCGACCAGGTAGAAGAAGTACGCCGGGCCGGAGCCGGACAGGGCGGTACAGGCGTCCTGCTGCGACTCCGGGACGCGGAGCGTCTTGCCGACGGCGCCGAAGATCTCCTCGGTGTGGGCGAGGTGTTCCGGGGTGGCGTGGCTGCCGGCGGAGATGACCGACATGGCCTCGTCGACCAGGGCGGGGGTGTTCGTCATGACGCGGACGACCGGGGTGCCGGCGGCGAGGCGGTCCTCGTAGAAGGAGGTGGGGATGCCCGCGGCGCCGCTGATGATCAGGCGGTCGGCGGGGAGGTGCGGGGCCAGCTCGTCGAGGAGGGTGCCCATGTCCTGCGGTTTGACCGTGAGGATCAGGGTGTCGGCGGTCTTGGCGGCTTCGAGGTTCGAGACCGGGGTGACTCCGTGGCGGGCGCGGAGTTCGTCGGCCCGCTCCTGGCGGCGGGTGGTGACCAGGAGGTCGGCGGGGGCCCAGCCGCCGCGGATCATTCCGCTGAGCAGGGCTTCACCGATCTTGCCGGTGCCGAGGACTGCGACTTTCTGAGCCATGGCTGGGGATGTCCTCCGGAGTGGGCGCGTCGTCCTGGTTCATCCTCGCACCCGGAGGGCGTGGGGGCGGGGTGATGTCCGGTGGGCGGACGGTGACCGTCCGCCCACCGGACATC
>NZ_LIQT01000354.1 GCF_001418415.1 Streptomyces hirsutus
CACCACTGCCCCGATTCCGGCCCCACCACCACCGCTACACCCGATACACCTCACCACCACCGCTTCACCACGCACTCGCCCGACCGGGCGCGGGTCTCCCCCGCTCTCGAACGAACACCTCTGGAGCCAACCATGCCCAACCAGAAAACCACCCGGGTCCGCAGAAGCACCCGCGCCGTGCTGGTCGCCGTCTCCGCGGGCTCACTGCTGGCCGCGTGCAGCGGGGCCGGCGGGTCGAGTCCGGAAGCCGGCGGCGAGAGCATCAACGTCCTCATGGTCGGCAACCCTCAGATGGAGGACATAGCGAAGCTGACGAAGGACACGTTCACCAAGGACACCGGCATCAAGGTCAACTTCACGATCCTTCCCGAGAACGAACTGCGCGACAAGGTCACCCAGGACATCGCCACCCAGGCCGGCCAGTACGACGTTGCCACCATCGGCGCCTACGAGGTGCCCATCTGGAACAAGAACGGCTGGCTGCAGGAGCTGAGCTCCTACGCCGACAAGGACACCGCCTTCGACAAGAAGGACCTGCTCAACCCCATGGTCCAGTCGCTGTCCGGTGAGGACGAGAAGCTGTACGCGCTTCCGTTCTACGGCGAGTCGTCCTTCCTCATGTACAACAAGGAGGTCATGGAGGAGAAGGGCATCACCGTGCCCGAGCGGCCGACCTGGGAGCAGGTCGCCGACATCGCCGCCAAGGCCGACGGAGCACGCCCCGGCATGAAGGGCATCTGTCTGCGCGGCCTGGCCGGCTGGGGCGAGCTCGGCGCGTCGCTGTCCACGGTGGTCAACACCTTCGGCGGCACCTGGTTCGACAAGGACTGGAACGCCCAGGTCGACAGCCCCGAGTTCAAGAAGGCGACCGACTTCTACGTCAACCTCGTCAAGAAGCACGGCCAGGCGGGCGCGGCGCAGTCCGGGTTCACCGAGTGCCTCAACGCGATGAGCCAGGGCAAGGTCGCCATGTGGTACGACGCGACCAGCGCGGCCGGTTCGCTGGAGGACGCCAGCTCCAGCAAGATCGCGGGCAAGGTCGGCTACGCCTACGCGCCGGTGAACAAGACGGACAGCTCCGGCTGGCTGTGGACCTGGGCGTGGGCGATGCCGAAGACCACCAAGAAGGCCGACGCCGCGTCGAAGTTCATGCTCTGGGCGTCCGGCAAGGACTACGAGAAGCTCGTCGGCGAGAAGCTGGGCTGGTCGCGCGTCCCGGCCGGCAAGCGGGCCAGCACCTACGAGATCCCCGAGTACAAGGAAGCGGCCTCGGCCTTCGGTGACATCACCCTCAAGTCCATCGAGCAGGCGGACCCGACGAACCCCGGTGTGCAGCCGCGGCCCACGGTCGGCGTCCAGTTTGTGGCCGTGCCCGAGTTCCAGGACCTCGGCACCAAGGTGACGCAGGACATCTCCGCGGCCATCGCCGGCAAGACCAGCGTGGACAAGGCCCTGACCAACGGCCAGAAGCTCGCGGAGGAAGTCGCCAAGAACTACCGGTGACCCGCCGGTCGGTGACCACCACCAGGTGACCACCGGTCGGTGACCCGGTGACCACGCCGGTGCCCCCTCGCCCGTCGGACACCGGTGCGCCCGCGCGCCGACAGACAGAGTCCGCCGGCGCACGACGCCCACCGTCGCACGACGTCCGATATCCGGCATCCGGCATCCGGCAGAGCACGCGTCCGGCACGTACACCGCCCGCCCGCGCCGGCCGAGGACCCCCGTACATCCGTATCCCGTACGAGGGCCTTCGGCCGGTGCACCGGGCACCGCTTCCCCATACCCGGCCGCAACCGGCCGGCTCAAGGACCCCTCATGACCACGCTCACTCCCGCACCCAACGCGGTGCGCAAAGACCCCCCGCACCGGCCGGGCAGGCGCGAATCGCTGAACAAGTGGCGGCGCCGCGTACCGCTGCTGCCGGCGCTGATCTTCACGATCATCGTCACGCAGCTGCCGTTCGTGGCCACGCTCGTGATCTCCACCTTCCAGTGGAACATCCTCAAGCCGGGCGAACGGCACTTCACCGGCCTGTCCAACTACGCCTTCGTCTTCACCGACGAGCGGCTGCGCGCTGCGGTCCTGAACACCGTCCTGCTCACCGCGTCGGTGGTGATCATCAGCGTGCTCCTCGGACTGGGCCTGGCGATGCTCCTCGACCGCCGCTTCCCCGGCCGGGGCCTGGCCCGCACCCTGCTCATCACGCCGTTCCTGGTCATGCCGGTCGCCGCCGCACTGCTGTGGAAGCACGCCATCTACAACCCCGACTACGGCCTCCTCAACGGCACCCTGAACGCCGTCTACCGCCTCTTCGGAGCCGAGAACGGACCCACCATCGACTGGCTGTCGAACTCGGCGATGCCCGCCGTGATCGTCGCGCTGGTGTGGCAGTGGACGCCGTTCATGATGCTCATCCTGCTGGCCGGTCTCCAGGCCCAGCCCGGCGACGTACTGGAGGCCGCCCGGGTCGACGGCGCCTCGGCGCGGCAGACCTTCCTCCACATCACCCTGCCCCACCTGCGGCAGTACATCGAACTGGGCGTCCTGCTCGGGACCATCTACGTCGTGCAGACCTTCGACGCGGTCTTCACCATCACCCAGGGCGGCCCCGGCTCACAGACCACGAACCTCCCCTACGAGATCTACCTGACCATGTTCCGCAAGTACGAGTACGGCGAGGCGGCCGCCGCCGGCGTGGTCGTGGTGATCGGCGCCATCGCCATCGCCACGTTCGCCCTGCGCACCATCGCGTCCCTGTTCCGTGAGGAGGTCTCCCGGTGACCACCACCCGAACGGCGCCGGCCGCCGCCCCCGCGGCCGGGCCAAAGAAGTTCCGCCGCAAGAACACCCAGGGCGACCAGGGCTCGCCGCGGCTGACCCCGGTGTGGACCTTCGTCGCCTGGCTCGCCACGCTGGCCTTCTTCGCGCCGGTGGCCTGGATGGTGCTGACCAGCTTCCACCAGGAGGCCGACGCCGCCACCAACCCGCCCAGCCTGCTCGCGCCCTTCACCCTGGACCAGTACGAACTGCTGCTGGGCCGCGACATCACGCCGTTCCTGCTCAACTCGGCCATGGCGAGCGTCATTTCGACGCTGCTCGTGCTCGCCCTCTCGATCCCGGCGGCCTACGCGCTGTCCATCAAGCCGGTCGAGAAGTGGACCGACGTGATGTTCTTCTTCCTGTCGACGAAGTTCCTGCCCGTCATCGCGGCGCTGCTGCCGGTGTACCTGATCGTCAAGGACGCCGGGATGCTGGACAACGTCTGGACGCTGATCATCCTCTACACCGCGATGAACCTGCCGATCGCCGTGTGGATGATGCGCTCCTTCCTCGCCGAAGTGCCCAAGGAGATCCTGGAGGCCGCCGAGGTCGACGGCGCCGGGCTGCCCACGGTGCTGCTGCGCATCGTCGGCCCCGTCGCCATGCCCGGGGTCGCCGCCACCGCGCTGATCTGCTTCATCTTCAGCTGGAACGAGTTCCTGTTCGCCGTCAACCTCACCGCCACCAAAGCCTCCACCGCCCCGGTGTTCCTCGTCGGATTCATCACCAACGAGGGGCTCTTCCTCGCCCGTCTGTGCGCCGCCGCCACCCTGGTGTCCCTGCCCGTCCTCATCGCCGGCTGGGCCGCCCAGGACAAGCTGGTCCGCGGTCTGTCCCTAGGAGCAGTCAAGTGAAAGCCGCCCTCATCGAAGCCCCCGGCAAGGTCACCGTCACCACGGTCCCCGACCCCACCCCAGGACCGCGCGACGTGGTGGTCGACGTCGCCGCCTGCGGGCTGTGCGGCACCGATCTGCACATCCTCCAGGGCGAGTTCGCGCCGAAACTGCCCATCGTCCCCGGCCACGAGTTCGCCGGGGAGGTCGTCGGCATCGGCAGCGCGGTGACCGAACTCTCCCTCGGCGACCAGGTCGCCGTGGACCCCTCCCTGTACTGCTACGAGTGCCGCCACTGCCGCAACGGTCACAACAACATGTGTGAACGCTGGGCCGCGATCGGCGTCACCACCGCGGGCGGAGCCGCCCAGTACGCGGTCGCCCCGGTGGCGAACTGCGTCAAACTGCCCGAACACGTCCGCACCCAGGACGCCGCCCTGATCGAACCCCTCTCCTGCGCGGTGCGCGGCTACGACGTGCTGCAGTCCCGCCTCGGCGCACACGTCCTGATCTACGGCTCCGGAACCATGGGCCTGATGATGCTGGAACTGGCCAAGCGGACCGGCGCGGCGAGTGTGGACATGGTGGACCTCAACCCGGCCCGTCTGGAGACCGCCCGGCAGCTGGGCGTCTCCGCCTCGGCGGCGGACCCGGACGAACTGGACCGCCCCCAGGGCTGGGACCTCGTCATCGACGCCACGGGCAACGCGGCGGCGATCCAGGACGGCCTGGAGCGCGTGTCCAAGGCGGGCACCTTCCTGCAGTTCGGCGTCGCCGACTACGCGACCCGCGTGACGATCGACCCGTACCGCATCTACAACCAGGAGATCACCATCACCGGCTCGATGGCCGTCCTGCACAGCTTCGAACGCGCCGCGGACCTCTTCGCCACCGGAGTGCTCGACCCGGACATCTTCATCAGCCACCGCCTCCCCCTCGACACCTACCCCGAGGCCCTGGCCCAGTTCGCCTCCGGCCAGGGCCGCAAAATCATCATCACCCCCTGACGCGGGCCCGCGTCAGGGGGTGATGATGATTTTGCGGCCCTGGCCGGAGGCGAACTGGGCCAGGGCCTCGGGGTAGGTGTCGAGGGGGAGGCGGTGGCTGATGAAGATGTCCGGCGCGAGCACTCCGGTGGCGACGAGGTCCGTGGCGCG
>NZ_LIQT01000355.1 GCF_001418415.1 Streptomyces hirsutus
CGCCGCCGGCGGCCCGGGCACCGGTGTCGCGGCGCCCGGCGCCCGTCTGCTGCCCCGCTTCGCCGCCCTGCTCGACGACCGCGGCCTCGACGCCCGGCCGGCCCGCTCCGACCTGGTCGTCACCGCCGCAGGGGTCATGGGCGAGCACCGGCCGCCCGGACGGCTTGGCGCGGCGGGCCGCCTCCGCCGGGACCTTCCCGCGCGGTGTCCGGTGGTCCAGGACCCCTTCGGCGGTGACGACCAGGTCGGAGCGGGCCGGCCGGGCGTCCAGGCCGAGGTGGTCGAGCAGGGCGTCGAAGCGGGGCAGCAGACGGGCGCCGGGCGCCGCGAGACCGGTGCCCGGACCGCCCGCGGCGCCCGTGCCGGGGGCCGGGCGCAGATCGGTGCGGGCGGCGAGGAGTTCGACCTCGGGCAGCCGGGATCGAGGCCGACCGGGTCGATCCGAGGGGGGGAGCCGGGTCAGACCCCGTCCGCCCTCGCCGAGTTCGGCGTCGTCCGCGTCGAGGAGCCGGGCGGCCCGGCACTCCGGCCGCGCGGGCCCTTCCGGTCCGGGCCGGTCAGTTGTCGAGGCCGATCGCGAACGCGGCCTCCAGGTCGTGCTGCGAGTACGTGCGGAACGCCACGTGCGTGTCCGTCCCCTCCACGCCCGGGATCTTGTTGATCCGGCCCGGGATGACCTCAGCCAGGTCTTCGTGCTCCTTGACCCGGACCATGGCGATCAGGTCGTAGGTCCCGGTGACGGAGAAGACCTCGCTGACGCTGTCCAGCGCGGCGATCCGCTCCGCGATCTCGGGGATCCGGTCCACGCTGGTCTTGATGAGGACGATCGCGGTGATCACTGCTGGTTCTCTCCCTCGGGGGCCGGAGCCGGTGCGCCTCTCACTGTAGTCGCCCCCGTGAAACGCGCCCACGCCCAGCAGAAGCCCAGCCCGAAGCCCACCAGGTGGGCCAGATACGCCACCCCCGGCCCCTCGGAGGCCTGCCCCGCCGCCAGCCACTGCAGCACCACCCAGAACGGCAGCACCACCCACGCCGGGAAGCGCACCGGCAGGAAGAACAGGAACGGCAGCAGACTGGTCACCCGCGCCCGGGGGAACAGCAGGAGGAACGCGCCGAGGATCGCCGAGATCGCCCCCGAGGCGCCGACCAGGGACTGCTCCGAGTCCGCGTTGGCGACGGCGTACCCGAGCAGGGCGAGGTACCCGCAGCCGACGTAGAACAGGAGGAACCGCAGGCGGCCCATGCGTGCCTCGGTCATCGTCCCGAAGACATGGAGGAAGAGCATGTTGCCGAGCAGATGCACCCAGCTGCCGTGGACGAACAGGGCCGTGGCCGGAGTGAGGGCACTCCACGGGGACCCTTCGAACACGTCTGCGGGAATCACCCCCCAGTGGCGGAAGTAGCCGCGCTGCGCGGCGAGCAGTTCGTCCCCGGTCCCGTACCCCGGATCGAGTCCCGAGGCCGGCCCGATCAGGAAGACCAGGCAGCACACGGCGATGAGGGTGTGGGTCACCGGTGCCGACGGGCGCCTCAGCGCCCCGGCCGCCGCCGAGCCCCAGTTGCGGATCATGAATACAGAGCATGACGTAACCGGATGCAACAGCACAGACCGCCTCGCCGCCGTGGACGGGCGGGCGGCGAAGACCCGCCAGGCCGTAGGGTTATGTGCCAGACGCGCCGGGTGCCCGCCGCGTCACGGACACTGTAAGGAAGGCGAACAGCCACGATGACGGTTCCTCTGCCGACTGCCTCGACGCGGTGGCGCTGCACCCTCTGCGGCAACCTCACCCGTTTCGACGTGACCCGCTCGTCCAAGGTCGTGGAGTACGTCCACCTCGACCTGGCGGGGGAGCCGAAGGTCGAGGAGCGCGAGGTCCTCGGTGAGACGATCGAGTCGGTGCGGTGCCGCTGGTGCAACGCCGTGGATCAGGTGGAACTCGTCGACAGGCCGGGCGCCGGCTCCTGAGGGAGCGGGCCCCGCCCAGGGGACCCCGTACGCGGGGTCGGACACAGGCATGGGGTGTGACCGATGGTGGAGACCGCGGACGGGGGGTCGGAGGACGGCACCGCCGAGGTGTTCGACCGTCCGCTGCCCGACGGCGTGCGCCGCCGGGTCGTCCAGATCGTCTCCGACGGCTTCGGCAAACTGACCGTGGCCGAGCTGCCCGCCCAGCTCAAGCAGTACGCCCGGTTCACCCCGACCCGCCGCGCCAAGTTCGCCGGCAACGCGATGGCCGCCGCCCTGGAGACCGAGCCGCTGTTCCGCCAGCGCATCGGGGAGCGGCTGAGAGAGGTCCAGCCGGAACTGACCGGCGCCCTCGACTCAGGCTCCCCGCCCCCGGCCGCGGACCCGCTGGACGTGGCGGCCGCGGCCTACGTCATGCGGCCGCCCGGCTGGGTGAAACTGGTGACCGCCGCCGGCGAGGAGGCCCAGCGGGCCGACGCCGAACGCGCCGACGAGGAGACCCGGGCCGAGCTGGAGCGGCTGAGCGAGGAACTCGCCCGTGCCCGCGAGCACACCAGGTCCGAGACCGAGCGGCTGCGTACCGACCTGGAAGCCGCCAGGAAGGAAGCGGACTCCCTGCACCGCAAGCTGCGGTCCGCGCTCAGCGACGTCAAGCGCGGTGCCGCCGCGCTGCGCAGACTGCAGGGCGAGATGGACACCGTCCGCGCGGACGGGCAGGCCCAGGTGTCCGCCGCCGAGAGCGAGTCCCGGCGGCTCAAGGCGCGCCTCGGCGAGTCGGAGGCCGCTCTGGAGGCCGCCCGCCGGGCCGCCCGCGAGGGACGCAGCGTCGAGGACATGCGGGTACGGCTGCTCCTGGACACCGTGCTGGACGCCGCCCAGGGGCTCCGTCGCGAACTCGCGCTGCCCCCCGTGTCCGTCCGGCCCGCCGAGACCGTGGACGCCGTCGAACCCGGCAGCCTGTCCCCCAAGGACATCGCCGCCCGCGCGCTGTCCGAGGGCGACCCGGCCATCCTCGACCAGCTGCTGGCGCTCCCGCAGGCGCACCTCGTCGTCGACGGCTACAACGTGACCAAGACCGGCTATCCCCAGATGCCCCTGGAGAAGCAGCGGTTGAGGATCCTGGGCCAGCTCGCCCAACTCGCCGCGCAGACCGGCGCCGAGGTGACCTGCGTCTTCGACGGGGCCGAACTGGCCGCTCCCGTCCTGCTCGCGCCGCCGCGCGGGGTGCGTGTGCTGTTCTCCAAGCCGGGCGTCACCGCCGACGAACTGATCCGTCAGCTGGTCCGCGCCGAGCCGCCGGGGCGGCCCGTCATCGTCGTCTCCACCGACCGCGAGGTCGCCGACGGAGTCGCCCGCGCGGGCGCCCGCCCGGTCGCCTCCGCGGTCCTGTTGAAGCGGTTCTCCCGGGCGTAGAGGCCCGCGCCGGTCCCGCAGGGCGCAAAGCGCGGTACGTCCCATCCGGAACGTAAGCCCCAACCGCAACGTACCCGCCGATTGCCCGAATTGGCGCGATATTGACGCAACGTAGCGTCAAGGAAGTATCACTGCAGGTGAGTTGAAGGCAAAGAAACATACTGTGACCGAGAATTCATGTCCGGGGATTTGAACTGATCACAAGAGAATCACTAGGGTCGGACCTCGAACCTCCGCTCGGTTGATCGTTCACATGGGGTGGCGACGGCGGAGGCCCCGCCCACCGGCGTGTCGGTAGGCGGCTGGAGGAAGAAGGAGCTCGCCTCCGTGGCGTCCCACCGTCGTCCCAAGCAGCCGAACCGGGCACGTGTCACAGTGCTCACCACCGCTGCCGCAGCTGCCGTCGTCCTGAGCTCGCAGGCCGCCAACGCGGCCCCCAGCGAGAAGCCGAGCAAGGGCGAGGTGAAGGCCAAGGTCGACAAGCTCTACCAGGAGGCTGAGCAGGCCACCGAGAAGTACAACGGCGCCAAGGAGAAGCAGGAGAAGCTCCAGAAGGAGATCTCCACGATCCAGGACAACGTCGCCAAGGGCCAGCAGGAGCTCAACGAGCTGCGCGACGGCCTCGGTTCGATGGCCAGCGCCCAGTACCGCAGCGGCGGCATCGACCCCTCGCTCCAGCTCTTCCTCTCCGCGGACCCGGACGACTACCTCGACAAGGCGTCCGCCCTCGACCAGCTGAGCACCCAGCAGGTCGACGCGCTCAAGGAGATCCAGGAGAAGCAGCGCGAGCTCGCCCAGCAGCGCTCCGAGGCCTCCGAGAAGCTCAAGGACCTCTCCTCCACCCGCACCGAACTGGGCAAGAAGAAGACGGAAGTCCAGAACAAGCTCGGTGCCGCGCAGAAGCTGCTCAACACCCTCACCGCCGAGGAGAAGGCGCAGCTCGCCGAGGAGGAGGACCGCGCCACCCGCGCCAGCGAGCGGGAGGTCCTCAAGGCCACCAGCACCGACACCGGCAGCTCCGCCTCGGTCGGCAGCGGATCCGGCCGCGCCGGCGCCGCCTTCGCCGCCGCCCAGAGCAAGCTCGGCACCCCGTACGTCTACGGCGCCACCGGCCCGTCCTCCTACGACTGCTCGGGCCTCACCTCCTGGGCCTACGCCCAGGCCGGCGTCTCCATCCCGCGTACCTCCGAGGCGCAGACCGGCGCGGGCACCAAGATCTACTCGGCCAGCCAGCTCCAGGTCGGAGACCTGGTCTTCTTCTTCAACGACCTGCACCACGTGGGTCTCTACGCGGGCAACGGCCAGGTCATCCACGCCCCGCGCAGCGGCACCGTCGTCCGCTACGAGTCGATGAACACCATCGGCGGCCCGTTCATGTTCGGCGTCCGCGTCTGACGTTCCGCCGAAGCCGGCCCCGGCCGGGGCCGGCTCAGGGGGCGCACCGGGTCCTGCCCGACCGCTCCCGAGCGCTTCCGGACCCGGGTGCATGCCCCCGTTCGGGGGAATCGCGCGAGCGCCGCCCGGCCCCACGCCCCGCCTGTGACCTGCGTCAGAGGCGGGGCGTCACCGTGTGTGGCCACCGAGGCCATGGGTCGGCCGCCCGCTCCACGGCTACTGTCTCCCGCGTTTCCCCGTCCGTCAGCGGAAGGAGCGCGGTTCCCCGTGGGGTCCCATCGCCGCCTTGCACCGTCCCCGGGCCCCGACCGGGGCACCACCGTCGCCGTAGGTCTCCTGTCCGTGGCGGCAGCCGCCCTCGGCGCCGTACCGGCCACGGCCACCCCGCACGAGGACCCCAGGACCGAGGTGGACCGCCTCTACGCGGAGGCCGAGCGGGCGACCGAGGCGTACAACAAGGCCGACGAGCGCGCGGACACCCTGCGGGAGCAGGTCAACGCGGCCCGGGACGAGATCGCCCGGCAGCAGGAGCGCGTCAACGGCATGCGGGAGTCGCTGGGGTCGCTGGCCGGCGCCCAGTACCGCTCCGGCGGACTCGACCCGTCCCTCGCGCTGCTGTTCTCCGGCGACCCCGAGGACTACCTCGAGCGGGCCTCGGTGCTCGACCGGCTCACCGCCCGCCGGGCCGGCGAGCTGAAGGGACTGCAGGAGGCCGTGCGCACCCTGGACCAGGACCGTGCGGAGACCTCCCGCAAGCTGGGCGAGCTGGAACGCAGCCGCAAGGCGGTCGCCGCCCACAAGAAGACCGTCGAGCGCAAGCTCGCCCGGGCCCGGCGGCTGCTCAACGCCCTCCCCGACGAGGAGCGCGCCGCCCACGAGAGGGCCGTCCGCTCCGGCCGCGGCGCGGACCTGCCCGGCCTGCCCGGTCCGGGCGGCGCGACCGCCGTCTCCGGCCGCGCGGCAGCCGCCGTCGCCGCCGCCCGCTCCGCCCTCGGCAAGCCCTACGCCTGGGGCGCCAACGGGCCCTTCGGGTTCGACTGCTCCGGTCTGATGCAGTGGTCGTACGCACAGGCCGGGGTCGCCCTCCCGCGGACCTCGCAGGCCCAGCGGTACGCCGGCAGGCAGGTCCCGCTCTCCCAGGCCCGGCCCGGCGACCTGGTCGTCTACCGGGCCGACGCCAGCCATGTCGGCATGTACATGGGTAACGGCCAGGTGATCCACGCGCCCTACCCCGGCGCCCCCGTCCGCTACGACCCGGTCGGGATGATGCCCGTCTCGTCGGTCACCCGGGTTTGACCGGAACGGGCGGCCGCGAAGGGCCGGCCGGGGCCGTCGGTCCAGGCGGTCTGACCCGAACGGCCCGGCGCCCGTACCCTCACAAGGGTGGCTGGTCGAAGGTGGGTGCCCGGGGCGCCGGTGGCGGCGGTGCGATGCCTGCTGCTCGTCTCCCTGCTCGTCTCCCTGCTCGTCTCCCTGGTCGCGTGCGGCGGAGGGCCGGTCGTCGACGGTGCGCGCGCCGAGGTGCAGGCCCTGCTCGACCGGCGGGCCGACGCCGTCCTCGGCGAGGACGCCGCCGCCTACGCGCGTACCGGCACCCGGGCCGGATACGACAGCCTGCGCGAGGTGCCGCTGGCCGACTGGAGCTACCGGGTCAACGCCGTGCACCGCACCGGCGACACCGCCACCGTCGACGCCGACCTCGGCTACCGCGTCGCGGGCTACGACCGGGCCCCCGTCACCACCGCCCGCACCCTGAGCCTGAGCCGGGACGAGAAGGGCCGGTGGACCGTCGTCTCCGACCGGCCGGCCGGGAAGTCCGGCCGCCAGCTGTGGGACCAGGGCGCGGTGCGCGCCGTGCACGGAGAACGGAGCCTGGTGCTCGGCGTCGGGCAGACCGACGTGAAGCTGCGCGACTACGCGGCGCTGGCCGACCGGGCGGTGCCCGCCGTGTCGGACGCGTGGGGACCGGACTGGGCGCGGCGGGTCGTCGTCCTGGTCCCGGGGTCCCTGGAGGGCATGGCGGGACTGCTGGGCTCACCCGCCTCCTCCTACCGGGGCATCGCGGCCGTCACCACCGGCGAGACCGGAGCCGGCGCCCGGGCGCCCGCGGACCGGGTCATCGTCAACCCGGACGCCTTCGGCCTGCTCGGCGACTCGGGCCGGCAGGTCGTCGTCACCCACGAGACCACCCACGTCGCCACCCGCGCCCACACCACCGCCGCGACCCCGCTGTGGCTGTCGGAGGGCTTCGCCGACTGGGTCGGCTACCGGGGCGGCGACCGCGTCCCGGCCGAGGCGGCACCGGAACTCGCCCGCGAGGTGGGCCACGGCGAGGTGCCCTCCGGGCTGCCGGGCGACGACGACTTCGGCTTCACCGCCGACACCGACGGCCTCG
>NZ_LIQT01000356.1 GCF_001418415.1 Streptomyces hirsutus
GGGGCGGGCCCTGATCAGTCCTCCGTCGACGCCGTGACCGAGGGCGACGGCTGCTGGGCCGCTGCCGCGGTCTTCTTCGCCGTCGTCTTCTTGGCCACGGTCTTCTTGACGGCTGCCTTCTTGGCCGTCGCCTTCTTGGCGACGGTCTTCTTGGCGGCCGTCTTCTTGGCCGTCGTCGCCTTCTTCGTGGCGGCCTTCTTCGCCGTGGCCTTCTTCGCCGTCGCGCGGGCGGTCTTCCGGGCCGGAGCCGTCTCCTCGGCGGCTTCCTCGACGGCCTCCGCCTCGGTGGTGACCGCTGCCGCCTGGTCCGCCGGGGCCACCTGGTCCACCGTGGCCGCCTGATCCGCCGTGGCCGACGGGACGACCACGACGGCCGCCTCCTCGGACGCGGTGGACACGGTCGGCTTGCGCACCGCGCGGCGGCGCGGGCGCGGCGGCGCGGCGGTCTCGGCCACCGCCTCGGGCGCCTCGGCCGGGGACTGCCCGGCCACCGGCTCGGACGCCTGCTCGGGCTCCGACGGGGCGGCCGTGGGGACGGTCTCCATGACCGTCACCACCGCGGTCTCGGCACCCGCCGGGGAACCGGCCGGCGCGGACACCTTGCGGGTGGCCCGGCGACGCGTACGGACCCGGGGAGCGGCTTCCTCGGCAGCGGGTGCCTCGACGGGAGCCTCGGCGGGTGCCTCGACGACCGGGTCCTCGGCGGCGACCGGTACGGCGTGCGCCACGGCGGCCGGCTCCGGCTGCACCGGACGCGCGGCTTCCTGCGCGGCCGTCGTGTCCTGAGCCGTCGGCACCTGAACCGAGGGCTCCTCGGCGATGGCCGCGCCCGTGGTCTCGGCGGCGGCCGGCTCGCGACGGCGCTCCTCGCGCCTCGGCGCGCCTGCCGGTGCCGAAGCCCTCCGGCTCACCCGGCGGCGGCCGCGGCCGCGGGTGGCCGCCGCCTCCGCCTCGGCGGCACTGCTGTACAGCTCCTCGTCGGGGGTGTACTCGGGGGCCGGAAGCGCGAGCGGCTCGGCGGCTTCGGCGGCGACCTCGGCCTCCGTCTCCTCTTCCGCCTCCTGCTCCGCCGTCGTGACGACGTCGGCCTCGTGCTCGTGGAGGTGCTCCCCGGCCCCGGCCCGCGCCCGCTTCCTGCGCTTGCCGCCGCCTCCGGTGGAGGTGGGCTGGTCCAGGTGGACGATGACACCGCGCCCGTTGCAGTGGACGCAGGTCTCCGAGAACGACTCCAGCAGACCCTGGCCCACCCGCTTGCGGGTCATCTGCACCAGGCCCAGCGAGGTCACCTCGGCGACCTGGTGCTTCGTACGGTCCCGGCCCAGGCACTCGAGCAGGCGCCGCAGCACCAGGTCCCGGTTGGACTCCAGGACCATGTCGATGAAGTCGATGACGATGATGCCGCCGAGGTCGCGCAGCCGCAGCTGGCGCACGATCTCCTCGGCCGCCTCCAGGTTGTTCCTGGTGACCGTCTCCTCGAGGTTGCCGCCCTGACCGGTGAACTTGCCGGTGTTGACGTCGATGACGATCATCGCCTCGGTCCGGTCGATCACCAGCGAACCGCCGCTGGGCAGCCAGACCTTGCGGTCGAGCGCCTTGGCGAGCTGCTCGTCGATCCGGTACGTGGCGAAGACGTCGACCTCGCTGGTCCACCTCTGCAGCCGGTCGGCCAGGTCGGGCGCGACGTGCGCGACATACCCGTGGATGGTCTCCCAGGCCTCGTCGCCACTGACGATGACCTTGGAGAAGTCCTCGTTGAAGATGTCCCGCACGACCCGGACGGTCATGTCCGGCTCGCCGTACAGCAGCGTCGGCGCGTTCGAGCTGCCGCCGCTCCTGGACTTCTTCTTGATGTCCTCCCACTGCCCCTGCAGCCGCTCGACGTCACGGCGCAGCTCGTCCTCGCTCGCGCCCTCGGCGGCGGTGCGCACGATGACGCCCGCGTCCTCGGGGACGATCTTCTTGAGGATGGTCTTCAGCCGGGCCCGCTCGGTGTCGGGCAGCTTGCGGCTGATGCCGGTCATCGAGCCCTCGGGGACATACACGAGGTAGCGGCCCGGGAGGGAGACCTGGCTGGTCAGACGGGCGCCCTTGTGCCCGATCGGGTCCTTCGTCACCTGGGCGAGGACCGGCTGGCCGGACTTCAGCGCGGCCTCGATCCGGCGCGGGCCGTTGGCCATGCCCAGCGCCTCGAAGTTGACCTCACCGGCGTAGAGCACGGCGTTGCGGCCCTTGCCGATGTCGATGAAGGCGGCCTCCATCGACGGCAGCACGTTCTGCACCTTGCCGAGGTACACGTTGCCGACGTACGAGGTGGCCTGCTCCTTGTTGACGTAGTGCTCGACGAGCACCCCGTCCTCCAGGACGCCGATCTGCGTACGGTCGCCGTACTGCCGGACCACCATGACACGCTCGACGGCCTCACGACGGGCCAGGAACTCGGCCTCGGTGATGATCGGGACGCGTCGGCGGCCCTGCTCACGGCCTTCCCGGCGGCGCTGCTTCTTCGCCTCCAGACGCGTGGAGCCCTTGATGGACTGCACCTCGTCCGACGGCTCGGAGACCTTGCGCGGCTCACGGACCTTGACGACGGTGCGCTCGGGGTCGTCGCCGGATGCCTCGGCCTCGCCGCCACCGTCCCCGGCCCGGCGGCGCCGGCGACGACGGCGCCGGCTGCTGCTGGAGCCGCCCGCGGCGCCCGTGTCGTCACGGTCCTCGGCCGACTCGTCGGTGTCCTCCGCGTCGTCGGCGGAGCCGTCGTCGCTGTCCTCGGTGTCGTGCTCGGCGTCGTCCTCGGACTCGCCGCCCTCGGCGTCGGCCTCGGCGGACTCGCCGCGCCTGCGGCGACGGCCGCCCCGGCGGCGGCGACGGCGGGAGCCGGGGCCCTCGTTCTCGTCCTGGTCGTCGTCCGCGTGGTCCTCGGCCTGCTCGTCGACGTCCGTCCCGTCTTCGGTGCGGGCGTCGGGAGCGGGCTCGGTGCGGGTGCTGCCGCCGGAAGCGGCCTGGGCGGCCGGTGCCGCCTCGGTCTCATCGGCAGCGCCCCGGCGGCGGCGCCGGCGGCGGGAGGCGACGGGCTGCTCCTCCAGGAGCTCCTCGGTCTCCTCCGGCTCATCGGGCTCCACCGCACCGGCGGCCTCGGCGGCCGCTTCGGCGGCGGCCCGCTCCGGGGTCTGGAACTGGGGCTCGGTGAACACAGGGGCCTGGAAGACGGCGACCGCGGGACGTACCGGACGCTTCGTCGTCCCGGCCTCCGCGGCTCCGGCCGACCCTGCGGCGGGCCGGGCGGGCTCGGCGAATCCGGCGGCGGGCTTGCGGACCGTACGGCGACGGCGGCGCGGAGCGGCGTCGTCCGCGGCAAGCGCCTCAGACGCCTCGAGCGTCTCGGACGCCGCGGGGGTCTCGGACGCCGCGGGGATCTTCGGGGTCTCTCCGGTGGTCTCGCTCACGGGAGCCTTCGCCTCCTCGGCGGGGGAGGCGTCGGCCTCGGCGGACGGAGCGGCCTGACCGGCCTGCGCCGTCTCGGCGGTCGCGGGGGCGGAGACACGGCGCGAGGCACGACGCCGGGTGCGGCGGGGAGCCGCGTCGTCGGCGACGGCGGTCTCGGCGGTGTCCGCGGGGACGGCCTCCACGGGGGCGGCGGTGCCGGAAGCGACCGCGGTCCCGGCGGCCTGCGGGCTGTCCGCGGTCACGGTGCTCTCGGCACTCGCGGCGCTCAGGTCCGGTTCGGTGGTCCCGGCGACGGTGGCCGTCGGCGAGGTCACGCGGCGCGTGGCACGACGGCGCGCACGCGGCGGGGCCGCTTCCGCGGCCGGCGCGGTGTCCGCGGCGGGCTCGGCTGCCGGAGCGGCCGGGGTCTCGGTCGCCGGTACGACGGTCTCGGCGGCCTCCGCCGAGACCGGCTCGCTCGCGGACGAGGCCGGGCGGCGCACCACGCGACGTCGCCTGCGCGGAGCGGCGTCGTCCGCGGCGGCCGGCGCCTCGGCCCGGACCGTCACCGGCTCGGGCGTCGCGGCCGTTTCGGTCCCGGTGCCTTCCGCAGCCGCAAGCTCGTCGTTCTCGTCGAGCGGCTCGGCGGGCTCGGCGGCCGGTATGGCCGGGGCGGCCGTTTCGTCCGCCGTACCGGAGGCCGTCGCGGGCGGGCCGGCGGGGCGGGACGCGGCCCGGCGCCGGCGGCGCGGCGGCAGGGTGTCGCTGGGGCTGTTCGGTTCGGAGCCCTCTGTGGGCTCGGTCGGTTCGAGCATGCGGGGGTTTCTCCCGTCAGGCTCCCGGGCGCCGCACCTGGTCCGGCGATGCCGGTGACGTCCGCGGTTCGCGCGAAGCGCGGTTACCGCCGTCCGGGGCGCGGGCGCCGCACGGGAGCTCTCTGTGTCCTGTCTCACCGGTTCCGTACACCGAATGCGCACGGCCTGGCGAAAGTCTTGTGGTGGGTGCGCTGCCCGACCCAGGTGGCTCCCGAGGTACGAGGGCGGCGCTACGACGTCCGTCCCTACGCGGGACCTTCCTTACGCCGGCACCGTCGCGGTGGCAGTGTCACCGGCCGGATGGGGCTCGGTCGCTGCTGCCTCGCGGTCGGGCGCGAGCGGGTCGGTCACCGTGCCGGTCTCTTCATCGAGCAGCCCCTGCGCCAGCCTGGTCACCGCTGCGGGGACCGGCGGCGCCAGATCGGCCACGGCGCGGAGGCCGGACAGGACGTCGTCGGGTCGAACGGCAGGCGTCACGTGCCGAACAACCAGCCGCAGTATCGCACAGGGCCGACCAATCGGCCTATCAGCCGGTGATGAGGGCGTTTCCACGCTCTCCAGTTCCACGACCGCGGAACGGGCGTCGAACGTACGGACGCCGTTCTTCGTCCGGCGCTGCACCTCGACGGTTTCCGCCGCGTTGAAGGCGTCCACCGCTCGGCGGGCCTCCTCGGCGTCGACACCGTCCAGCCGCAGCTCCCACACCGAGGCCGTGAGCCGGTCGGCGAGCCCCGAGGTGCGGGCCTCGGCCGCCTCCACGATGTCGAGGCCGGTGGGCAGCGACTCGTCGAGGAGCGTTCTGAGCAGTTCCGGGTCGCGCTCCCGGGTGAGCGCGATCTCGAGGTACTCCGCCTCACTGCCCGTGCCGGTGGGTGCGGCATTGGCGTACGAGACCTTCGGGTGCGGCGTGAACCCCGCCGAGTACGCCATCGGTACCTCGGCACGGCGCAGCGCGCGCTCGAAGGCACGCTGGAAGTCACGGTGGCTGGTGAACCGGAGGCGGCCGCGCTTGGTGTAGCGCAGTCGGATGCGCTGCACCGCGGGTGCGGGCGGCGGGCCTTCGGGCTGTCGCTTGCCCAGTGTCGTTCAGTCCTTCGTGAGTGCGGTCGTACTGCTACCAAGAGTACGCGTGTCACCGGCGATAGGTTCCCGTCGGTTCTCATCCCGTGCCGGCCGCTGTTCCCCGACCAGCACCCGGCGGATGTCGGCGCGCGCCTGCCGCAGCGTCAGGCGCGCGGAGGCCAGGGACTGCCGGACGGCCCGTCCCGCGGCACCCGCCGCCGCGGCGGCGGGCCGCAGCACCACGTCCCTCATCACGTGCCCCACCGGTGCCAGGACACGCGTGTACACCCAGCGCACCGGTTCCACGACGGCCCACCGGAAGAGGGTCATCAGAAACCGCCCCACCGCGAGCGAGACATACCCGGTGACCCGCCAGGCATGTCCGAGGGCGTCCCAGATCTCCCGCGCGACGACGGCGAGCACCCGTCCGACCGGCACCAGAACCCAGCGCCACACGGCGAGCAGGGGCAGCACGAACAGGATCCGGGTGATCCAGTACAGCCCCGTACCGATGCCGGTGACGAGCATGCCCACCAGCCGTACCAGCCCCTTCGCGCACCAGGCGACGGCATGCCCGACGGGCGCGAGCACCCACGTGTACAGCCACACGCAGGGCACGACGACGAGGTACCGCGTGAGCCGGGCGAGGACCGCGAACACCCCGAGCCCGATCGCGGCCAGGACGGCCACGATCCCGCGCACCCCCCACATCACCCCGTGCCCGAAGGGCGTCAGCACGCGCGCGTACAGCCACACCAGCGCCCGCCCGACCGGTACGAGCACGTGCCGGTACAGCCACCCGGCAGGCACGACGACCACCAGGTTCCCGAGTCGGGCGAGCACTCCGCCGAGCGGCACGAGGACATGGCGCCACAGCCCCACCAGCGGCCACACGAAGACCGCGCGCCCGGCCCACAGCAGCGCCCGGCCGAGCGGACGGAACACGGCGCGGTCCAGCCACCGCGCGGCGGCGGCACACGCGTCCCACACCAGCCGCACCGGCAGGACCACGAGGAACACGACGACGCGCACCGGCAGGCGGACCGCCACGACCAGACACCCCTCACCCGCCGCCGCCTTCGGCTGTCGCGAGTGAGGCCGGTGCACGGGCGGTGCCGGTGTCCCGGCGTCCAGCTTCTCCAGTTCCATGCCAGTGAGGACGCCCCGGCAGGCCGTTCGGATGCACCGGCACCACCCCGTCCGCACACACCCGCAAATCTACAATGCTGTAGAAATCGGCTCTGGAGTGTCACCGCTGCGCGAACCCACCGGCCCGTCCGCACCGCGGGCATGGCGCCCGTGGGGGCAGGGTGGTCGTTCATCGTGCTGTATCTGCTCCTTTGTGCCGCGCGCCATGCCCGCGGTGCGGA
>NZ_LIQT01000357.1 GCF_001418415.1 Streptomyces hirsutus
GCCGACGGAGAGCCGCAGCAGCCGGTCGTCGACTCCCGCGGCCCTGCGGTCGCCGGCGTCGACGATGCGGTGACTGATGGACGCCGGGTGCTGGATGAGGGAGTCCACGCTGCCGAGGCTCACCGCCGGGGTGATCAGCCGTACGCCGCCGATCACCTCGTGCGGGTCCCCGTGCACCTCGAAGGAGACCATCGCCCCGCCGATGCGCGGGTAGTGCACCCGGGCCACACGCGGGTCGGCGGTGAGCCTGCGGGCGAGTTCGGCGGCACTCGCCGAGGCTGCCCGTACCCGTACCGGCAGTGTCGACAGTCCCCGCAGCAGCAGGTAGCCGGCCAGCGGATGCAGTACGCCACCGGTGGCGAACCGTATCTGCCGCAAGCGCCCCGCGAACTCCTCGTCGCAGGCCACCACGCCGGCCAGGACGTCCCCGTGCCCGCCGAGGTACTTGGTGGCGCTGTGCAGCACCAGTCGCGCCCCGTGCTCGGCCGGACGCTGGAGGACGGGCGTGGCGAAGGTGTTGTCGACGAGCAGCGGCACGGAGCCGCAGTCCCGGGCGAGTGCCCGCAGATCGACCTCGGCCAGGGTCGGGTTGGCCGGTGACTCCACCAGCACCAGACCGGTGTCGGGGCGCAGCGCGTCGGCGACCCCCGCCGGGTCGGTCCACGTCACCTCGGAGCCGAGCAGCCCTGCGGTCAGCAGGTGGTCGCTGCATCCGTACAGGGGGCGTACGGCGACGACGTGGCGCAGGCCCATGGAGCCGCGCACCAGCAGGACGGCGCTGAGCGCGGCCATGCCGCTGGCGAAGGCGACGGCGGCCTCCGTGCCCTCCAGGCGGGCCAGGGCGGTCTCGAAGCGGGCGACGGTCGGGTTGCCGAGCCGGCCGTAGACGGGCGGGCCGTCCGGTTCCGCGCCGGTGGCGGCGAAGGCGTCGATCCGGGCGGCCTCACCGCGGCTGTCGTAGGCGGGGTAGGTGGTGGACAGGTCGATCGGCGGGGCGTGCAATCCCTGCCGGGCCAGGTCGTCCCGGCCGGCGTGCACGGCCTCGGTGTCGAGTGCTCTCGTGGTGCTGCGCGTGCCCATGCGTACGTCCATGCCCCGAAGGGTGAACACCGGCCGGGCCGCGGGAACCGATCTCCGTGTTACGTTCGGCCGGTGGCTGATTCCGTCGTACTGGATCCGGTGGACCTTCATCTGCTGCGACTGTTGCAGAACGACGCCCGGACGACGTACCGGGACCTCGCCGCTCAGGTGGGGGTCGCGCCGTCGACCTGTCTGGACCGGGTGGCCCGGCTGCGGCGCTCCGGCGTGATCCTCGGGCATCGGCTGAAGCTGGACCCGGCCAAGCTGGGACGAGGGCTCCAGGCGCTGCTGTCGGTGCAGGTCAGACCGCACCGACGGGAGCTGGTGGGGCCGTTCGTGGAGCGGATCCGGGCGCTGCCGGAGTCGCTGACCGTCTTCCATCTGACCGGGCCGGACGACTATCTGATCCATGTCGCGGTCGCGGACATGGCGGATCTGCAACGGCTGGTGCTGGACGAGTTCACCTCGCGGCGGGAGGTGGCGCGCGTGGAGACGCGGCTGATCTTCCAGCAGTGGGACTGCGGTCCGCTGCTGCCCTCTTCGCCCTCGGCTCAATCCGGGTGACGTCCGGCGGACCGCGTACCAGGATGGTCGCCATGTCTGAGACCAACAGCCCGCTGCCCCGCGAGGTCGCCGACGCCTACGTCGACGACCTCATCGCCCTCGACCCGGTCACCGGTACCTATCTCGGCGTGCAGGAGAGCTACAGCCGCCTGCCCGATCTCTCCCCCGCGGGCCAGGCCGCGCTCGCGGAGCTCCAGCGGGCCACGCTCGCCCGGCTCGACGAGGCCGAGGCCCGGCCCGGCGCGGACAGCGACATCGAGCGCCGCTGCGCCCGGCTGCTGCGGGAGCGGCTCACCGCGGAGCTCGCCGTGCACGAGGCCGACGAAGGTCTGCGCTCGGTCGGCAACCTGGGCACCGCCGCCCACTCGGTGCGAGAGGTGTTCACCGTGACGCCGACGCGGACCGAGGAGGACTGGGCCGCGGTCGCCGAGCGCCTGCGCGCGGTACCGGCCGCGCTGGCGGGCTACCGGGAGTCCCTCGCGCTCGGCCTGGAGCGCAAGCTGTACGCGGCGCCGCGGCCGACCGCCACGTTCGTCGAGCAGCTCACCGAGTGGGCGGACACCGGCGAGGGCCGGGGCTGGTTCGAGGACTTCGCCTCGCCGGGCCCGGACGCGCTGCGCGCGGAGTTGGACGAGGCGGCACGTTCCGCGACCGCGGCCGTGGTGGAGCTGCGGGACTGGATGCGCGACGTGTACGCGCCGGCGATCGAGGGCGCCCCCGACACCGCGGGCCGGGAACGCTACGCCCGCTGGTCCCGCTACTACAACGGCACCGACCTCGACCTGGACGAGGCGTACGCCTACGGCTGGGCCGAGTACCACCGGCTGCTCGGCGAGATGAAGAAGGAGGCCGAGAAGGTCCTGCCGGGTGCCGAGACGCCGTGGGTGGCGCTGGCGCACCTCGACGAGCACGGCCGGCACATCGAGGGCGTCGACGAGGTCCGTGACTGGCTGCAGGGCCTGATGGACCGGGCGATCGACTCGCTCGACGGCACCCACTTCGAACTCGCCGAACGGGTACGGAAGGTGGAGTCGCGGATCGCCCCGCCGGGCAGCGCGGCGGCGCCGTACTACACGCCCCCGTCGGAGGACTTCTCCCGGCCCGGCCGCACCTGGCTGCCGACCATGGGGCTGACCCGCTTCCCCGTCTACGACCTGGTGTCGACCTGGTACCACGAGGGCGTCCCCGGCCATCACCTCCAGCTGGCGCAGTGGGCGCACGTCGCCGAGGACCTGTCCCGCTACCAGGCCTCCGTCGGCATGGTCAGCGCCAACGCGGAGGGCTGGGCGCTGTACGCGGAGCGGCTGATGGACGAGCTCGGCTTCCTCGCGGACGCGGAGGAACGGCTCGGTTACCTGGACGCGCAGATGATGCGGGCCGCCCGGGTGATCGTCGACATCGGCATGCACCTGGAGCTCGAGATCCCGGCGGACTCGCCGTTCCACCCGGGCGAGCGCTGGACGCCGGAACTGGCCGAGGAGTTCTTCGGGGCGCACAGCAGTCGTCCCGCGGACTTCGTGGAGAGCGAGATGACCCGCTATCTGACGATCCCCGGGCAGGCCATCGGCTACAAGCTCGGCGAGCGGGCCTGGCTGCTGGGCCGGGAGAACGCCCGCAAGCGGCACGGCGACGCCTTCGACCCCAAGGCGTGGCACATGGCGGCGCTGTCCCAGGGCTCGCTGGGCCTGGACGACCTGGTGGACGAGCTGTCGGCGCTGTGAGCCGGGCCGTCGGCGGCCGGAGCCGGGACGGCTCGACCGGCGTCAGCGCCGGAAGCCGCCCTCGGAGTCGATGACCTGACCCGTGACCCAGTCCGCCTCGTCCGTGGCCAGCCACGCGATGAGGCGGGCGGGGTCGTCGGGCATCCCCCACCGTCCGCCGGGGAAGCGTGCGGCGACGGCGTCGTAGGCGTCGCCGGTGAGGTAGCCGGTGTCCACCGGGCCGGGGTTGACGGTGTTCACCGTGACGGCGTGCTCGGCCAGCGTGGTGGCCAGGGAGCGGGTGATCGAGGCGAGCGCGCCCTTCTGGAGGGCGTAGGCGATCTCGCCCGGCATCCCGCCCGCGATGTCCTGCCCGGAGGTCATCATCGTCACGCGCCCGCCCCGGGTGCGCGGGGGCAGAGCGGCCCGGTGCCGGGCATGGGCCTGCACGAGCAGCAGCACCGAGCGGGTGTCGACGGCCCAGTGGGCGTCGAGCATCGCGGTGTCGATCGTGTCGAGGGTGCCGTCACCGCCGCTGAGGGCGTGGTTGGCGACGAGGATGTCGAGCCGCCCGCCGAGTGCGGCGGTGGCCCGGTCGTGGAGTTCGGCGGGCACGGACGGGTCAGAGAGGTCGCCCGGACCTGACACCACCCGGGCCGAGGGATCGCCGAGGGCTTCCCGTACGGAGGCGGCCACGTCCTCGGGGCGGTCGGCGCCCCAGGGCATCGCGGCGTCGTGCGGCACGTGGTGGTGCAGGTAGACGCTCGCTCCGTGGGCGACGAGACGCCGGGCGACCGCGTGTCCGATGCCGCCGCGTCGGCTGGCCCCGGTGACCAGCGCGGTCCGGCCGCGCAGGGGCAGGGGATCGCGGCGGAGCTCTTCGGGTGCGGGGTGCGGAAGTGGGGGCATGGTCAGCCATGATGGCGGGGCGGAGTCCCCGGCGCACGCCGATATCGCGCCCTCGCCCCCACCGTGACGGCGACCGGCCCGGCGGCCCCCGTCCGACCGCCGCTCACGTTTCCACGGCCACCCCGACCGCGCCCGCTCGACCCGGCTGCGCTCGGCTCAGCCCACGCCGTGTATCCGTACCGTCGAGCCCGAGCGGCCCTTCACCACCGCGAGTTGGGCGTGGATGCGACGGCGCAGGTCGGGGACGTGGCTGACGATGCCCACGCTGCGGTCGCGTTCCCGCAGGGAGTCCAGGACGTCCAGCACCTCGTCGAGGGTCTGGTCGTCGAGGCTGCCGAAGCCCTCGTCGATGAAGAGGGTGTCCAGCCGGACCCCGCCGGCCTCGTCGGTGACGACGTCGGCGAGACCGAGGGCGAGGGCGAGCGAGGCGAAGAAGGTCTCGCCGCCCGAGAGGGTCGCGGTGTCCCGTTCCCGGCCGGTCCACGCGTCCACGACGTGCAGCCCGAGACCGCTGCGGCCGCGCCCGGTGCGGTCGTCGGAGTGCACCAGGGTGTAGCGGCCGGACGACATGCGGTGCAGTCGCGCGGTCGCCGCGGCGGCGACCTGTTCCAGGCGGGCGGCCAGGACGTAGGACTCCAGGCGCATCCTGCGTTCGTTGGCTGCCGAGGTGCCGGCGGTGAGGCCCGCCATGCGGGCCACCCGGTCGTACTCGTCGCGCAGCGGTGCCAGCCGGCGCGCGGCGGCGGTGGCCCGCGCGGAGAGCCGGTCGAGTTCGGCGCAGCGGCGGGCGGCGGCGTCGCGCGCGGAGGCCGCCTCGCGCACCCTGCGGTCCGCGTCCTCGGCGGTGCGCTGCGCGGCGGCGAGGTCGGCGGGGGGCTGCTGGGCGGCGGCCGCGGTGTCGGGCTCGGTGAGCGCCGCGCGCACGGCGGCCTCCTCCTGCTGCCAGGCGTCCAGCCGGTGCTGCAGTGCGCGGCCGGTGGCCGCGTCGAGCAGTGCCTCGGCCGCCGCCCGCGGGGTGTCGAAGCCGGCCTTGAAGGCGGCGTCCGCGAGCCTGGCGTCGGCGTGCTTGAGCCGCTGCGCGGTGCCCTCGACGAGCCGGACGGCGTCGGCGGCTTCGGCGAACCGCGCGGCGTCGCGCTCCAGTTGGGCGGCGCGTACGGCCACGCTGTCCGCGGCGCCCCGCGCCTTGGCCAACTCCTCCTTCAACGCGGCCTGTTCCTGGTCGAGGCGCTCGCGGACACCCGCCCGCGCGGCGGTGCGGACCGCCGCCTCACGCTGTGCGGTCAGCCGCCGCTCGTGCTCGTGCTCCGCCTGCCGCAGCCGCTCCTGCGCGGAGTGCAGCACGGAGGCCGCGTCCCGGGCCCGCGCGTACTGCCCCTCCAACTCCTCCACCTCATGGGCGAGTCGGTCGGTCGGGGTGTCCCCCGCCTCCGCTTTGGCGGCGGCCAGCGCCTCGCGGACGACGCCGAGGCGTCGTTCGTGGTCGGCACGGCGTTCCTCCGCGCTCTGGTGGGCGGCGAGGGCGCGCTCCTCCGTCTCGCGGTCGACGTGGCCGGCGTCCTTGCGGGCGGGGGCAGGGTGTTCGACGGCACCGCAGACCGTGCAGGGCGCGCCGTCGGTGAGGTTCGCGGCGAGTTCGGCGGCGATGCCGGCCAGTCGCTGTTCCTTGAGGTCGAGCCAGTGCTGCTTGGCCGCGAGTGCCCGCTCCTGGGCCGTGCGGGCCTGCTCGGCGGCGCGGTCGGTGTCCCCGGCCAGCCGGTCCCGCAGCCGTGCGGCGTTCAGCCGCTGGTGCGCGGGGTCGCGCCGCACCGCGAGTTCGCCGGCCCTGGTCGCGGCCTCCTGCGCGGACTCGATGCGTGCCTGGAGTCCGTTCCGGGTCTCCTCCCAGCCGGTGAGCCAGGCGTCCGACTCGTCCAGCACGTCGTCGTCGGCGCGCTCCTGGCGGTCCAGGCCGGCCCGTTCGTCGAGGAGTTCGGCGAGCCGTCGCTCGGCGCGGCGGGCCGACTCGAGGCCGCCCAGTTCCTCGGCGGCCCGGCGCGCGGCGGCCGTGAGCCCGGCCGCGCCCGCCTCCTTGTGGGCCTCGGGGAGCAGGGCACGCGTGCGCGCCTCGGCGTCGGCCGCCTCCCGGTGTTCGGCGTCGGCGGACTCCCGCAGTTCCAGTGCGGGGGCGACCGCCTCGGCCTTGCGGGAGCGGTCCAGGAGCGTCTGCGCCTCCTGCCGGGCGCCGGCCCCCTCCGACAGCCGCGCCGCGCGCTCCCGCGCCTCGGCGAACCGCCGTTGCAGCCGGTCCCGTTCGCGTACGTCGTCCAGTGACCGGTCGGCGGCGGCCTGCGCGGATTCGGCGGCGGTGAGACGGCAGCGGGCGACGGTGAGCTGTTCGCGGGCGGTGCTGCGGGCGACGGCGGCCGCGGTCAGCACGCTCTCGGCCAGTCCCGGTTCGCCCGGCGCCAGGTCGTCCAGCCGCATCGCCTCGCCCGCGGCCTGCTGCATCCGGTGCGCGTCGGCGAGCAGGTCCGCGTCGCCGTCCCGCACCCGGGACTCGGTGGCGCGGCGGCGCTCCGCGAGGTGCTTCTCCACGTCGGCGAAGCGGCGGGTGTCGAAGAGCCGGCCGAGCAGCTTGCCGCGCGCCTCGGCGTCGGCGCGCAGGAACCGCGCGAAGTCGCCCTGGGGCAGGAGGACGACCTGGCAGAACTGCTCCCGGCTCATGCCGAGGAGCTGGGTGATCTCCTCGCCGATCTCCTGGTGGGAGCGGCTGAGGTCCTTCCATGACCGGGCCGCCGGGTCGTACGCGCGCAGCCAGGTCTGCGCCTTGTCGAGGGTGGTGCCGGTGCCGCGCTTCTTCGGGCGCTGCCAGGGCGGTTGCCGGGTGACCTCGAGCCGGCGTCCGGCGACGGTGAGGTCGAGGGTGACCTCGGTGCGGACGGCGGGAGCGGCGTGGTCGCTGCGCAGCGTCATGCCCTGCCCGCTCTGCCGGGCGCCGGGGACGGATCCGTACAGGGCGTAGCAGACCGCGTCGAGTATCGAGGTCTTGCCGGCGCCGGTGGGGCCGTGCAGCAGGAAGAGGCCCGCGGCGGACAGTTCGTCGAAGTCGACGGTGAGCGAGCCGCCGAAGGGCCCGAAGGCGGTGAGGTCGAGCCGGTGCAGCCTCACCGCTCCACCTCCCGTACGGCCTCGTCGGCGCGGACCGCGTCGATGGCGTCCCGCAGGACGGCCCGCTCCCGCTCGTCGGGGCCCGCGCCGCGCACGTGGGCCACGAAGTCCTCCGCGATCTGCTGGTCGTCGCGGTCGGCGAGGCGGTGGGCGTAGGACACCGCGGGGTCGCCGGGCGCGCGTTCGGGTGCGAAGACGAGGCTGAGGGTGTGCGGGAAGCGTTCGGTGAGCCGGGCCATGGGGTCGGCCGGGCGGACCGGGTCGGTGAGGGTGGCCTCGACCCACGCCTCGCGGTGCGGCTCGAGCCCGGGGTCGGCGAGCAGCTCCTCCAGGGTGCCGCGGATCCGGGCGAGGGCGCGCGGCACCGGGCAGTCGATCCGCTCGGCGGTGACGCCGCCGTCGGCGGCCAGGTCGACGAGCCACATGCTCTTGCGGTGGTCCGCCTCGGAGAAGGAGTACGGGAGGGGGGAACCGGAGTAGCGCACGCGCTCGGTGAGGGTCTGGCAGCCGTGCAGATGCCCGAGCGCCACGTAGTCGACGCCGTCGAACACTCCGGCGGGTACGGCGGCGACCCCGCCGACGGTGATGTCCCGCTCGCTGTCGCTCGGTGTGCCGCCGGTGACGAAGGCGTGCGCGAGGACGACCGAGCGGGTGCCTCGCGGACGGGCGGCGAGGTCGGCGCGGACCCGGTCCATGGCGGCGGCGAGCACTGCCTCGTGGCTCGCCTTCTCCACCCCGAACTCGTCCTTGACCAGGGCCGGTTCCAGATAGGGCAGGCCGTAGAAGGCGACATCCCCGTGGCGGTCGGACAGCATCACGGGGGTACCGCTCGCCGAGGGGGCGGTCCGCAGGTGGATGCCCGCGCGCCCGATAAGTCCGGCGCCGACGCCGAGGCGGCGGGCCGAGTCGTGGTTGCCGGAGATCATCACCGTCGGCACGCCCAGGTCGGCGAGGCGGTGCAGGGCGTCGTCGAACAGCTCCACCGCGGCGAGCGGCGGCACGGCACGGTCGTACACGTCTCCCGACACGACCACCGCGTCGACGGCGTGCTCGCGCACGGTCGCCACGAGGTGGCCGATGAACTCGGCCTGGGCGCCGAGCATGCCGACCCGGTGGAACGCCCGGCCGAGGTGCCAGTCGGAAGTGTGCAGCAGTCTCATGACCCCCGAGAGTAACGGCCGGGTCCGACAGCACGGCCGGAAACTCCTGTATCGCCCCGTCATGACCGAAGCCACTTACGCCCGTTCTGTACGACAAACAACCGATATGACGTCATGAGTCGATGAGGCGCGCGGTTGCGGTGAGGCGCGCGGTTGCGGTCACACGTCGCCGTACGTCTCGCCGCCCGGTTCGAAGCGGGCGGTTCCGGCGGTCGCGTCCGCGAGCCAGGACCGGAAGGCGTCCACGTCAGTGTCCGGGAGGGCGATCTCGATCGCGACCTCCTCGCCGTAGCGCACGTCCCGCACCTCGCGCCCCGTGGAGCGCAGGTCGTTCTGGACCTTGCCGGCCCGCTGGTGGTCGACGGTCACGGTGGCCAGCCGGAACCGGCGCCGGGTGAGCGTGCCGACGGTGTCCAGCGTCTCGCCGACGACCCCGCCGTACGCGCGGATGAGCCCGCCCGCGCCGAGTTTGACCCCGCCGTAGTAGCGGGTGACGACGGCGACGACGTACCGCATGTCGCGGCGCAGCAGCATCTGGAGCATCGGGACGCCCGCGGTGCCGCCGGGTTCGCCGTCGTCGCTGGCCTTCTGGACGGAGGCGTCCGCGCCGATGACGTACGCCCAGCAGTTGTGGGTGGCGTCGGCGTGCTCCTTGCGGACGGCGGCGACGAACTCCTGCGCCTCCCGCTCGGTGGCCGCCGGGGCGAGCGCGCACCGGAAGCGGGAGCGGTTGATCTCGGTCTCGTGCACACCCGCGCGGGCGACGGTGCGGTACTCGTCCTGCATCCGGCCAGCCTATGCGCAGCCGTCCGGGCGGGCCGCCCCGGCCGGGAGCGGGCGGGAAGCGCCTACCGCACGGGACCCCGGGGCACGGTCATCGCGGTCAGCAGGGCGGCGCCGGGGGCGAGGTCGGACCAGTCGGCGCCGCGCCAGGACAGTACGGCGACCGCGGAGGTCGGGAACTTGGTGCGGACCCGGTCGAGGGTGTCGTCCGCGCCGTCGCCGGCCAGGGTCAGGACGAGGTCGGCCAGGCCCGGGTTGTGGCCGATCAGCAGCAGGGTGCCGACCTCGGCGGGCGCCTCGCGCACCACGGCCAGCAGTGCGGGGACCCCGGCCGCGTACAGCCGGGACTCGTACCGGACCGGCGGGGGCGTGTCCCACTCCGCCGCCGCCAGTTCCCAGGTCCGGCGAGCGCGTACGGCGGTGGAGCACAGGGCGAGGCCGGGCGGGCCGACGGTGTCGGCGATCGCGCGTCCGGCGGCGGGTGCGTCGCGCTCGCCCCGCGCGGCGAGCGGACGGTCCCGGTCGGGCACGCCCTCGGGCCAGGCGGACTTGGCGTGCCGCAGCACGACCAGCCGACGAGAGGGAGCGGCCCCGCCCCGCCCGGTGGAGGTGCTTCCCGCGGGCCCGGGTCCGCCGGGGAGCCCGGTCATGACAGGGCCCCCAGGGCCCGGGTGAGGTCGAGGCCGAGCAGCCGGTCGGCGTAGGCGTACGTCTCGAAGCGGGCTCCGTCCGGCACCTCCGGATCCTGCTCCACCGCGCGGAGCACGCGGAGTACCCCGACCGCGTCCAGGTCGTCCTCCCAGGCGGTGCGCAGGTCCACGCGCACCGTGTCGGGGATGGGCCGTGAGGGGCGGTGCGCCCAGGCGGCGACGGCGCCGCGCCAGCGCTCGAGGGTGCCCGCGGCCTCGTCCAGGGCGGCTTGGTCGAGCCTCAGCGGGCTGCTCCTGGGGTGTGTGAGCAGGGCGAGCCGCAGGACGGTCGGCTCGGTGGGGCGGTTCGGGGCGGGGAGGCCGGTGGGACCGGTGGCGTCCGGTGCGTCGCCCCCCAGCCCTTCCTGGTGGACGGGTGCGACGGCGACACGGACTCCGTCGGGTGTCGCGCCACCCTCGCTCACCACGTGCAGGACCTGGGCCTCTCCCAGCCCCGGACCGGTGTCCCGGCCCTCCTCGAAGGGCCGTACGCCGAGGGCGGCGCCCGCCGCACGCAGTTCGGGCAGATCCCGTTCTCCGTCGAGCAGCGCCCACACCGGGGTACCGCCGAGTTCCAGGGCGCGCACGAGCAGGTCGGCGACGAGCAGCACGCGCAGGTTCGTCGGGTCGAACCCGCGCGTGTGGGCCTCGACACGGGTGAGGCCCCGCCGGGCGGGGGTGGCGTCCACGAGTTCGCCGGTCCGGGCGTCGGTGATGCGCAGCACGAGGTGAGCGTAGGCGCACAAGCGGGCTCGCGCAGTCATCTCGCACGCTTTTCGGGAACGCCGTGGCTTCGGAACGTACCCGCGGCCCGGGAATCACCCCGTGCTGCGGTTCGTTGCGCGTAGGACGGATCCGTACGGATCCCTTACGACTACGACGCTCCAGGAGGCCCGCGGTGTACGGCGACGAGGCAACGGTCCACAAGATCCTCACCGGGCTCGGCGACACCTGGGCCGTGGTGGGCCTGTCGTCGAACCGGCAGCGCGCGGCGTACGGCGTCGCCCAGGTGCTGCAGCGCTTCGGCAAGCGTGTGGTGCCGGTGCATCCGAAGGCCGAGACGGTGCACGGCGAGCAGGGGTACGCCTCGCTCGCGGACATCCCCTTCGAGGTGGACGTCGTGGACGTGTTCGTGAACGGCGAACTGGCCGGGGCGGTCGCGGACGAGGCGGTGGCCAAGGGGGCGAAGGCGGTGTGGTTCCAGCTCGACGTCGTCGACGAGGCGGCCTACGAGCGGACCCGCGCCGCGGGCCTGGAGATGGTGATGGACCGCTGCCCGGCGATCGAGATACCGCGCCTGGGCTAGGGCCGACGCCGGTGTGTTCGCCGTCTTCCAGGCCCTGTTGCCGGCGGCATCGCAGCAGTTCGACGGCTTGCGAGCGCTGCCGAGCAAGTGGCGTCGGGGCCGGGGACGGCCGAGGCCGCTCCGGCGACGGGCCTCAGGGCCGGGGCCCCGCGAGACCTGGGGCGCCCCACACCGGGAACCAGCGGGCCAGATCGGACTCGATGCGCAGGTCGTCCGCGAGGAGCGCCCTGATCTGGAGTTCCAACGCGTTGTCGCGCCGCTCCGTTCCGTCGGGGAGCGGCGCGAAGGGATAGAAGGTGCCACGCTTGTAGAGATAGACCAGCGCCAGGGCCCGATGATCCGATGTGGCCCGGAACCCGACCAGGGAGCAGAGGAGCTGCGGGCCGAACCCCGCGTCCTGGAGGAGCGTGTTGACGGCGTGCAGATCGTTGACCAGTGAGGCGGTGTCGTCGGCGGTGTGACGGACGAGGAGCCATGTGTACCCGTACGCGTCCTTGGTGTACTCGACGGGTGTGCCGCCCCGGCCGGTGTCGGCGTCGAGCAGGTCCCGTACCTCCTGCTGGAGCCGGTCGAAGGAGCCGCCCTCCACGCTCGCGAAGCAGACCGATCCGGTCCCGGTCGGAGTGAACCCCGCCCCCGCCTGCACGGTGATCGCGGCCGAGGGCAGGCTGAAGAGCTGGTCGAGGTCCGGGCGAACCGGTTTGCTGCGACCGAGGATGACGTCCAGGAGTCCCACCGCGCAGTACCTCCTTGAATCGTCATGCCCGGCCGAGCTGGGCCGAGATCCGGCCGAGTTGGTCGAGACGCTGTTCGAGGGTGGGGTGGGAGGAGAGCAGTCGGCTCAGGCTCTCCTTGGAGGAGAAGGCCGGTGCGAACCAGAAGGCGTTGAACGGCTCTGCCCGGCGAAGATCCTTGGTCGGAATCCTTGCCATCTCGCCGGTCACCTTGGTGAGCGCGGACGCGAGTGCGGACGGACGGCCGGTGAGCAACGCGGCGGAGCGGTCGGCGGACAGTTCCCGGTAGCGGGACAGCAGCCGGGTCAGCAGGAAGCTGAACACGTACACGACGGCGCTGACCAGGGGGATCAGGAGTGTCACGAGGGCGGTGGTGCTGTCGCGGCTGGTGCGGCCGAGCCCGGTGTACAGCGCGGCGCGGGTCATGAAACCGGCCAGGACGCCCAGGAACGACGCGATGGTCATCACGGCGACGTCCCGATGGGCGACATGCGACAGCTCGTGGGCGAGGACGCCCTCCAGTTCCTCCGGTTCCAGGCGGCGGAGCAGACCCGTGGTGACGCACACGAGGGCCGATCCCTCGCTGCGGCCGGTGGCGAAAGCGTTCGGCAGGTCGCTGTCGGCGATCGCCACCCGAGGCTTGGGCATGTCGGCGAGGGCACAGACACGGTCCACGGAGCCGTGCAGCCCGGGAGCCTGCTCGGGGGTCACCTCGCGCGCCCCCATGCTGAAGGCCGCGATCCGGTCGCTGAACCAGAACTGCGCGATGAACAAGGTGCCCGCGATCAGCAGGATGACGGGCCACGCGTTCCGCAGGAGTGCCAGCAGGACGCCGACGAAGACGACATAGAGCAGCCCGATCAGGAACATCGTCGTCACCATGCGGGTGGTGAGTCCTCGGTCCGGAGCGTACCGCGACTGCGACCGGGTCTTGGGCATCCGGATCACCTCCAGCGGACATGCACTGCCGCACTGCACATCCCTCTCCTGCAAGTGTGCCCCTTCCGCGCACGGCCGGGACGGGCCCCGGCCCAGGTCGGTTGCGGTCCCGCCGGGAGGGCGGGACCCGGCACGGGGCCTGCCGGACCGGGCCGAGGCGCACAGTGCGATTCCCGCTTCGGCGGGGAGCGCCACCGCCTCTCCCACCAGGAGCCGAGGGGCGGTCACCAGTGGCCTGCCCACACCCGTTGCCGGTCCGAGCGGCCCTGCGTCCCGGGCACCGCCCTCCGAGCACTGAGCGGCGCCGGAACGGCGGGGGTGCCCTGCTGATGCCCTCAGTCGTGCGGGGGCCGGTCGCTCAGCCGGTGGTCGGCGACGTTCAGCGCCTCGTCCACCAGGCGCCGCAGATGTCCGTCGCGCAGTGAGTAGACCACCCTGCGGCCCTCCTTGCGGGTGTCCACCAGCCCCGCGAGGCGCAGCCGCGCCAGATGCTGGCTGACCGCGGGCCGTGCCGCCCCGCACACTTCCGTGAGCGTGCCGACGTCGGCCTTGCCGCCGGCCAGCGCGTGCAGCAGGGTCAGCCGGGTGCGGTCGCCGAGGAGGGCCAGGAGTTCCGCAGCGAGCGCGAACTGCTCGTCGCCGAGGGTGCGCGGGTGCGCATCGTGCGCAGGTGACAGGTGCATGCGTGCGCTCATACGCACATAATGGCCCCGTGGGCGGCGGCACGTCCACCTCGCGCACCGGAAGGGGATCCACGTGAGCGACCGGCACGAGCACGGCCAGGACCGGAAGCCCGGACATCCGCACAGCCACAGCCACGAGCAGCCGCAGGGGCACCCCCACGAGCACTCCGGCGCGTCCCCACGCCACCACGGCCGTCTCCTGCCCGGCCACCGTCTCCGCCATCTGCTCACCCCGCACTCCCACGAGACCGCGGAGAAGCTCGACTCCGCCCTCGAGTCCTCGGCCCGCGGCCTGCGGGCGCTGTGGGTCTCGCTGGCGGTGCTCGGCGCGACGGCGCTGGCACAGGCGGCCGTGGTGGCCGTCTCGGGCTCGGTCGCGCTGCTCGGCGACACGGTGCACAACACCGCGGACGCGCTGACCGCCGTACCGCTCGGGATCGCCTTCGTGCTGGGCCGGCGGGCCGCGACCCGCCGCTTCACCTACGGCTACGGCCGGGCCGAGGACCTGGCGGGCATCGTGATCGTGCTGACGATCGCCGCCTCCGCGGCCTTCGCGGGCTGGACGGCGGTGGACCGGCTCCTCGACCCGCGTCCGATGAACCACGCGCCGGTGGTGGCCGTCGCCGCACTCGTCGGGTTCGCGGGCAACGAGTGGGTGGCCCGCTACCGCATCCGGGTCGGCCGGGCCATCGGCTCGGCCGCACTGGTCGCCGACGGGCTGCACGCCCGGACGGACGGGTTCACCTCACTCGCCGTACTGCTGGGCGCGGGCGGGGCGGCCCTGGGGTGGCAGCTCGCCGACCCGATCGTGGGACTGGCGATCACGACGGCGATCGTCCTGGTGCTGCGGGACGCGGCGCGGGAGGTGTTCCGGCGGCTGATGGACGCCGTCGACCCGGCGCTCGTGGACCGGGCCGAGCAGGCGTTGCGGCAGGTTCCCGGGGTGCGCGGGGTGGGCGAGCTGCGGCTGCGCTGGATCGGACACCGGCTGCGGGCCGAGGTGGCGGTCGTGGTGGACGGCGGGGCGACCGTGCGGGAGGCCCACCGCATCGCGGTCGACGCCGAGCACGCCCTGCTGCACGCCGTACCCCGGCTGACCGCGGCCCTGGTCCACGCCGACCCGGAACCCGCCCCGGGTGAGCACGACCCGCACCTGCTCCTGGCCCACCACGCGGCGGCATGACCGGTACGGCCGGTGCGACTCGGCCGGCCCGGCGCGATCTCCGGGAGCACCAGGGGATCAGACCACTCCCAGCCCCTCCAGCACGACCGCGCCGGGCAGTTCGGCGAAGGCCTTGCCCGGTACCAGGAGCTTGCCCTGCCGGCGCCCGCTGCCGACGAGCACGTACGGCAGGTCGACCACGGCCGCGTCCACGAGTACCGGCCAGTTCGCGGGGAGTCCGATCGGGGTGATGCCGCCGTACTCCATGCCGCTCTCCCCCGTCGCCGTGTCCATCGGAGCGAACGACGCCTTACGGGCCGCGAGTTGGCGGCGCACGAGACCGTTGACGTCGGCCCGGGTGGTGGACAGGACGACGCAGGCGGCGAGGGTGGTCTCGCCACCCCGCTTGCCGGCCACGACCACGCAGTTCGCCGAGCGCTCGAGGAGGTCCCGGCCGTAGTGCTCGACGAAGACGGCGGTGTCGGCCCAGCGCGGGTCCGTGTCGACGTAGAGGATCTGCTCGGCGGGGACGCTGCCGCTCCAGGCGCGGACGGCCGCGGCGACCGGCGCGGTGAGTTCGTCGAGGCAGTCGGGGACGGGGGTGGCGTGGTCGAAGGTGCCGATGGGTGCGCGCATGGCGGCACGGTAACAGTCGTGCGGCGGCCGTCGGCGGGGGTCTCGGCACGTGGGCGGGACCGGGACCGTCGTGATCGTCTCCGTCGTTTCGCCACCGTGGTCGCCGTAGCCGTGCGAGGCGCCGGCCCCGGTGTGCCGGAGGCGTACGACCTGGTCGGGGAGGACGGTACGGACCTTCGGTCCCTGCTCGTGGTCGAGCGGGGTCCGGCTGCGGTGCGGCGCACCCGGTCGTTCACCGGACTGCGCTGCCGTTCACCGGACTGCTCCACGGGCCGGGCCTCAGCTCCCGGGCTCCAGCTCGACCAGCCGGTTCGCGCCGTCCCCGGCCGGCCGGTGCGGGCCTTCCTCGTCCAGCTCGGCGAGCCGGGCCACGGCCTCCTCGTCCAGCGCCGACAGCGCCCGCAGCTGCTCCGGTGTGACGCCCTCCGGGATCGGCACCGGCGCCGGCGTGCGCAGCGGCGGCTGCCACCCCTCGTCGGGAGTCCAGCGGCGTACGACCCGGGCCGGGGCGCCCGCGACCACGGCGTGGTCGGGAACCGTGCCCCGTACCACCGCGCCCGCGGCCACCACCACGTTCCGCCCGATCCGGGCGCCCGGGAGGATCACCGCCCCGGTGCCGATCCAGCAGCCGGGACCGATCTCCACCGGGTCCATGCGCGGCCACTGCTTGCCGATGGGCTCGTGCGGATCGTCGTAGGAGTGATTGGTGGACGTGATGTAGACGTACGGCCCGAAGTAGCAGTCGCTGCCGATCGTGACGGTGGTGTCGGCGATGACATGGCTGCCCCGGCCCAGGACGACGCCGTCGCCGAGGCGGAGGATCGGGTGGGGACCCAGCTCGAGGCCGGGCATCAGACCGGCGGTCAGGGTGACCTGTTCGCCGATGATGCAGTGGGCACCGAGATGGATCCAGGGTTCGCCGAAGACGGTGCCGAGCGGGAAGGCGAGCCTGGTACCCGTACCCATCGCGCCGAAGCGGAGGCGGCCGGGATGCTCGGCGGTCACCGAGCCCGTGCGCTGCACCCAGGCCCAGCCCGCGTGGACCGCGCGCTGCGCGAGGCGGCGCGACCAGGACGAGAACGTGTTCCTGCTTTTCGGCACCCGCTCACCGTAGTCGCCGGGCGTGGCACCCACGCATCGCGCACCCTGTGATCTTCACCCCACCGCTCTGGCGTACGGTGCCTGTCATCACCCGACCAGGAGGCGACGATGACGCACGAGGCGCTGATCACCGGCATCGGCGACAGGCACCCGCAGGTGGACCCGACCGCCTTCGTGGCACCCACGGCCGCGGTGATCGGTGACGTGACGCTGGGGGCGGGCGCGAGCGTCTGGTACGGCGCGGTCCTGCGCGGTGACGTGGAGGCGATCTCGGTCGGCGCGAGCAGCAACGTCCAGGACAACTGCACCCTGCACGCCGACCCGGGTTTCCCCGTCACGGTCGGCGAGCGGGTCTCCGTCGGGCACAACGCCGTGGTGCACGGGGCGACGGTCGGGGACGACTGTCTGATCGGCATGGGGGCCACGGTGCTCAACGGCGCGGTGATCGGCGCCGGTTCCCTGGTGGCCGCGCAGGCGCTGGTGCCGCAGGGCATGGAGGTGCCGCCGGGCTCGCTGGTCGCGGGGGTCCCGGCGAAGGTCCGGCGGGAGCTGACCGAGGAGGAGCGCGCGGGGCTGACGCTCAACGGGACGATGTACGCGGAGCTGGCGAAGGCGCACCGCGATGTGCACGGTGCGCCTTAGAGCCTGCCCGGGACAGTGGTGGGCGGGCCGGGACGCTCAGGCGTTCCAGCTCCACTCGGCGACCTCGGGCAGGTCGGTGCCGTGGGCGCGGATCCAGTCGTGGTGCCGGGTGCGGGCGTCGGCCATCCGCTGGCGTACGGCGGCGGCTCGGACCGCGAGGCCCGGGACGCGGTCGATGACGTCCATGACCAGCCGGTAGCGGTCGAGGTCGTTGCGGACCACCATGTCGAACGGCGTGGTGGTCGTGCCGGACTCCTTGTATCCGCGGACGTGCAGGTTCTCGTGCCCGGTGCGCCGGTAGGCGAGGCGGTGGATCAGCCACGGGTATCCGTGGTAGGCGAAGATGACCGGCTTGTCGGTGGTGAACAGGCCGTCGTACTCGAAGTCGGTCATGCCGTGGGGGTGTTCCCCGCGGGGCAGCAGCCGGGTGAGGTCGACGACGTTGACGACGCGGACCGCCAGGTCCGGAAGGTGACGGCGCAGCAGCTGCGCCGCGGCCAGCACCTCCTGGGTGGGCACGTCCCCCGCGCAGCCCAGCACCACGTCGGGCGCGCCGTCGTTCTCGGTGCCGGCCCATTCCCAGATCCCGGCGCCGCGTGCGCAGTGGACGCGGGCCGCGTCCATGGACAGCCAGTCGAAGCAGGGCTGCTTGCCGGCCACGACGACGTTGACGTAGTCGCGGCTGCGCAGCGCGTGGTCCGCGACCGACAGCAGGGTGTTGGCGTCCGGCGGCAGGTAGACCCGGACGACCTCGGGGCTCTTGTTGAGCACGTGGTCGACGAAGCCGGGGTCCTGGTGGGAGAAGCCGTTGTGGTCCTGGCGCCACACGTGCGAGGTGAGCAGGTAGTTGAGGGAGGCGATGGGGGCGCGCCAGGGCAGTTCGCGGGAGGTCTTCAGCCACTTGATGTGCTGGTTGACCATCGAGTCGACGATGTGCACGAACGCCTCGTAGCAGGAGAACAGGCCGTGCCGTCCGGTGAGCAGATAGCCCTCGAGCCAGCCCTGGCAGAGGTGTTCGGAGAGGATCTCCATCACCCGGCCGTGCGGGTCGAGGTGCTCGTCGACGTCGAGGGTGCCGGCCTGCCACGCCTTGCCGCTGGCGTCGTAGACGGCCTGCAGCCGGTTGGACGCCGTCTCGTCGGGGCCGACGATCCGGAAGTCCCGCCGGCCGGCGGTGTCCTC
>NZ_LIQT01000358.1 GCF_001418415.1 Streptomyces hirsutus
CGGCGGGAGGAGCGCGACGGGCGGGGACGAGCGCCGGGCCCGGGAGCAGTCCCGGGCCCGGCAGAGGGCGCACGAAGCGAGGGAGACGGCCCGGCCGGAAGGCATCACCGACGCCGGGCCCTCCGTGCTGCGGCCCTCCCGCGCGAGCGGCCCGCTGGCCGTGCCCGCCGTGCCCACCCTGGCCCTCGCCCAGATGGCCGCGGGCCTGCCACTGGTCGTCTGGGGCCTACGGCACCGCAGCGGCGGCTGGATCGTCGCGGGGACGCTCCTGCTGGTGCACGGCGCCCTCACGCTGGCGAGCCACACCCTCACCCACCCGCGCGACTGAAGCGGTGAACAGGACACGCTCGCGCGGCGGGGCAGGCCGGCCCCGGTCGGGCCGGTCCTACTCCTCGTCCTCGTCGTCGTCCAGCCGGGCCAGCCATGTCGCCAGGCGCTCCACCGGCACCTCGAAGTCGGGGTTGAGGTCGACGAATGTCCGCAGCTGTTCGGCGAGCCACTCGAAGGTGACCTCCTCCTCACCGCGCCGCTTCTCCAGTTCCTCGATGCCACGGTCCGTGAAGTACATGAGGACAAGAATATGTGCGCGCCGAACCGAGTCGAACCGCACAGAACCGCGCCGAATTGCGAAAACGTGACCGGGCCGCACCCCCGGAGTGGGGGTGCGGCCCGGTCACGTACGACCTGTGAGGGCGTCGCTCGGATGTCCGTCGGGCGCGAGGCCCGTCAGGCTTCGAACACCTCACGCACCAGCTGCTCCTGCTCGGCCTGGTGCCGCTTCGCGGAACCGACGGCCGGGGACGAGCCGTGCGGGCGCGAGATGCGGCGCAGACGCTCGCCGTGCGGGACGTCGGCGCCGACCGCCAGGTCGAGGTGGTCGATCAGGTTGAGCGCGATGAACGGCCAGGCACCCTGGTTCGCCGGCTCCTCCTGGGCCCACAGGTACTTCTCGGCGTTCGGGTACTTCTTGATCTCCGCCTGGAGCTCGGTACCCGGCAGCGGGTACAGGCGCTCGATGCGGAGGATCGCCGTGTCCGTCACGCCGCGCTTCTTCCGCTCGGCCTCGAGGTCGTAGTAGACCTTGCCGGTGCAGAAGACGACCTTCTTGACCGCGGCCGGGTCGACCGAGTCGTCGCCGATGACCGGGCGGAACTGGCCCGTGGTGAACTCCTCCGCCTTCGAGGCCGCGGCCTTCAGGCGCAGCATCGACTTCGGGGTGAAGACGACCAGCGGCTTGTGGTGCGGGTTGTGCACCTGCCACCGCAGGAGGTGGAAGTAGTTCGACGGCGAGGTCGGCATCGCGACCGTCATGTTGTTCTGCGCGCAGAGCTGCAGGAACCGCTCCGGGCGGGCCGAGGAGTGGTCCGGGCCCTGGCCCTCGTAGCCGTGCGGCAGGAGCAGGGTCACACCGGAGGTCTGGGCCCACTTCTGCTCGGCCGACGAGATGAACTCGTCCACGACCGTCTGCGCGCCGTTGACGAAGTCGCCGAACTGCGCCTCCCACATCACCAGCGCGTCGGGGCGGGCCAGCGAGTAGCCGTACTCGAAGCCCATCGCCGCGTACTCGGAGAGCAGGGAGTTGTAGACGTTGTACCGCGACTGGTCCTCGGACAGGTACAGCAGCGGCGTGAACTCGTCGCCCGTCTCACGGTCGATGACGACCGCGTGACGCTGGCCGAAGGTGCCGCGCTGCGAGTCCTGGCCGGACAGCCGGACCGGGACACCCTCCAGGAGCAGCGAGCCGACCGCGAGGGTCTCGCCCATGCCCCAGTCGATCGTGCCGTCCTCGACCATCGCCGCCCGGCGCTGCAGCTGCGGCAGCAGACGCGGGTGGATGGTGACGTGGTCGGGGATGTTGACCTGCGACTCGGCGATCCGCTTGACGACCTCCGAGGTGACCGCCGTCTCGACGGCCACCGGGAACTGGGCCTGCGGCTCCGAGGGCTCCACGGCCGTCGGCTGGGACGCCGCCTCGCGGACCTCGGTGAAGACCTTCTCCAACTGGCCCTGGTAGTCCTGCAGCGCCTGCTCGGCCTCTTCCAGGGTGATGTCGCCGCGACCGATGAGGGACTCGGTGTACAGCTTGCGCACCGAGCGCTTCTTGTCGATCAGGTCGTACATCAGCGGCTGCGTGAACGCCGGGTTGTCCGACTCGTTGTGACCGCGGCGGCGGTAGCAGATGAGGTCGATCACCACGTCCTTGTTGAACGCCTGACGGAACTCGAAGGCCAGCCGCGCGACGCGGACCACGGCCTCCGGGTCGTCGCCGTTCACGTGGAAGATCGGGGCCTCGATCATGCGGGCCACGTCCGTCGCGTACATCGACGAGCGCGAGGACTCGGGCGCGGCGGTGAAGCCGACCTGGTTGTTGATGACGACGTGGACCGTGCCGCCGGTGCGGTAGCCGCGCAGCTGCGACATGTTCAGGGTCTCGGCCACCACGCCCTGGCCCGCGAAGGCCGCGTCACCGTGGATCGCCACCGGCAGGACGGTGAAGTCCGTGCCGCCCTTGTTGATGATGTCCTGCTTGGCGCGCGCCACGCCCTCCAGGACCGGGTCCACCGCCTCCAGGTGGGAGGGGTTGGCGACCAGGGAGACCTTGATCTGCTCGCCGTCGAGACCGGTGAAGGTGCCCTCGGCGCCCAGGTGGTACTTCACGTCGCCGGAGCCGTGCATCGACTTCGGGTCGAGGTTGCCCTCGAACTCGCGGAAGATCTGCGCGTACGACTTGCCCACGACGTTGGCCAGCACGTTCAGCCGGCCGCGGTGGGCCATGCCGATGACGGCCTCGTCGAGACGGGACTCGGCGGCCGAGTCCAGCACGGCGTCCAGCAGCGGGATGACGGACTCGCCGCCCTCCAGGGAGAAGCGCTTCTGGCCGACGTACTTGGTCTGCAGGAAGGTCTCGAAGGCCTCCGCCGCGTTCAGTCGGCGCAGGATGCGCAGCTGCTCCTCGCGCTCCAGGTTGGAGTGCGAGCGCTCCACGCGGTCCTGGATCCACTTGCGCTGCTTCGGGTCCTGGATGTGCATGAACTCGATGCCGGTGGTGCGGCAGTACGAGTCGCGGAGCACACCGAGGATGTCGCGCAGCTTCATCAGGGTCTTGCCCGAGAAACCGCCGACCGCGAACTCGCGCTCCAGGTCCCAGAGGGTGAGCCCGTGCTCGGTGATGTCCAGGTCGGGGTGCTTGCGCTGGCGGTACTCCAGCGGGTCGGTGTCGGCCATGACGTGGCCGCGGACCCGGTAGGAGTGGATCAGCTCGAAGACGCGGGCGGCCTTGGTGACGTCGTCGTCGTGGGACGCGTCGATGTCCTTGAGCCAGCGGACCGGCTCGTAGGGGATGCGCAGCGCCTCGAAGATGTCGTCGTAGAAGCCGTTCTCGCCGAGCAGCAGGTTCGCCACGGCGCGCAGGAACTCGCCGGAGGCGGCACCCTGGATCACCCGGTGGTCGTAGGTCGACGTGAGCGTCATGACCTTCGAGATGCCGAGCTTGTTCAGGGTGTCCTGGCTGGTGCCCTGGAACTCCGCCGGGTAGTCCATGGAACCGACGCCCAGGATCACCGACTGGTTCGGCATCAGGCGCGGCACGGAGTGGACGGTGCCGAGGCCGCCGGGGTTGGTCAGCGAGACCGTGACGCCCGTGAAGTCGGCCATCGTCAGCTTGTTGTCGCGGGCGCGACGGACGATGTCCTCGTAGGCCTGCCAGAACTCGAAGAAGTTCAGCGTCTCGGCCTTCTCGATGCCCGCGACGACCAGCTGGCGGTCGCCGTTCGGCTTGACCAGGTCGATGGCGAGGCCGAACTTGATGTGCTCCGGCTTCACCAGGGTGGGCTTGCCGTCCACCTTCGCGTAGTGCCAGTTCATCGACGGCATCGCCTTGATGGCCTGGACCATCGCGTAGCCGATGAGGTGCGTGAAGGAGATCTTCCCGCCGCGGGCACGCTTGAGGTGGTTGTTGATGACGATGCGGTTGTCGAACAGGAGCTTCACCGGGAGCGCGCGCACGGACGTGGCCGTGGGCACCTCCAGGGAGGCGTCCATGTTCTTCGCGACGGCGGCGGACGGGCCGCGCAGCGTCACCTGCTCGATGCCCGGCTTGACCCCGTCGGCGGGCTGCGCCTTGGGGGCCTGGGACTTCGCGGCGGCCGGCTTGGCGGGGGCCGGAGCGGCCTTCGCCGGAGCGGGCACCGGGGCCTTCGCGGCCGGCTGGGCAGCCGGCGGTGCGGCGGCGGGCTGCGGGGCG
>NZ_LIQT01000359.1 GCF_001418415.1 Streptomyces hirsutus
GAGTTCGCACACCGGCTCCGGGAGGTCCGGAGCCGGTGTGCGAACTCGGAGGGCGGCAGAGGTGAGCAGGGCGAAGGGTGTGACCGAGGTGACCGAGGTGACCGACGCGGACTTCGCGACGGAGGTGATCGGGGCCGAACTGCCGGTGCTGGTGGAGTTCACCGCCGACTGGTGTCCGCCGTGCCGACAGATGGCGCCGGTGCTGAGCGCGCTCGCCGCCGAGCAGGGCGGGCGGCTGAAGGTCGTGCAGCTGAACGTGGACGCCAACCCGGCCACCACCCACGCGTACAGGGTGCTGTCGATGCCGACGTTCATGGTGTTCCGGGACGGGGAACCGCTGCGGTCGATGGTGGGCGCCAGGCCCAAGCGGCGGTTGCTGGAGGAACTGGGCGAAGTGATCTGAGCCGATACCGGAGCGGGCGGCCGGCACCGCGCAAAAGAAACCCCCGGGTAATTGCGCCCGGGGGTTTCTTTTGCGTATATTTATTGACTCGCGACTTCAAGAGAATTGAGTCGCAAGGAAGTTCAATGAGCACAGTATATCCGGGCGGGAGCCGAATTGTCAAACAGCGAATATCCGGACCGTGAATTCCGACAGGAACAGGAATTCATCGACGGACTGTACGCACGCGTGGACGCCCTGCGCGGTGACACCGAGGTGTCCCTCACGGACGCGCTCGGGCAGGGCAACACGCCCATGCAGGCCAGGCTGGAGCGGGACATCCTCGTCGCCGAGCGGTCCGGGCTGCTCGCGGCGCTGAACGCGGTGGACGGTTCGCTGTGCTTCGGCCGGATCGACCTCTCCTCAGGCGCCACCCACCACATCGGCCGCATCGGACTGCGCGCCGACGACGCGGAGCGCACCCCCGTCCTCATCGACTGGCGCGCAGACGTCGCCCGCCCCTTCTACCTGGCCACCGGCCACACCCCGATGGGACTGAGGCGCCGCCGGCACATCACCTCCGAGGGGCGCACGGTCACCGCCCTGCACGACGAGATCCTCGACCTCGGCGACGAGACCCGCACCGGCCACGAGGACCCGACCGGCGACGCCGTGCTGCTCGCCGCGCTCAACTCCGCGCGCACCGGCCGCATGGGCGACATCGTCCGCACCATCCAGGCCGACCAGGACCGCATCATCCGCGCCCCGCACCGCGGCGTGCTGGTGGTCGAGGGCGGCCCCGGCACCGGCAAGACCGCCGTGGCCCTGCACCGCGCCGCCTACCTCCTCTACGAGCACCGCGAGCTGCTGGCCCGCCGCGCCGTCCTCATCGTCGGCCCCAACCCGGCGTTCCTCGGCTACATCGGCGAGGTGCTGCCCAGCCTCGGCGAGACCGGGGTGCTGCTCGCGACCGTCGGCGAGCTGTTCCCCGGCGTGAAGACCACCCGGGCGGACGCCCCCGAGGCCGCCGCCGTGAAGGGCCGGGCCGCCATGGCCGACGTCCTCACCGAGGTCGTCCGCAGCCGGCAGACGCTGCCCGACCCGGTGATCACCATCGAGCACGACCGCGAGATCCTCATGCTGGACGACGGCCTGGTGCGGGTCGCCCGCGAACGCACCCGTGCCGCCAAGCTGCCGCACAACGCGTCCCGCGAGTACTTCGAGGGCCACGTCCTCAACGCGCTCACCGACATGGTCGCCGAACGCATCGGCACCGACCCGTACGACGGCGGCAATCTGCTCGACCCCAGCGACATCACCCAGATCCGCGACGAGCTCGCCGAGAACCCCGAAGTGTGGTCCGCCATCGACCAGTTGTGGCCCCGGATCACCCCGCAGCGGCTGATCGCCGACTTCCTCGCCGCGCCCGAGGAGTTCCTGCCGGCCGAGGACGCCGCCGCGGTACGCCGCCCGGTGACCCGGCACTGGACCGTCGCCGACGTGCCGCTGCTCGACGAGGCCGCCGAACTCCTCGGCGAGGACGACCGGTGGGTGCGCGAGCGGGCCGACCGGGAGCGGCGGACGCAGATCGCGTACGCCCAGGGCGTCCTGGACGTGTCGTACGCGTCGCGGACCTTCGAGTTCGAGGACAAGGAGGAGGGCGACCCCGAGTCCTCCGAGGTGCTGTCCGCGCACGACATCATCGACGCGGAACGCTTCGCCGAACGGCACGAGGAGGACGACCACCGCAGCGCCGCCGAACGGGCCGCCGCCGACCGCACCTGGGCGTTCGGCCACATCATCGTCGACGAGGCACAGGAACTGTCGCCGATGGCCTGGAGGCTGCTGATGCGGCGCAGTCCGACCCGCTCGATGACCCTGGTCGGCGATCCGGCGCAGACGTCGGAGGCGGGCGGGGTCGGCTCCTGGAAGGACATCCTCGCCCCGTACGTCGAGGACCGCTGGGAGCACACCCGGCTCGGCGTCAACTACCGCACCCCGGCCGAGATCATGGACGTCGCGGCGGCCGTGGTCCGTGCCGAGCACCCCGGCTTCGAGCCGCCCGGGTCGGTCCGCTCCACCGGCGTACGCCCCTGGGCCCGCGCCACCGACGACCTGCCCGGCGCCGTCGCCGAGGCCGTCGCGGAACTCACCGCCGGGTCCCCGGGGCGCCAGGACGCGCCCGGACCGGACGGCGCCCCGCCGGGCCGGCTCGCCGTCATCGCCCCGCGCGACCTGCACCGCGCCCTGGCCGCCCGGCTGGACGGGGTCACGGCGGGCGCCGAACCGGACCTGACGCAGGGGGTCGTGCTGCTCGACCCGCGGCAGGCCAAGGGCCTGGAGTTCGACTCCGTCCTCGTGGCCGAACCGGGGCGCTACGGCACCAGCGACCTGTACGTGGCGCTGACCCGTGCCACCCAGCGGCTCGGCGTCCTGCACACCGAGCCGCTGCCGAAGCCGCTGGCCGACACCCTGGCGTAGCGCCCGCCCGCCGGTCAGGCCGGGCGCAGCCAGACCGTCGCCAGGGGCGGCAGGGTCAGCCGGATGCTCGCCGGGAACCCGTGCCGCCCCTGCGGCTCCGGCTTGACCGGGTCGGGCCCGCCCACGTCGCCGCCGCCGTAGCGGGCCGCGTCCGTGTTCAGGACCTCGTGCCAGGCGGGCACGTCGTCCGGGACGCCGATCAGGTAGTCGTGCCGGACCACGGGGGCGAAGTGGGAGACCGCGAGCAGCGGGGTGCCGTCCCGGTCGTACCGCAGGAAGGCGAGCACGTTGTCCTCGGCCAGGTCTCCGGCCACCCAGCGGAACCCGGCGGGCTCGGTGTCCAGCCGCCACAGCGCCGGGGTGTGCCGGTACACGGTGTTGAGGTCGCGCACCAGGTCGCGCACCCCGCGGTGGTCGGCCTCGGCGCCGTAGGCCGGGTCCAGCAGCCACCAGTCCGGGCCGTGCTGCTCGGACCACTCGGCGCCCTGCGCGAACTCCTGCCCCATGAACAGCAGTTGCTTGCCGGGGTGGGCCCACATGAAGCCGAGGTAGGCGCGCAGCCCGGCGCGCTGCTGCCACCAGTCGCCGGGCATCTTCGACACCAGAGACCGCTTGCCGTGCACGACCTCGTCGTGCGATATCGGCAGGACGTAGTTCTCGCTGTAGGCGTACACCATCGAGAACGTCATCTCGTGGTGGTGGTACCTGCGGTGCACCGGCTCGTGGCTCATGTACTCCAGCGAGTCGTGCATCCAGCCCATGTTCCACTTCAGCCCGAACCCCAGCCCGCCGAAGCCGCTCGGGCCCTCGTGATGGGTGGCCCGGGTGACGCCGTCCCAGGCCGTGGACTCCTCCGCGACCGTCACCACGCCGGGCACCCTGCGGTACACCGTGGCGTTCATCTCCTGCAGGAACGTCACCGCGTCCAGGTTCTCCCGGCCGCCGCGTTCGTTCGGCGTCCACTGGCCGGGCTCGCGCGAGTAGTCGAGGTACAGCATGGAGGCGACGGCGTCCACGCGCAGCCCGTCGATGTGGAACTCCTCGCACCAGTACACGGCGTTGGCCACCAGGAAGTTGCGCACCTCGCGCCGCCCGAAGTCGAACTCCAGGGTTCCCCAGTCGGGATGGGCGGCCCGCAGCGGATCGGCGTGCTCGTACAGCGGCCGTCCGTCGAACTCGGCCAGCGCCCACTCGTCCCGCGGGAAGTGCGCCGGCACCCAGTCCATCAGCACCCCGATCCCGGCCCGGTGCAGGGCGTCGACCAGGTACTTGAAGTCGTCCGGGGTGCCGAGGCGGGCCGTGGGCGCGTAGAAACCGGTGACCTGGTAGCCCCAGGAGCCACCGAAGGGATGCTCGGCGACCGGCATCAGCTCGACGTGCGTGAAGCCGAGATCCTTGACGTACGCGGGTAGCTGATCCGCGAGTTGACGGTACGTCAGTCCTGGCCGCCACGACGGCAGATGCACCTCGTACACCGAGAACGGCGCCTCGTGCGCGGGCACTTCGGCGCGGCGCGCCAGCCACTCGGCATCCCCCCACGAGTACCGCGAGGACGTGACGACGGACGAGGTGGCCGGCGGGACCTCCGTGCGCCGCGCCATCGGGTCGGCGCGCAGGGTCTTCGAACCGTCGGGCCGGGTGATCTCGAACTTGTACAGCTCGCCCTCCCCGACCCCCGGCACGAACAGCTCCCACACCCCGGAGGAGCCCAGCGACCGCATGGGGTACCCGGCGCCGTCCCAGAAGTTGAAGCCGCCCGCCACCCGCACCCCGCGCGCGTTCGGCGCCCACACCGCGAACCGGGTGCCGGCCACCCCCTGGTGGGTCATGGGGTGCGCGCCGAGCGCCGTCCACAGCTCCTCGTGCCGCCCCTCGCCGATCAGATGCAGATCCAGCTCGCCGAGCGTGGGCAGCAACCGGTACGCGTCCTCGACCTCCCGCACCGTCCCCTCGTACGCCACGAGCAGCCGGTACGCCGGGGCCTCCCGCAGCGGCAGCAGCGCCGAGAAGAACCCGCCCCCGTCGTCGTGCAGTTCGACGGTGAGGCCCCCGGAGACCACGGTGACCGCCAGGGCGTACGGCTTGAACGCCCGGAAGACGACCCCGCCGGGCACCGGGTGCGCGCCCAGCACCGCGTGCGGGTCGTGGTGCGTGCCGTCCAGCAGCCGCTCCCGGTCGGCGGGGCCGAGTGCGGGGGAGACCGCGAGCTCGGCCTCCGGCGGGGCGAGCTGCCCGGCCACCGGGTGCGCCCCGGAGGCCCGCACCCGCACGGCCTCGGCCTTCTTCGCCTTGCCCTTCTTCGACGTGCCCTTCTTCACGACGGCCTTCTTCCCGGAACCCTTCTTCGTGGCGCCCTTCTCGGGTATCGCCCCGGCCGCCTCGACTGCCGCGGGTTTCTTCTTCCGCGCGGCCTTCGGCGGCTCGGCGGGCCGCTGCTCGACCGGCTGCTGCTCGGCCGGTTGCTCCGGATGCGAACCGCTGGACTCGGGGCGGGGGATCACGGACGGAGCCTCCTGAAGGAAGGTCGGGTGGGTCGGGTCAGGCCCGGTCGGGTCCGGCGAGTCTGCGCACCGCCGCCAACGGGACCGGAAGCCACTGAGGCCGGTGCCGGGCCTCGTACAGCACCTCGTAGACGGCCTTGTCCGTCTCGTACGCGCGCAGCATCACGGGATCGGTGCGCGGATCGGCGCCCGCCGCCTCCGCGTAGCCGGAGCAGTACGCCGCCCGGCAGTGCTCGGCCCAGTCCGGCTGCGGCGGGTCCGCGGAGCGGGCCGCGTAGTCGAAGGACCGCAGCATGGCGGCCACGTCCCGGACCGCGGGCTGCGGCATCCGCCGCTCGGCGAGCGGCCGGGCCGGTTCGCCCTCGAAGTCGATCAGCGACCACTCACCGGCCGGAGACCGCAGACACTGGCCGAGATGCAGATCGCCGTGCACCCGCTGGGCGGTCCAGGTCTGCCCCTCGGCGGCCAGGTCGTCCAGGGCGGTGTACGCCGAGCCGAGACCGGTCGCGTACGGACGCAGCGCGGGCACCGCCCCGACGGCCGCCGCCAGCCGCTCGGTCATGCCGGCGACCATGGTCCGCAGCCTGCTGTGGCCCAGGGTGACCGTGGGCAGCGCGCGGGCCAGCGCGGTGTGCACCTCGGCGGTGGCCCGCCCCAGTGCCCGTGCCTCGGCGACGAAGTCCTCGCCCTTGGCCAGTTCCCGCAGCGCCAGCTCCCACCCGTCCGTCGCACCCTGCACGAACGGCTGGAGCACGCCCAGCACGTGGGTCTCGCCGGGATCGGCCGGGTCCGGGTCCGCGACCAGCCACGCCGTGGGCGGCGGCACCCGTGGGCAGCCCTCGCGGGCTAGGGCCAGCGGCAGCTCCAGATCGGGGTTGATCCCGGGCACGATCCGGCGCAGCAGCTTCAGGATGAACGTATCTCCGTAGACGACGGACGAGTTCGACTGCTCGACCGTCATCAGACGCGGCACCAGGCCGGGCCGGATCTCCTGTCCCGGGTCCCGCTCGAAGCGCAGCCCGCCGATCCGGGCCCGGGTCCGCAGGGCCTCCAGGAGCAGTTCGGCGGGACGGGCGTCGTGCAGGGCCTCGTAGACCGTCCGTCCGGCGAGCGGGCCCTCGCTCAGGTGCCCGATCAGTGCGGGCGCCAGCCGGGGCGGCAGCGCCTCGCGCACGCCGATCAGCAGCTGGTAGCAGTCGCCGGAGTGGGCGGCGCCGCCACCATGGGCGGAGGAGCCGGAGGAGCCGGAGGAGCCGGACGGGGCGGGCTGGTGAGCACGGACGAGCAGGTGGTACAGGCCCAGCCTGGCACCGGGTGGCAGCAGCTCGGTGGCCGTGACCAGAGTGAATCCGGTGATCGGGCGTCCCTTGCCCGCGAACCAGCGCTGTCGCGGCAGCCACTCCCTGAGCAGGGGATCCAATGAGGCAAGCAGGCCGGGCGGGGGTGCGACGGTACGTATGACGGCTTCCGGCATGGAGTCGCGTCCTTTCCCCGGGTCGTCGGGGTGTTACTGATGCGTGCCCCGGGCGGGGCGGGAGAAACCGCCCCGCCCCGGGTTCTAGGCGGCGTCCCTGCGGAGCCGGAACCAGTAGAAGCCGTGGCCCCCCAGGGTCAGCAGATACGGCAGTTCGCCCACGGCCGGGAAGCGCACCCCGCCGAACAGCTCGACCGGGTGGCGTCCCTCGAAGGCGCTCAGATCGAGCTCGGTGGGCTGCGCGAAACGGGAGAAGTTGTTGACGCAGAGCACCAGGTCGTCCTCGTGCTCGCGCAGGAAGGCGAGGACGGCGGGGTTGGAGGAGGGCAGTTCGGTGTAGGTGCCCAGGCCGAAGGCGTGGTTCTGCTTGCGGATCTCGATCATCCGGCGGGTCCAGTGCAGCAGCGACGACGGCGACGCCATGGACGCCTCGACGTTGGTGACCTGGTAGCCGTGGACCGGATCCATGATCGTGGGCAGGAACAGCCGCCCCGGGTCCGACGACGAGAAGCCGGCGTTGCGGTCGGGGGTCCACTGCATCGGGGTGCGCACCGCGTCGCGGTCGCCGAGCCAGATGTTGTCGCCCATGCCGATCTCGTCGCCGTAGTAGAGGATCGGCGAGCCGGGCAGCGACAGCAGCAGGGCGTTGAAGAGCTCGATCTGGTTGCGGTCGTTGTCCAGCAGCGGGGCCAGGCGGCGGCGGATGCCGATGTTGGCGCGCATCCGCGGGTCCTTGGCGTACTCGGCCCACATGTAGTCGCGTTCCTCGTCGGTGACCATCTCCAGGGTCAGCTCGTCGTGGTTGCGCAGGAAGATGCCCCACTGGCAGCCCGAGGGGATGGCCGGGGTCTTGGCGAGGATCTCGGAGACGGGGTAGCGCGACTCGCGCCGCACGGCCATGAAGATGCGGGGCATCACCGGGAAGTGGAACGCCATGTGGCACTCGTCGCCGCCGGCGGCGTAGTCGCCGAAGTAGTCGACGACGTCCTCCGGCCACTGGTTCGCCTCGGCGAGGACCACGGTGTCCGGGTACTGCGCGTCGATCTCCTTGCGCACCCGCTTCAGGAAGGCGTGCGTGGCGGGCAGGTTCTCGCAGTTGGTGCCCTCCTCCTGGTAGAGGTACGGCACGGCGTCCAGCCGGAAACCGTCGATGCCGAGGTCCAGCCAGAACTTCAGCGCGGAGATCACCTCCTCCTGCACGGCCGGGTTCTCGTAGTTGAGGTCCGGCTGGTGCGAGAAGAAGCGGTGCCAGTAGTACTGCCCGCGGACCTGGTCGTACGTCCAGTTGGAGGCCTCGGTGTCGACGAAGATGATCCGCGCGTCCTGGTACTGCTTGTCGTCGTCCGCCCAGACGTAGTAGTCGCCGTAGGGGCCGTCGGGGTCCTTGCGGGACTCCTGGAACCACGGGTGCTGGTCGCTGGTGTGGTTCATGACGAAGTCGATGATCACGCGCATGCCCCGTTGATGGGCGGCGTCCACGAATTCCACGAAGTCGGCGAGGTCGCCGAACTCGGGCAGCACGGCGGTGTAGTCGGCGACGTCGTAACCGCCGTCGCGCAGCGGTGACTTGAAGAACGGGGGCAGCCAGAGGCAGTCGACGCCGAGCCACTGCAGATAGTCGAGTTTGGCGGTCAGTCCCTTCAGGTCGCCGATGCCGTCGCCGTTGCTGTCCTGGAAGGAGCGGACGAGGACCTCGTAGAAGACGGCACGCTTGAACCAGTCGGGGTCGCGGTCCTGCGCCGGTGTGTCCTCGAAGGTGTCCGGTACGGGCTCGTTGACGATCATGATGCGGGTGACCCTCCGATCTGCGGGGTGGACGGTCGGGACGGTCGCGCAGCCGTGCCCTGCGGGCCGGGGGACGCGGTCCCCGGGGCCGAGACCGGGGCGGAGACCGGGGCCGACGCCGTGCGGTCACGGCCGTGGTCACGGCCGCCTTCGGCCTCCCGGCCGACGACGAGCACATGCGCGCCACCCGGTCCCAGGCGCACGTAGTTGGCCCTGCCCCAGTGGTACGTCTCACCGGTGAGTTCGTCGCGTACCGGCACCGACTCGTGCCAGTCCAGGCCGAGTTGCGGCATGTCCAACGAGACCGTGGCCTCCTGGGTGCGGTGGGGGTCGAGGTTGGCGACCACCAGCACCGTGTTCGAACCCTGCTTCTTCGAGTACACGATGACCGGGTCCTGGTCCGCCTGGTGGAAATGGAGATTCCGCAGCCGGTGCAGGGCCGGATTCTCCCGGCGGATGGTGTTGAG
>NZ_LIQT01000036.1 GCF_001418415.1 Streptomyces hirsutus
GGGTGTACGGGGTCGGGGAGGTGTGCGGCATCAGCGTGCGGAGTCCGCGGTCGCCTCGGAGAGGGCCTGCGCGAAGGCGAGCGCCTGACGCACCGTCTCCGGGCCGTCCCCGGCCTCGCTGACCCGCAGGCTGAGGTCGTCGGCCGTCGAACTGCCCGTGTAGCCGTGGTCGGCCTCGCAGTTGGGGTCGCCGCAGGCGGCGGGCTCCAGGTCGAGGCGGGCGACCGCGCCCCAGCCGATGGTGAGCACGATCTCGCGGGGCAGCGTGCCCGGCTTGTAGGACTCCGGGTTGGCGACGACGCGGCTGACCACGATCGACGAGATCCGGCCGAGCTTGACCGACTCCGTGGACGTGGTGGCGTACGGGGTCGGGGACGTGGTGTCGGCGGCCTGCTCGTCGGTGTGGCTGACGATGAAGCGGTTGCCGGTGAGGACGAGCACGGTCACATGGCGCCGCACCTCGTTCTGGTCGAACGTCGTTTCCTGGTGGACCAGGTACGACCGGACGGGCTCGCCGCCCACCGCGGCCTCCACCGCCTCGGCCACGAGGGCCGGGTAGTAGCCGCTGCGCTCGATCGCCGCCCGCAGCCCCTGGGTCGTCGTACTGGTCTTGGCCATGACGCCCATCCTACGGGGGACCACCGACTGCGAGGCACCGGTCACGGCACTCCCCCGCGCACCGGGCCGGTCCGGGCCGGGAACGGCCCGGACCGTTCGGTCGGGGAGGCTTCACCGGTCCGCGTCCTCGCGCGGCGGCCGCTCGTCCACCGGAGTGCCGTCCCGCGCGAGACGGTCGGCGAGTTCGTCCCGGAACAGCGCGCCGCGGTCCAGGGCTTGGACGCGGTAGGCGGTGCGGCCGACGATCTGGCTGGTGATCGGCGCGGTGAGCAGCTGGAACAGAACGACGAGCAACAGCACCGGCGCGTAGCGCAGGGGCATCTGCACGGCGGTTCCCACCAGGATGAGCATCAGGCCGAGCGTCTGGGCCTTGGCGGCCGCGTGCAGGCGGCTGACGATGTCCGGGAAGCGGAGCAGGCCCAGGGCGCCGAGCAGACAGAAGACCGCGCCGGCCGGGAGCAGGACGGCGGTGATCACGTCGGCCACCGTCATCGCAGGCCTGCCCGCTTCTCGATCAGGTGGGCGGCCGTGATCGATCCGGTGAAGGCCAGCAGGGCGAGGACGACGAGTACGGGCAGGGGCGTGGTGTCCTCGCGCAGGGCCATGCCCACGGCGGTCCCGGCGATGATCATCGTCAGGACGACGTCCAGCGCCACGATGCGGTTGAGCGCGTCCGGACCGCGCACGAGGCGCAGCAGGGTGAGCAGGCCGGCCGCCGACAGCACGGCCAGGGTGACGGTGTACATGACAGTCATGGGGTGCTGCCTCCTTGATCCGGGTGATCGGAGGACCCGGAGGTGTCGTCTCCGGCCGCTCCGGTGCGTCGGCCGCGGCCGACCGCCCGCGCCACTCTGCGCTCCACGGTCTGCACCGCCTTTCTGCGTCGGGCGAGGTCGGTTTCGTCACGGACCGGGAGCGCGTGGACGTACAGCCGCTGCCGGCGCCGGTCGATCTCCACCACCAGCGTGCCGGGGGCGATCGTCGTGAGTTCGGCCACGGCTGTGATCAGGAGGTCGCTGTCGACGTGCAGCGGGACTTCGACGATCGCCGTGGACGTCTTCCCCCCGTACCTCAGGACCTGCCAGGCGACGGTGACCCCGGACCCGACGAGATCCTTCAGCAGGTCGACCAGCAGGCGTCCGATCGCCAGGGGCCGGGGCACGGCTCCCGGCAGAACCGGCGGCAGAAAGAAGGACCCGACGACGGCCGCGGCGACGAGCAGGCCTCCGACGAGGACCACCGGGCCGACGGACCCCCACAGCAGGATCCACAGCAGCCACAGCCACCCGACCATGGGCAGGCGGCGCAGGACTCGGTGGGCGTTCTCCCGGCGGGTCAACGGTCCTCCTCGGGCATGACGGCGGAGCGGTAGTCCCGCGGGTCGAGCAGTTCCTGGGCGGCTCGTTCGCCGACCCGGGCGAGCGGACCCGCGAAGACGGCGACCGCGACACCGGTCATCACCATGACGGCGGTGGCGGCGGTCATCAGCCGGGCCCCGTACCGGACGGCGCGGCGCTGCGGGCGGCGGGCGGCGCCGGAGGCCGGTGTTCCCGGCGGTGGCGCGTCACGGTGCTCCGGGTACGGCTTCTGCCGCACGAAGGCCCTGGTCCAGATCCGGGTCATGGCGTAGAGCGTCAGCAGGCTGGTGAGCAGGGCGGTCGCGGCGAGGGCGTACGCCGCGGTGCCGCCCTGCCACGCGCCGGCCCGCAGCAGGGTCAGCTTGGCCACGAACCCGGAGAACGGCGGGATCCCGGCCAGGCTCAGAGCGGGGACGGCGAACAGCACGGCGACCAGGGGCGCCGGGACCGGCCGCTGTGCCATGCGGTCCAGGCCCGTTGTTCCCGTGTGGCGCACGGCCAGGGCGGCGGCCAGGAAGAGCGCCGCCTGCACGACGATGTGGTGGACCATGTAGAGGACCGTGCCGGTGAGCCCGGTCGTGTCGAACAGCGCGAGCCCGAACAGCATGAAGCCGATGTGGCTGACGAGGGTGAAGGACAGCAGCCGGTTGATGTCGTCCTGGGCCAGGGCACCGAGAATGCCCACGATCATGGTGGCGATCGCCACGCAGGCCAGCAGGGTCCACACGCTGGAGCGCGGGAAGAGCAGGGTCTGGGTGCGCAGCAGCGCGTAGACGGCGACCTTGGTCAGCAGTGCGGCGAACACGGCGGTGATCGGCGCCGGTGCGGTGGGGTAGCTGTCGGGCAGCCAGAAGTGCAGGGGGACGATCGCCGCCTTGATGCCCAGGACGGCCAGGAGCAGCAGGGCGAGCGCGCCGCGCAGGCCGTCGGGGAGTTCGGCGAGCCGCGGCCCGAGCTGGGCCAGGGTGACCGTGCCGGCGGCCGCGTACACCAGGCCGACGAGCGTGAGGAACAGCAGGGAGGACGTCAGGCTGATGATCGTGTACGTCATGCCGGCCCGGGTGCGGTTCCCGTCGGCGTCCAGGGTGATCAGGACGTAGGAGGCGGCGAGCAGGATCTCGAAGGCGACGAAGAGGTTGAACAGGTCCCCGGTGAGGAAGGCCAGGCTGACCCCGGTGACGAGCAGCAGATAGGCGGGGTGGAAGACCTCGGCCGAGCTCTGGCGTTTCTCCGCGGTGCCCTGGCCGATGGCGAAGAGCAGGACGGCCAGGGTCACCAGTACGGACACGGTGAGCAGGAGCGCCGACAGCCGGTCGGCGACGAGCGTGATGCCCAGCGGCGCCGGCCAGCCTCCGACGTGCACGGACTGCGGGCCGCGGGTGTCGGTGAGGACGAGCAGGGCCGCCGCGTCCACCAGCACGCCCGCCAGGACGAGGGCGCCCAGTACGCGGATCACCCGGCCGGGCAGTCCGAGCAGGGTCACCCCGGCGCACAGGAGCGGCAGGACCACGGGCAGGGCGAGCAGCAGTGCGGTCATCGGTGTTCCTCCGGAGCGGTGCCGTCGTCCCGGTGGTCCGGCTCGCCGGCGTCGCCCTCGCCGCCGTCGGGTTCGCCGAGGCCGTCGTCACCGAGGTCGCCGTCGGGTTCGCCGAGGTCGTCGTCGTTCTCCTCGCCCGGGCCAGTCACCTCGTCGGCCCCGGCACGCTGGCGGGCGATGTCGATGCGACGGTCCTCCACGTCGTCGCGCACCTCGTCGCTGCCGGACAGTCGCCAGGAACGGTAGGCGAGGGCCATCAGGAACGCCGTGAGGCCGAACGTGATGACGATCGACGTCAGCGCCATGGCCTGGGGCAGCGGATCGGCGGGCTCCGCCGGGTTCACCGGCTGCCCTTCCAGCACCGGGGGCCGGCCGGGGGTGCCTCCGGCGACCAGGAGCAGCATGTTGGTGCCGTGGCCCAGGAGGATGAAGCCGAGGACGATCCGCATCAGGGACCGTTGCAGCATGAGGTGGAAGCCGATCGTGAACAGGCCGCCGACCACGACGGCCATCGTCACGTCGAGGGTGTTCACCGTGTTGTCCACCGCGCCGGTCATCGAGCGGATCCCTCCTCGTTCCGGGCCGCCGTCCCGCCCCGGTCCAGCGAGACGCCCACCGCCGACAGGAGCTTGAGGACGACACCGACCACGAGCAGGTAGACGCCGACGTCGAGGAACAGGCTGGTCGCCCACTTCACCTCACCCACCAGCGGCAGGTGCCATGTCACCAGGTCGCTGTCCAGCGGCGTACCGCCGACGGCGAGCGGCGCCAGGGCGACGACCGCCGCGATCACCAGGCCCGTGCCCGCGATCGCGACCGGGCGCAGGCGTACGGCGGCGCCGAGGTCGGCCTGTCCGCCGACGAGGTACCGCAGGACGAACGCCAGCCCCGCCACCAGGCCGCCGGAGAATCCTCCGCCCGGCCGGTAGTGCCCGGAGAACAGCAGGAACAGCGAGAGCACCAGGATGGAGGGGAAGAGCAGCCGAGTGGCCACTTCCAGCAGGACCGAGCGCTCGCCGCCGGGGCGTTCGCCGGCTCCCGGCAGCCAGGTCTGCCGGGGCTCGTCCCAGTGCGTCGTGGGGAACCGGGCGGGCGGCTCCTCGTCGACGGCCCGTACCGCGTCGCGGTCGCGGAACCGGACCAGGCTGCCGACTCCGACCGCCGCCACGAGCACGACCGAGATCTCGCCCAGCGTGTCCAGGGCCCGGAAGTCGACGATGATCGCGTCGACGACGTTGTAGGCGCCCGTCTCCGCCGCTCGGCGCAGGTACCCGGTCGAGATCACCGGAGCCGTACGGGCGGAGGCCGCCGCCAGCGCGAAGCAGGTGACGACGGCGCCGACCCCGACGGCCACCGCGCCCCGCAGCACCCGCCCCGGCACCGACGTGCGGCCGGGATCGAACCGGGACGGCATCCGGCGCAGCACCAGCACCACGACCACCAGCGTCATCGTCTCGACCAGGAACTGGGTGAGCGCCAGGTCCGGGGCTCCCCGCACCAGGAACAGGCCCGCCGCTCCGTACCCGACGGCCCCGGTCAGCAGGATGGCGGTGAGCCGGTGCCGGGCGGTCACCACCGTGGCGGCGGCGGCCAGCATCACCACGGCCAGGACCGGTTCGAGCGAGTACCGCCACAGGGGCGGTGATCCCAGGGACGGTGCCGCCGCCACGAGTGCCGCGCCGGGCACCGCGACGACCGTCGCGAGCAGCACGGTCAGATAGACGGGCAGCGAGCCGACCTGGGTGTGCCGGGTCAGTGTCACGGCCAGCCGGTCCACGCCCTCGATCACGCGGTCGTACGCGCGCTGCACGTCGGGCAGGCGCGGCAGCCGGGCGGGCACGGCACCGCGGCGCAGGAGCGCGTGGATCAGCACACCGACGACGAGCGACAGCGCCGACAGACCGAGCACCGGGGTGAACCCGTGCCACAGGGACAGTTCGTACGGTCCGTCGGCTCCCGGCGGGTAGGCGTCGGCGTAGACCGTGGGGAGGGCCGCCGTGCCGGGGTACGCCACGCCCAGCACCAGACCCGCCGCGGACAGCACGGCCACCGGTACGACGAATCCCGGTTCCGGGCTCCGTACGGCCCGCGCCGCCTTCTCCGACGGCCGCCCGCCGAAGGCGCCGTGCAGGAACCGTGCCGCGAACGCCACGGTCAGCGCGGAGCCGCACACGAGCACCACCGTCAGCTGGTAGTGGCGGGCGAGTTCGGTGCCGTGCAGGAACGCGTCCAGGGCCGCTTCCTTGCCCAGGAAGCCGACGAGGGGCGGCAGACCGGCCATCGACGCGGCGGCGAGTGCCGTGACGCCGAACAGCACGGGCAGACGGCGGCCCAGTCCGGACAGCTCCCGGATGTCGCGCGTGCCCGTCTGGTGGTCCACGATCCCGACGGACAGGAACAGCGCCGACTTGAACGCCGCGTGCGCCAGCAGCATCACCAGCCCGGCCAGCGCCGCCGTCCGCGTGCCCGCGCCCAGCAGGGCGGTCAGCAGACCGAGTTCGCTGACGGTTCCGTAGGCGAGGAGCAGCTTCAGGTCGGTCTCGCGCAGGGCCCGCCACGCGGCCACCACCATGGTGGCGAGTCCCACGCCGAGCACCATCGGCCGCCACGGCGTCACCTCGGCCAGGGCGGGCGCCAGCCGGGCCACCAGGTAGACCCCGGCCTTGACCATCGCCGCCGCGTGCAGGAAGGCGCTGACCGGTGTGGGGGCGACCATCGCCGCGGGCAGCCAGCCGTGCACCGGCATCTGCGCGGACTTGGCGAACGCGCCGACCAGGACGAGCACCACGGCGGCGGGGACCGCGCCGCCCCGTGGGGGGTCGGCGAGGATCGCCGAGACGCGGTACGTGCCGGCCTCCTGGCCCAGCACGATGAAGCCGAGCAGCATCGCCAGGCCGCCGGCCGCGGTCACCAGCAGGGCCTGCCGGGCGGCACGCCGCTGCACCGCCCGCGCCCCGCGCCCCGCGATCAGCAGGAAGGAGGCGACCGTGGTCAGCTCCCAGAAGACGTACAGCACGAAGAGGTTGTCCGCCAGCACCAGTCCGATCATCGCCCCGGCGAAGGCCAGCAGCAGGGCGGCCAGCCGGCCGGCGTCGCGCTCGACGTAGTACCGGCAGTACAGGAGCACCAGGGCTCCGACACCGGCCACCACCCACAGCATCAGCAGCGACAGGGCGTCCAGGCGCAGGTCGACCGTCAGGCCGAGCGACGGAGCCCAGTACAGGGACTCCTGGTACGCGCCGCCGTCCAGCACGCGCGCCGCCCGGGTGCCCGCCCAGACCACGGTCGCCAACGGCACCAGGGCCGCCACGAACCACATCGCACGGCCGAGCCGCTTCTCCCACCAGGGCATCGACACTGCGGCCGCCGCATAAACGGCCAGCAGGACCAGCACGTCAGCACCAACTCCTTCGCGCTGGACGACCGCTGACGTACGGTCGGGCCCCGCCACTCGATCCTGGAGATTATGTTCGGTTTGTCACCATTTCGATATGCAGTGCTCTGTGTAGCAGGGGGAGCCGTCCGGCGGGGCACCGCCGCGCCGGACGCGAGGCCCGCCACACGGCTCCGCTCGGGGCGCGGCGAGCCGCACGGGCCCCGGCCGCGCGCTCAGCCGATCGGTGGAGAGCAGGGCGGAAGGAGCGGCGGAAGGACCGGCAAGGACTTCGGCGCTCCGGGACCGGTGCGGGCGATGTGCCGGACGAGGGGGGAGCCGATCCCGTCGGCGTCGAGGGCCCCGAGGTGCATGCCGTTCTCTCCGTTCATCGGGCGGGCCGGTCCGGGCGTACCCGTACAGCGGCCCGAAGGCCGTCCCGGACGGGAAGCCGTCGCGGTCGGCGGGCCGGTCCCGTGCCTGCGGCAGGTACCGCTGCCGGCCGGGGGTACGGGTAACCCGCTCGACGCGCCGTCAAACGCGCGGTGACCTGCCGCGTTGAGACACCCAGGGGAGCACGCCGCCCTCAGTACGCCGGGAGGGTCCGGGGGCCGAGGTCGTCACGGGCCGGGGGCGGGGCCAGACGTACGGAGGCGCTGAGGACACTCACCCCGTGGGTGGCGACGACGACCGGCTCCAGGCCGACCGCGACGACCTCGGGATGGTCGTCGACCAGCCGTGACACCCGCAGCAGCAGCTCTTCCAGAGCGGGGGTGTCGACGGGGGCCGAACCGCGCCAGCCGAACAGGAGGGGTGCGGTCCGGATCGACCTCACCAGGGAGGCCGCCTCCCGGTCGGTGACCGGGATCAGCCGGTGCGCCATGTCCCCGAGCAGCTGCGACGGGGCACCGGCGAGCCCGAAGGAGAGCGCGGCTCCGGCGGCGGGATCGATCACCGCGCGGACGATGGTGTCGACACCGCGCGGTGATCGATCC
>NZ_LIQT01000360.1 GCF_001418415.1 Streptomyces hirsutus
GCCCCCACCACCTCCTCCGCGGCTCTCGGCACCCCGGCCCGCGTCTCCCGTCCCCAGGCCGTCGTTCTCGCGGTGCGCGCCCGGATGCTGCGGCATCCGGTGCTGTCCGTCACCGCGCTCGCCGGCGCACTGCACATCGTCTGGTTCTTCACGTTCGCGAACAGTGGCGGCGACCTCGCGGCGCAGGACGCCTGGGCCGAGTTCGTCGGCCGGCACCCCGACTCCGCGTACAACATGGCCTGGTACGGCGGTATGCACGCGGTGTCGTACAGCATGGTGTCGCCGTACCTGATGGCGGTGCTCGGTGTACGGACGACGATGATGCTCGCGGGGACGGTGTCGGCCGCGCTGCTGACGATGCTCCTCATCCGCAGCCGGGCCGTGCGCAATCCCCTGTGGGCCGCGCTCGCGGGGGTGTTCGGGCTGCTGGGCAACGCGGCTTCGGGGCGGGTGACGTTCGGGCTGGGCATGATGTTCGGGCTGGCCGCGGTCGCCGTGGTGTTCTGCTGGCCGTACCGCTGGCGCTACAAGCGCTGGGCGAAGGCCCTGTGCGCGGCACCGCTGGCGGCGCTGGCCACGATGTCCTCGCCGGTCGCGGGCCTGTTCGTGGGGCTGGTGGCGGTGGCGCTGTTCCTGCAGAAGCGCCGGCCGGGGGCGTGGGCGCTGGGGCTGGGTCCGACCGCGGTGGTGGCGGTGTCGGCCTGGATGTTCCCGTTCTCGGGGACGCAGCCGATGGGATTCGGTTCGGTGGTCCTGCCGCTGGTGTTCTCGGTCCTGGTGTGCGTCCTGGTGCCGCGGGAGTGGATCACGGTCCGGATCACGGCGGCGGTGTACGGGTTGGGGGTGGTGCTGGTCTGGCTGGTGAGTTCGCAGATCGGTTCCAACATGACGCGGCTGTCGATGCTGTTCGCCGGGGTGGCACTGGTGGCGGCGCTGCCGTTCGCGGCGCCGAAGAGCATCAAGTGGTACGCGATCGTCGTGGCGTTCGTCGGGTTCGTCGGGTGGATCGGCTTCAAGTCGGTCGACGACGTCGTGAACACGACGCCGGCCGCGTCCTGGGCGCGCGAGCTGGCGCCGCTGGTGAACGAACTCCAGGAGGTCGGCGCCGACAAGGGCCGCGTGGAGGTCGTCCCGGCGCGTTCGCACCGCGAGGCCTCGGCGCTCGCGCCGTACGTCAACCTGGCGCGGGGCTGGAACCGGCAGGCCGACATGGAGCGCAACCCGCTCTTCTACGACGACACCCTCAACTCGGCGAACTATCACGAGTGGCTCAAGCGCTGGGCCGTGCACTTCGTGGTGCTGCCGAAGGACACGCCGGACGGTGACGGCGGTGAGCGGGAGCGGGAGCTGGTGCAGCGGGGGCTGCCGTATCTCCAGCAGATCTGGGGCGACGCCAACTGGCAGCTGTTCGCGGTGCGCGACCCGTCCTCGCTGGCCGAGCCGAACGCGGTCGTGGAGCGGGCCAGCCAGAGCGAGATGACGATGCGGGTCGAGAAGGCGGGCCGGGTCGTCGTGCGCATCCCGTACTCGCCGTGGCTGAGCATCGTCGACGCGGAGGGCAACAAGCTGGAGGGGCCCCGGGAGACGGAGGAGTCCAGGAACCGGTCCGAAGACGGCGGGGACGGGGACTCGGACGACGGGCCGAAGACGTACGACAACCTCAACGGCTGCCTGATGGAGACCGAGGAGGACGAGAACGGCGACAAGTGGACGGTGCTGCTCGCGCCGGAGCCGGGCACGTACCGGCTGGCGGCGCCGTACGGCGTACCGCGGGGCACGCCGTGCCCGGAGGAGCTGCACTGACCGTGGCGGCCGGTCCTTGCCGCCGACCACCGACTGCAGACCGCGGACCGCGGACCGCAGACCGGACTTGAACGACTGCCCGGCGGAACGAGCCGGCGCGCTGTCGTGGCCGTCGCGACGCTCGTGGCCCTTCGCCAAAAGTTCAACATCATGAACGTCAGTCACCGACGTGAACATCTTTGCGCGCTCTTGACTCTCCACTTTCTTGTCGTGCCCACGCCTGCGCGCTCACGATAAGCGGGCACTTCGCGCCCTGCCGCAGACGCACCTCGGACCCACCGCACACTCACCCCGCTCGGGCGAAGTGCCAACCAGCTGAGCGGAGTTCACAAGGCGGACCCCGGAAGGGGGGACATGAACAGTCTCGACTGGTCGGTGCTCATCGGCTACTTCGCGGTGATGATCGCCATCGGTGTCTGGTCGCACAAGCGGGTGGACAACGTCAGTGACTTCTTCACGGCCGGCGGCAAGATGCCCTGGTGGCTCTCCGGCATCTCCCACCACATGTCGGGTTACAGCGCGGTGATGTTCACCGGCTACGCCGGCATCGCGTACACGTACGGCGTGACGTCCTTCGTCACCTGGTCCTTCCCCATCGCCCTCGGTATCGCCATCGGGTCGAAACTGTTCGCCCCGCGGATCAACCGGCTGCGCTCCCGGCTCCATGTGGCGTCACCGCTGGAGTACCTCAAGAACCGCTACGACCTGAAGACCCAGCAGGCGCTGGCCTGGTCCGGCATGCTGCTGAAGATCGTGGACGTGGGCGCGAAGTGGGCGGCGATCGCCACCCTGCTGGCGGTGTTCACCGGTGTCTCGCTCAACGAAGGCATCCTCATCACCGGCGCGGTCACGGCGATCTACTGCACCATCGGCGGCCTGTGGGCGGACGCGCTGACGGAGTTGGGTCAGTTCGTCATCCAGCTCCTGGCCGGTATCGCCATGTTCGTCGCGGTGGTGGCCGAACTCGGCGACCACGGCGGCTTCTTCGGCGTATGGGACGAGCCAGAGCTCCAGGGGCACGCGGAGCCGCTGGTCGGGCCGTACGGCACGATCTTCCTGCTGGCGTTCCTCTTCATCAAGCTGTTCGAGTACAACGGCGGCATGCTCAACCAGGCCCAGCGGTACATGGCCACGGCCACACCCCGCGAGGCGGAGCGCTCGGCGCGGCTCTCGGCGGTGCTGTGGCTGGTCTGGCCGCTGGTGCTGTTCTTCCCGATGTGGATGTCGCCGCTGCTCGTCGAGTCCCAGAAGGCGGACGGCTCCGACTCCTACGCCCTGATGACCGAACAGCTGCTGCCGCACGGCCTGTTGGGCCTGGTCATCGTGGGTTTCTTCTCCCACACGATGGCGATGTGCTCCTCGGACGCCAACGCCATCGCGGCCGTGTTCACCCGCGACGTCGCCCCGGTGCTGTCCGCGAGGGCACGGCGGTGGAACGACCGGTCGGGCCTGGTCGCGGCCCGGGTGACGACCGTGGTCTTCCTCGGCCTGTCCATGGCGGTGGCGACCCAGGTCAACTCGCCGACGTTCAAGGACATCATCACCGTGGTCATCAAGTGGGTGGCCGGTCTGATGGGCCCGATCGCCATCCCGATGATGCTGGGTCTGCTGCGTCCGTTCCGCCGCTCGGGGCCGACCGCGGCGCTCACCAGCTGGTCCATGGGCCTGCTGGCCTTCTGGCTGGTGAACTACCCGATCGACTGGGCCGTCGAGGGGGGCGTGCCCCTGGAGTACCAGGTCTCGATCCCGCTCGCCGTCTCACTGATCCTGTACGTCCTGATCGGCTACGCGAAGCCGGAGGACACTCCGGAGCGGATGGCGGTCATCGAACGCATCAACACCGACGGCGACGACGGCTCCGCCGCGGCGGCGGTACCGGCCCCGGCGAAGGCCCCGGACGCGGCGTCCGCCCGGACACCGGACAGTCCCTGACCCCGGGGCCTCTCCATGGCCTCTCCATGGCCTCTCGGAGCCTCTCGGGGGTCGCCCCCCGGCCGGGGAGGGAGGCATCACCCGGTCAGGGCGCCTCCCGCCCCACGCGGGTAGCGCGCCAGCCAGGCCGGGGACGAGGCGGCCGGGCCGTGCAGGGCGGAGCCCTGGGTCATCTCCATGGCGAAGTCGTCGGCGAGTTCCAGGATCGTGGGGCGGCCCTCCAGTTCGGCCAGCCAGGCCGGCGGGAGGGCCGTTTCGCCGTGCAGGGCCCCCAGCAGCCCGCCGGTCAGCGCACCGGCCGCCGCGCTGGGCCCGTCCATGTTGACGGCGAGGCACAGCCCGTGCCGTACGTCCTCCCCCACCAGCGCGCAGTACACGGCGACGGCGACGAGTCCCTCGGCCGTACCCTCCCCGGCGAGCCCCGCGATCCGCTCCGGCGTGGGCATCCCCTGCCGTACGGTTCCCAGCGCCTGCTGCAGGGCGTCCGACACCGGCTGGTGCCCCGGCCGTGCGGCCAGCAGCACGAGCGCCCGCTGCACCGCCGCGTCGAGGGTCTCGCCCCGGGCCAGACCGTGCACGATCACCGCGTACACACCGGCCGCGAGGTAGGCGGCCGGACGGCCGTGGGTCTGTGCCGCGCACTCCACGGCGAGCTGGGCGACGAGCTGCGGTTCCCAGCCGACGAGCAGCCCGAAGGGCGCCGAGCGGGCCGCCGCCTCGGGGCCCGCCTCGCCGGGGTTCTTGGGCGCCTCGGGCGTGCCCATGGTGTCGTCCCCGAGCCCGACCAGCAGCGCGCGGGTCGGGTCGCGGCGGGCGTAGAGCCACTCCTCGCGCGCGAGCCACCCGTCCTCCTTGCGGCGCTCGTCGGGCCCCCAGTCCCGCTGGGTCGTGGCCCAGCGCAGGTACGCGCGGTGCAGGTCGGTCGGCGGGTGCCAGGCCCCGGTGTCGCGCCGCACCTGGGCGCGGATGAGGCCGTCCACGGAGAACAGGGTCATCTGGGTGAGATGGGTGACGGCGCCGCGCCGGCCGTGGGCGGGGGCGGGTCCGGTGATCCCGGCGGCGCCGTGCGCCTGCCGGATCGCGTCGATGTCCTGCCCGTCCACGGGCGTGCCCAGCGCGTCCCCGAGGGCCACGCCGAGCAGCGTCCCGCGCACCCGGCTGCGGAAGTCCTGCTGCTCTCGGCGCCCCCAGACGGGCCCGGTAGTCGCATCCACCCAGACCTCCCGGACACCGTGCGTACGTGCGACGCCAAGCACTGTATGCGAACAGGGACGGTCGGTTCAGGGCACGGAGAGGTATGGGAGCAGTGACCGAAGTGACCGACCTGACCACACCTGGTCACCTACGCCCGGCCTCGTACGGTGTCCGGGACCGAGTGCGTCAGCTGGGGGCCGGGCCGTGCTCCGGACCGTGCGCGGAATCGTGCGCGGGAGGGTACGCGGGAGGGTGCGCGGGATCGTCGAGACGGCGTCGGACCTCGTCGCGCTGGGTCCGTGCCCACGCGTACGACGGGCTCTGCTCCAGGGCGCGGTCCAGGTCGGCGAGCGCCTCCGTGTGGCGGCCGAGGCGGGAGAGGGTCACGCCCCTGCTCGCGTACGCCGACGTGTACGCGGGGTCCAGGGTCAGGGCCCGGTCGAAGTGGACGAGGGCTTCCTCGTCGCGGCCCGCGGCGCGCAGGGCGTCGCCGCGTTCGCAGTGCGCCCAGGGCGAGTCGGGCTGCAGCAGGACCGCGCGGTCCAGGTCGGCGAGCTGCCGGGCCGGGTCACCGAGCTCCCGCCAGGCGCGGGCCCGGCGGATGAGGGCCCAGGGGTAGTCCGGTTCGAGTTCCAGGGCGCGGTCCAGGTCGGCGAGCGCGGCGGCCGGGTTGCCGAGGGCGAGGCGGGTGGCGCCGAGGGAGGCCCAGGCGTAGGAGTGCGCCGGGTCCAGGGTCAGTGCCTTGCGGAGATCCCGCAGCGCGGCCGGATACACCTGGCGGGCCCGGTGGTACTCCCCCATCAGGGCGAAGGTCTTGGAGTCGTCGGGGGCGAGGCCGGCGGCCTGCCGCAGGTGGACGAGGGCGGTGGCGTAGTCGCCCCGGGCGGCCAGGGCGACGGCCTGGCTCCGGCGGATGCGGGCCGCGGTCGCCGGGGGCAGCTCGACGTCCCACCAGCCGGACGGCTCCCGCTCTCCCGCGTCCTCGTCCACGTCCTCGTCCACGTCCATGTCCATGTCCATGTCCATGTCCTGCGCACTGTCCGGTACCGCCCCGACCGGCTCCCCACCGGCGGGTGCCGCGCCATCGGGTGCCGCCCCGACCGGCGCAGGGCCGGCCGTGACGGCACCGGGCAGCGAACCCTGGAACGGCCCCGCGGTCCGCGGCACCTCTCCGGGCGACGCCTCCTCGGGCGGCCGGGCCTGTGGCGGCACCGCTGCGGGCGTCTCGGTCCGGTCCACCCGGGCTGACAGCAGGTCCCTGTCGTCCTCCGCCGCCGGCCGTGGGCGCAGGCGTCGGACCGCATCCATCGCGTCGCGGGGAAGCACGTCCGGGGGCGTGAGCGGTGGCGGGCTCGGGAGCCGGTCCAGCAACCGGACCATGACGGCGTGCGTGCCGCCCGCGTCGAGGGCCTCCGACAACTCCCGGCCCCATCGGGCCACTGCCTCGAGGCCCGCGTCCCGCCCCGCGTCCTCCAGGAGCCGTGTCCATCGCCCCGCTACGGACTCGCCCTGGTCGCAGGCCTCGACGAGGTCGCGCAGCGCCTGCGCCGGCACGGACCGCTCCCGTGCGCACAGCAGGTGGTACGACTCCGCGAGCCGCAGTTCCCGCCACTCCTCGTCGGCCCACAGCTCCGCGGTGTCCCGTCCTGCCTCGACCTCCTCGCGCCACCGCAGGAAGACCGCCGCCAGCCGCCGTTGCCGCTCGGCCCACCCGCGCGGAAACCAGGTGCGCTGCATGCGGAGCATGGGCGCGCGGACGACGTCGTGGTACCGGAGCCGCGACGCCTGCTCGCCGACGAAGGGAAGGCCCCTCAACCATCCGTACAGCTCGTCCAGTTGGCTGTCGCCGCACTCCCTCTCGGCCTCACTCCCTTCCAGGACGGCCCCGAACACGTCGGCGTCCAGCCACCGGGGCAGTGCGCCCGCGAGGGCGGCGGCCCTGCGCACGGGGTCCTGCTCCCACTTCAGGAACCGGTCGACCGCCGTGACGCTGGGGTCCTCCACGTCGTCGGGGCCGGTGGGCCGGCTCTCGGCGAGGGTCGACACCAGGACCGGCAGCCCGCCGGTGAGCCGGAGCACCTCGGCGACGACCGGGTCGGCGACGACGCCCCGTGCCGCGAGCAGTCCGCGCACCTCCGCCTCCGTGAACGGTGCGAGCGGGAGGGCGGTCATGTGGTCCGCGAACCCGCTCCACCGGGCGGGATCGGCACGGCGCTGGCCGGCGGTCACCACGACGATCGTGGCGGGGAGCAGGCCGTGGCGGTCGGTCGTCATGAGGTCGTGCAGCCAGCCGTCGAGGAAGCGGCCGGTCTGCTCGTAGGTGTCGAGGAGGAGAACGGCCCACGGCACGTCCGCAGCGGCGTCGGACAGCTCGTCGACCAGGACCGGGGTGAGGGCGCTCTCCGGGGACAGGACGAGCTGCACGTCCTCGTGACTGCGGAAGCGCGCGCTCAGTCCGGCCCGCAAACGGTCGGCTCCCTGGGCCAGTTGGGCGGGGTCGAGGATGCCCGCGAAGGGGCCGACGCCGGGAACCATGCCGAGCCCGGCCAGTCCGGCCCGCGCGACGGCCATGCTTCCGGCCGACGGAGTTCCCTCCACTTCCGGGGCCAGCGCGGCGAGCGCGGCCGCCTCCGCCTCGTGGAGCCGCTCCCGGTGACTGACCAGCAGCCGCTCCAAAGACTTGAACCGGTGCCCTTGAGCGGCGAACTGACGGCACATCACTTCCAGTGCCTCCGGGACGCTCCCCGCGCTCTCGTCGACGTACGCCGTCAGCGCACCGCGCTCCCGCGCGATCTGCTCGAACTCCCGGACCAGGAAGGTCTTCCCGACGCCCGCGTTGCCGTGCACGTGAAAGAGGAACCGGTGCCGTTCGTCCTCGGGAGGGGTGTCGAAGTTGGCCCGGAACAGGTCCAGTTCGGCACTACGGGCCACCAGTCCGGCACGCCGACGCCGCTGGATCAACTCCTGCATGGACAGTCGCCCCTGCGCCACCCGTACGCCCTTTCACCCCGAGACCGACGGGCCCATTCTGACCCACCGCCCCCCGGACCGCGGGCTGCCGCAGGGAGAAGAAACCCGCCATGTCCACCACCACTCCACGCGTCGCGCGGACTCGACGAGGGCTGACGCCGTCGATTGACTTCGGAATACGTTCCGAAGTATGGTTTCCTGTATGTCCACTCCCACGGTCGCCTTCTCCGAGCTCTCGAAGAACTCGAGACGGGTCGCCGAAACGCTCGACCGGGCCCACCGTGTGCACATCACACGTCGGGACGGCGAGGACCTCTACCTGACCACAGCCCGCCATGACCAACAGCGCGAGGAAACCGCGGACATCACGGCCCGCCTCCTCGCTGCCCTCGTTCGCAGCGATGCCGGCGAGCGGGCCATACTGCGCGCGCTCCCCTCGGTCTTCCCCTGGGTCCGTCACCTGTCCACGGAAGAACTGCAGCAGCTCGTGACCGACCTCATCGACGCCACGCACGACGTCGCCCAGCTGGACATTCACAGCGAACTCCACCGCGTCATCGTCGAATGGCGCGCGACGGCCCGCATCCTCGCCGACCCCGAACTGACCGCGCAGCTCACCCGTCGACTGCCGGACGAGGACCACGGCGAGGTGACCGCGCCGTGACCCCGAAGCGTGGCGACGATGTCGCCCCGCCCTCCGTGGGTGACGAATGGCACCTGCGGTTCGCGACGAACGAGGCAGCGAAAGGATGGGGGCGAACTGGGTGCGGAGGCGCCGGGAAACACGCGGCGCTGTTTCGAGGCCCTGCGCACTGATCCGTTGTCCCGGGCCGACCTCGATCGTCAGCACCGGCTGCGCGGCCGACTGGCCACGGGCAACCTTCGCGGCCAGGACTTGGCCCAGTGGGAGTACGAGGTGACAGCGGGCGGCCGGGTTCGCTACCTCGTTGACGAAGAGCGCCGGACGGTCCACCTCGTGTACGCGTCCACCCGGCATCCCAGGGACACCGACTGATCGCCCACGGCGGCATCGGATCGGCCGGGGTCTGCCGCTATTCGACGACCCGGACCGTCGTGCCCGTGGTGCCGAAGGTCCACAGGGCCTCGCCGTCGTCCTTGGCCACGCGGATGCCGCCGGTTTGACGGCCTTCGGCGGGTGGGGGCGAGGAGCCGTCGACGGCGTTGGAGAAGGCGATGGAGACGCCGGACTTCGCGGTGAAGTACATGATGTGCTCGATGTCCACGCCGTCGCTGCCGGTCGTGGCCTCGCTGCGGGTGCCGATCGTGTACGTACCGGGGTCGGGGTCGACCGTGCCCGGCCAGACCTCGAAGGAGCGGCGGGGGGCGTCGCTGGCGTCGACCAGCCACACCTGCTGGGTGTCGAGGGAGTAGACGATACGGCGGCCGGTGCCGGAGCCGGCCGGGACCGCCGACGCGTCCGCCCCCTTCTCCTTCTCCTTCGGTTCGGCGGACGGTTTCGCGTCCGCCGTCGCCGGTGTGCTCGGGCGGCTCGTGGACGCGGTGGGCTTCGTCCCCTGGTCCGCCTGGACACCCAGGACCGCCACTACGGCTATCGCCCCCGTGGTCAGCCCGGTCACCCAGGCCCACGAAGGAAGACGGGCAGGCACCGGTACGCATCTCCTAGGTGTGGCGGAGTTCCGCCCCCTCGAACCGGGGGCCAGATCATCGTACTGCCCGGCCTGCCTCGGCTCCCCCCTCGAGAGCCCCGTTCCCGTCCGTCTCCGCTCACTCCCGGCCTCGGTCCAGCACCGGCAGCAGTTCCGGCAGGTGGCCGTCCGAGGCGCGGGCCGCTTGCTGCCGCTCCTCGGAGACCTCGCCGTACAGGGTGGTGCGGGGCCTGGCCGGGCGGCCTGCCGCCTCCGCCACCGCGATCAGGTCCTTGACGGACTTGTACGAACCGTAGGAGGAGCCCGCCATGCGGGAGATGGTCTCCTCCATGAGGGTGCCGCCGAGGTCGTTGGCGCCGGAGCGGAGCATCTCCGCCGCGCCCTCCGCGCCCAGTTTCACCCAGCTGGTCTGGATGTTGGGGATGTGCGGGTGGAGCAGGAGGCGGGCCATCGCCGTGACCGCGCGGTTGTCGCGGGTCGTCGGGCCGGGGCGGGCGATGCCGGCCAGGTAGACGGGGGCGTTGGTGTGGATGAAGGGAAGGGTGACGAACTCCGTGAAACCGCCGGTGCGCTGCTGGATGCCGGCCAGGGTGCGCAGGTGCCCCAGCCAGTGGCGGGGCTGGTCGACGTGGCCGTACATCATCGTCGAGGAGGAGCGGATGCCCAGGTCGTGGGCCGTCTCGACGACCTCGATCCAGGTGGCCGCCGGCAGTTTGCCCTTGGTCAGGATCCAGCGGACCTCGTCGTCGAGGATCTCCGCCGCCGTGCCGGGGACGGTGTCCAGGCCGGCCTCCTGGGCGGCGGTCAGCCATTCGCGGATCGACAGGCCGGTGCGGGTGGCGCCGTTGACCACCTCCATCGGGGAGAAGGCGTGCACGTGCATGCCGGGGACGCGTTCCTTCACCGCCTTCGCGATGTCGAAGTACGCCGTGCCGGGCAGGTCGGGGTGGATGCCGCCCTGCATGCAGACCTCCACCGCGCCCACGTCCCACGCCTGCTGGGCGCGGTCGGCCACCTGGTCCAGGGAGAGCGTGTAGGCGTCGGCGTCCGTGCGGCGCTGCGCGAAGGCGCAGAAACGGCAGCCGGTGTAGCAGACGTTGGTGAAGTTGATGTTGCGGGTGACGATGTAGGTGACGTCGTCGCCGACCGCCGCCTTCCGCACGTCGTCCGCGATCCGGCACAGGGCGTCCAGCGCCGGGCCGTCGGCGTGCAGGAGGGCGAGGGCCTCGTCGTCGGTCAGCCGGGTCGGGTCGTCGGCCGCCGTCGCCAGGGCCTGGCGTACGTCGGTGTCGATGCGCTCGGGCCGCATGCCGGGGACGGCGGCCTCGCGCAGGGCGCCCCAGTCGCCGTACACCTCGTCGAAGTCGTCGCGGCGGTCGCCGGTGCGGCCCTCGGTGTCGATGGTGCGGTGCAGGTCGGTGCGGCCGGTGGCGGTGAACGCCTCGTCCGGCTCCTGCCAGGGCAGCCCCTCCGGGAGGACACCGGAGCGCGCCAGGCCCGTGGCCGGGTCGGCGAGCGCCGCCACGTGCGGGCGCAGCCGCGGGTCCAGCCAGGGCTCGCCGCGCCGGACGAACTCCGGGTAGACGCAGAGACGTTCCCTCAGCTCGAAGCCCGCCGAGCGGGACCGTTCGACGAGTTCGTCGATCTGCGGCCAGGGGCGTTCGGGGTTCACGTGGTCGATGGTGAGCGGGGAGACACCGCCCCAGTCGTCGATGCCCGCCGCGATCAGCCGCTCGTACTCGGAGTCGACGAGGTTGGGCGGGGCCTGGATGCAGGCGGTGGGGCCGAGGACGTGCCGGGCGACGGCGACCGCGGCGATCAGCGCGTCGAGTTCCGCGTCCGGCATGCCGCGCATCGCGGTGTCCGGCTTGGCGCGGAAGTTCTGGATGATCAGTTCCTGGATGCCGTGATGGGCCCGGGAGATCTTCCGCAGCGCGAAGAGGGACTCGGCGCGCTCCTCGTACGTCTCCCCGATGCCGATGAGGATGCCCGAGGTGAAGGGGACCGAGGAGCGGCCGGCGTCCTCCAGGACGCGCAGGCGGACGGCGGGTTCCTTGTCCGGCGAGCCGTGGTGCGGTCCGCCGGGCTCGGACCACAGGCGGGTCGCGGTGGTCTCCAGCATCATGCCCATGGACGGCGCGACCGGCTTGAGGCGCTGGAAGTCGGTCCAGGTCAGCACGCCCGGGTTCAGGTGGGGCAGCAGGCCCGTCTCCTCCAGGATGCGGATGGAGATGGCACGGACGTACGCGATCGTGTCGTCGTAGCCGTGCGCGTCGAGCCACTCGCGCGCCTCGGGCCAGCGGTCCTCGGGCTTGTCGCCGAGGGTGATGAGGGCTTCCTTGCAGCCGAGCGCGGCGCCCTTGCGGGCGACGTCGAGCACCTCGTCCGGCGACATGAACATCCCGTGCCCGGCGCGGCGCAGCTTGCCGGGCACGGTGACGAACGTGCAGTAGTGGCACTTGTCCCGGCACAGCCGGGTCAGCGGGACGAAGACGCTCTTCGAGTACGTGATCACTCCGGGCCGGCCCGCGGCCAGGAGGCCCGCGTCCCGGACCCGGGCGGCCGAGGCGCACAGGTCCTCCAACTGCTCACCGCGCGCCTGGAGCAGAACGGCCGCCTCGGTGACGTCGAGGGAGACACCGTCCCGTGCTCGTTTGAGGGCGCGACGCAGGGAGTTCTCGGTCGGGCCGGTTCCGGAGGTCGCGGATGCCGATGTCGTCATTCCTTGAGGATACGTTCGGGGTGATCAGGGCAAAGAGGGACCCATGGAGGGGGGCGGGGGTGCTCATCGGCCGTCGTCGTCCGACGCCGTCCGTCGTCCGACGCCGTCACCGGACCACCTCACCGGACCGCGTCACCGGGCGTCGACGAACGGCTGGTACGCGTCCAGCGCCCGCAGTACCCCCGCCTCCCCCTCCGGCGGCAGCTGCACCACGACCTCCTCGATCCCCAGCCCGGCGTAGTGGGCGAGCTTGTCCGGGGTGGGCCGGACCGCGTACGGCACGACCTGGAGG
>NZ_LIQT01000361.1 GCF_001418415.1 Streptomyces hirsutus
GTTCAGCCGGTGAACGGCCCGCCGGTGCCGAAGGCCAGCTCCGCGAAGCGCTCGCCCATGCGACGGTGCGTGGCGGCGTCCGGGTGCAGCGCGTCGGGCAGCGGCAGCTCGGCGTGGTCCGCCTCGCCGTACAGCTTCCGGCCGTCCAGGTAGTGCAGATGCGGATCGTCGGCCGCCCGCTGCTCCACCACGCGGACCAGCTCCTCCCGTATGACGTTGAGGGTCAGCTTCCCGGTGGCCCGTTCCTCGGGATCTCCCATGGCCGCGAACCGGAGCCGGCCCTCGTCCAGGGTGCTGAGGTCGGGAAGGCTCGGGCCCGGGGTGTCCTCGTGGATGGGGCACAGGATGGGCGAGACGACCAGCAGCGGCGTCGTCGGGTGGCCGTCGCGGATCGTGTCGAGGAAGCCGTGCACCGCCGGAGCGAAGGCGCGCAGTCGCAGCAGATCGGTGTTGACCAGATTGATGCCGATCTTGACGCTGATCAGGTCCGCGGGCGTGTCCCGCATGGCCCGCGCGGTGAACGGGTCGAGCAGGGCGCTGCCGCTCAGCCCCAGGTTCACCAGATCCACCCCGCCGAGCGAGGCGGCCAGCGCCGGCCAGGTCGTGGTCGGGCTCGCGGCGTTGGAGCCGTGGCTGATCGAGCTGCCGTGGTGCAGCCACACCCTGCGGTCCCCGGGGGCCACCGGTGTCACGGGGGCGTCGGTGCGCAGGGCGACCAGCCGGGTCATCTCGTTGTGCGGGAGCCAGATCTCGACGCGCTTGTCACGGTCCGGCAGCCCGGTGAACCGGACCGTGCCCACGGGGCCCGGCCGCAGCTCGGCGGAGCCCGTGGCCATGTCCATCAGCATGACGTTGCCGTCGGGGGCATGGGTCCGCCCGGCCGGTTCTCCGTCGATCAGCAGGTCGTAGACACCGTCCGGACGGGGCGGAGCGCCCTCGTAGGCCATCTTGGTGCGGAGCACGTCCAGTTCTACGGCCGTGGCCCGGGTGCGCAGCACCAGCCGGACGCCGGACGGCTGCGCCTCCGCCATGGCCAGCTGGCCGTCGGCGGCCTGCGCGCGGGCCCGGGCGGGCAAGCGGTGCGGCTGCACGCCCTGCGCGGTCCGCTCCAGCTCGAGCGCGCCGCGCAGCAGCTCCCCGGTGAGCGGGGTGGTGATCCAGCCTTCCGCCGGAGGAGTGGGGGAGGAGCCGTGGACGGGGTCGTGGGGGGTACTCATGATCGCAGGCTGTCAAGAGGGCCGGCGATCCGCAAACATTCATCCCGGGAGCTCGACGGCCCCCGACCGCCGCCGTGACGTGTCGCGGCTCGGTCGGCTCGCTCGTCGCGGCTGTTCCGGCGTGGCTGTCGCGGATGACTGTCGCGGGTGGCGGCCGCGGCTCAGCAGGCGTCGCGGATCAGCTCGGCGAGATCGTGGTCCAGGTCGAGCTGGAGGTGTTCCAGACCGGCCGGCACGAGTTCGCTGGTCGCCTCCAGGAACTGGCGTATCTCGCCCGAGCGGACGTGCACGACGGCGGTCCCCTCCGGAGCGTGGAACTCCAGCACGGTCCGGTCGTAGCCGTACGGCCGCACGCGGACGTCGCCGTGGCCCTCGGGCTCGTCCAGCCCCGCGGTGAGCAGCTCGCGGGCGAAGGTCCAGCAGACCTCGACGCCCTCCAGGGTGGCGGGAGCGGGGAAGGACATGCGGACGGCGAACGGATCGCTCCGGTCGTAATGCAGAGTGGCGGGAATACTTGCCATCCGCGGCGCGGCGGCGACGAGACGGGCCTCGACGGGCTGCTCGATGACGGTGGACAACGCCTTGCTCCCTCGTGACGGCTGGACAGCTTCCGGGCGGATAGGGCGGGCTACTCAAAGAGACGACGGAATCGGCCAATCCGTGCCCACCGGAACAGCGTGACCTCTGTCACCGCCCTCCTGTGCCGGTGTGATCAGGTTTCCCCGGGACGGGTGTTGCATGCGGCATGTACGGGGTGCCGTATGTGTCAAGCACCCGGGAGGGTGACAGGCCGGTGCGCGGGAGCGGGACGCAGGGCCGGTTCACGGGACGAGGAGGCCAGAGGCAGCGGGGCGGGGGGCGGCCGGACGTGAGCAGGAGTCAGCTCCGACGCGCGAAGTCCTCCGGACCCGTAGGCTCGTCGCCATCATGACGAGCGTACGCATCCCCGACGGCTGGCCCACGACCGAGGGAGCGGCCCGCGCCGTCCAGGACGGCCTGAGCGGACGGGTGGTGCTCGACGAGCCCGGCCCACCGCCCGGGACGGGCCGGGTCACCGGGGTCGACGTGGCGTACGACGACGAGCGGGACCTCGTCGCGGCGGCGGCCGTCGTCCTGGACGGGGCGAGCCTCGAGGTCGTCGCCGAGGCGACGGCCGTCGGCCGGATCTCCTTCCCGTACGTGCCCGGCCTGCTGGCCTTCCGGGAGATCCCCACCGTGCTGGCCGCCCTCGACGCCCTGCCGTGCCCGCCGGGCCTGGTCGTCTGCGACGGCTACGGGCTCGCCCATCCTCGCCGCTTCGGCCTCGCCAACCATCTCGGGGTCCTCACCGGCCTGCCGACGATCGGCGTCGCCAAGAACCCCTTCACCTTCACCTTCACGGCCCCGGCGACCCCGCGCGGCAGCACGGCCCCATTGCTCGCCGGCACCGAGGAGGTCGGCCGGGCCCTGCGCACCAGGGACTCCGTCAAGCCGGTCTTCGTCTCGGTCGGCCACCGTGTCGGCCTCGCCAACGCCTGCGCCCACACCCTCGCGCTGACCCCCGCCCACCGCCTCCCGGAGACCACCCGCCGGGCGGACGCCCTGTGCCGCAGGGCCCTCCGGGAGGCGGTGGGCGCGGATCCGGGTGCGGACCCGGGTCTTTCGTCCGGACCGGACCGGAAACCGGGGCCCGCGAGCCCGACTCGATCCGTCGGACAGGCCCTAACGACTTTGGGGAAAATTGACGCTGGGGCGTGCTGGCCTGGCGGTCCGGCTGGTGGTTGATCAGCAGGCGATTGGTCGGGTGAGGACCAGTTCGGTGCTGGTTTTGTGGCGGGTTGCCCGTCGGGCGGAGCGGTCGGAGACCAGTCCGGCGACCGCGAGGTGGGTCTCGGTATAGGTCTCGCGGCGACCGGTGAACCGCTGCAGAGGCCGCCACTGTTTGTACTCGGCGTGGGTGTGTTCCACGCAGATCCGAGCAGCACACCTGGCGGCGACGCCGTTCGCGCCAGGCGTGCTGCTCGCTCAGGGCCGCGTCGCCATTCAGTTTCTTCGGCGGGGCGCTGACCTGGGCGGGGAACTCGTTGGCCAGACCCCGATAGCCCTCGTCAACCTCGGCTTCCACCGTCGGGTGCTGGCGGAATTGCTCGGCGATGCCCTCGGTGCGCACGGCGGTTTGGCCGTGCATCCGGCCGGGCCGGACCACGCCGCTGAACAAGGTGCGGCCTTGGTCGTCGCTGCAGGTGGTGGTCTTGATGGTGTTCTGCTTCTTCTTGCCGGAGATGAACGCCTTACGTCCGGGGCGTCCCGCGCACGGGCGGCGGACCTGTACCTCGGTGCCATCGATCCGCAGGCCGACGCTTTCTGCGTCGGCGTAGGCGAACACGTTCTCCAGTGTGCGCAGCCGCAGCCCGGGCCGGTCGGACACCGCGAAGCCCCGGGATGCCAGCAGCGGGCGGACCTCGCGGATCGCGTCGGAGATGGTGGAGCGGTCCACCCCATACAGCTCGGCCAGTGCCGCATGTGGCAGCCCCAGCCGCAGATGGACAAGGGTGGCCAGCAGCCGATCGATGAAGACCAGCTTCTGTTTGCATCCGGTACCCGCTGCCCGCCTGCGTTCCCCGCCGCGCCGCTTGCGCAGCGCGGACTCCCGGGCCGCAGCCCACCTCGGCGCGAGCTCTTCGAGCAACTCGCCGAAGTGTGCGCGAGAGACCCCGGACAAGGAAGGATGGGAACAGGCCGCACGGGCCCAGGTCATCTTCACAACTCACCCAACCTGTGCGGCCTTACCCCGTCACGCGTTGGGCGGCCTCCGCGACTTGGCCGCGTCTCGTGTACGACGACGTGGTGAACACGGGAGCGGCAATCCATCGGTGGGCGACGATTTCTATGCTGCTGGCTGCGACCATCGTTTGATGATCTGTGGGTCAGTCGGTGGTGCCGGCCACGCTTGCAGCCGCAGTTGCTCGGTGGTCTCGGGAGTCTCATCCGATTCGATGTCCGCACGAAACGCATTGGCCAGGTTCCCTCGCGATGCCCGGACCCGGATCCAACCGGCGGGGGCTTCGAATCGTGGTGCTTCAGGCAGGTAGTCGGTGCAGCCCATCACCACCAAGCGCCCCGAGGGAACATGGAGGCTCGCCTCGACGACGTGATCGAATTCGGTGCTGTCGCCGTCCGGCTCACTTGCCAGGAGATCCACGCTGACCGCGACATGGACGTTGACCTCAGTCCCGATGACCAGAGCGTCTCGGGCAACGCCAAGTCGGTCAAGTAGAGCTTGTTCTGTCCATACCTCACCGAGATCGGTCTCTGAGTCCTCGTCCAAGACATGGATCTGGCAGTAGTCCGCGAAAACCTGCAGGTTGATGGCCACGTGACTATCGTCTCCCTGCTCTGGCGCGGCAGGTGGCAGGGTGTCGTCAAGCACTACGTCACCCTGGCCGACCTCCCGGGTCCTTTCACACCAAGCTGTCACCGTCGACAGCAACGCCGCCATGTTCACCTTCAACGTCGCGCAGCGTCAGAACTCGGCAGGACCCGGTGCCATTGCCCCCAGCGTCGTAAGCGGCTCCCTCCCGCTCGTCACCCCCGCCCTGCTCGATGCGCCAACGGCCCACCTCGCGGTACTCGGAGTCGTAGATCTCCGACCCGTCACCGGCCGTCATCGGGTAGTGGCGCAGATTCCCACCCCAGTAGCGCAGGATCCGCCCCAGCTCACCCACGGGGTCCTTCGTCAACGCCTCGTTGTCCATGCCCACTTCGAGAAGAAATCGCATGCCTTCAAGTGTTCCAGTCAACTACCCGGCCCTGAAGGGTCAGGCTTGGAGGTAGAGCCCAACTGGCTGCTGGGTGGTCTCCTCCGTCCAGCACCCTAAGTGGGTGCGGGGGCGTGTGACTCCGCCCCGCTTCGCCACAACTGCCACGCGCGTGCACGGATGTTGCGAGAGGCATTGCGGTCGGCGTGATCAACGAATCCGCACGACTGGCACGCGAACCGTCTCTGAGAGAGGCGGTTCAGCTTGTCCGTGTATCCGCACTCCGCGCACATGCGGGAGGTGTAGGCGGGGTCGACGAACAGCACGGGGACACCGGCCCGGCGGGCCTTGTACTCCACAAACCGCCCGAGCTGGGCGAAGGCCCAGGAATGCAACGCGACCCGTTGGGGCTTTCTCAGCCGTACCCGTTGGCGGATACCGGCAAGGTCCTCCATGCCGATTCCGCGCCCGGTGCGTTCAGCCTCGGTCACGATGCGCTTGGAGATGATGTGGTTGGTCTCGGTCGCTTTGCGCTGCTCCTTGCGGCGCTGCCGCTTGAGGACCCGCTTGGCGGACTTGGTGCCCTTCTTCTGGAGCTTCGCCCGCAGGGCAAGCTGCCGCTTGCGGTAGCGATTCAGCTCTCGTCCGGCGTGGAGCTTCCCGTCCGAGGTGGTGGCGATGTTGACGATGCCCAGGTCCACGCCGAGGAAATCGGTCGGCTCACGCTGCTCGGACTCGGGGACTTCACACGTGGCGATGAGGAACCACATGCCGTCACGGTGGAAAAGATCGGACTCGCCCTTGCGGCGCTCGGCCAGCAGCTTATGGGTCTGCTCGGAGCAGATGAACCGTACGCCCCGGATACGTCCAGCGGTGGTCCAGATGCTGACGGTCTGCTCATCCACTTGCCAGCTGAGGCACCGGTCGTCATACGCCTGTGCCGCGTCCGGCCGGAAGCCGATCGGCTTTCCCTCTACCCTGCTGCGGCGCTTCGACCCTGGCTTGCCAAGGTTCCCGCTGCGAATGTTGGCCCGCAGAGTGGTGTAGGCATCGGCGACCTTCCGCAACACGTGCAGCGCGGGTTGCGCAGACAGTCCCCGGTCCTTCAGGTCACGGTAGGCGAAGCCCTGCAACGCCTTGCGTGAGGTCTCACCCCGCTCGTGCGCCTGGCGCGACAGCCAGTTCGCCGCGTCGTTCGCAGTGCGCAGGGTGCACTCAAGTGCCGACGCCACCTCGGGCGTCGGCATGAGGCGAACCTGCACGACGAGCTTCACACGCATCATCGTAGCATCGTGTCTATGTCACCTCGATGGGAACCAAACCCCGATATCCGCACAGGCCGCAGCGTCGTCCACATGCTTCACGCACATCTGGTCTTTGTCCCGAAGTACCGGCGCGGAGTCTTCACCGACGACATCCTGACGCGCTGCGAAGAGGTCATGCGGGAGGTCTGCGAGAAGGCCAACGCCGAACTGCGCGAGTTCAACGGCGAGCGCGATCACGTCCACCTCCTCATCCACTACCCGCCACAGATCAAGCTGTCGACGCTGGTCGGATCACTCAAGGGCGTATCCGCCCACTACCTCCGCAAGGAGTACGCCGATCACATCCGCAAGTACCTGTGGGGCGCGCACTTCTGGTCACCCTCATACTTCGCGGCCTCCGCCGGCGGAGCACCGCTGTCCGTCGTCAAGGAGTACATCGAGCAGCAAAAACGCCCGCTGTGACGCGGGCGTCAGAGCAGTCCAGAGAAGCCATTCCTCCCGAGCCCTAAAGGGCCGGGATTCCTGGCTAGTGCTGCATCAGGCAACGTTCGCCCTGTTCACGGCCTCGCGTAGGTGTTCGTCCTGGGCGTTCTTGTTCCGCCAGATGATGTAGCGGCGGATCATGCTGCCCTGCTCCTTGTGGCTCGCGTGGTCGGTGCCGTCGAGGGTGAAGTAGCGCAGGGCGGTGAACTGTGCCTCGATGCGGTTGAGCCAGGAGCTGTTGGTCGGGGTGTAGGCGATCTCGACGTTGCTGGCCGCCGCCCAGTCCGCCACTCTGCGGCAGCGCTTCGTGGTCAAGTGCGGGGAGAAGTTGTCGCAGACGACGGCGATGCGCACGTCGGCCGGGTAGAGGCTGCGCAGGTAGCGGCAGAACTCCAGGAACTTCGACCGGTTCTTGGTCTCCTTGATGTGCCCGTAGAGCTTGTCCTTGCCCAGGTCGTAGGCGGCGAACAGATGCCTGACCCCGTGCGGGCGGGTGTAGGTCGCCCGCCGCCTCGGCCTGGGCTCCCGCGTCGGGTCCTTGTGCTTGCCGCCGCGTTCGGCCCACTGGTGCCCGGGATGGGGCTGGAGGTTGAGCGGCCCGAATTCGTCCATACAGAAGATGACTCCGGGCTCCCCATCCTCGGGTATCACCTCGCCGTCAGCGATCGCGTAGAGGTGCTCGACCCGGGCTTTCTTGGCCGCGTAGTCGGGGTCCTTCGAGGTCTTCCAGGTCTTCAGGCGTTGAAACGAGACGCCCTCCTCGCGGAGCAGGACCCGAAGGCCCTCGTGGCTGATGTCGTCGACCACCCCCTCGGCGACCAGGAAGTCCGCCAGCTTGGCCAGGCTCCAGGCCGAGAACGGCAGGCCATGCTCGGCCGGCCTGGACTTGGAGATCTTCTTGATCTCACGCCGCTCGGGCAGCGTGAACGTCCGCGGACGTCCTCCCTTGTACTTCGGGTAGAGCGCCTGGAACCCGTCCGCGTTGAAGTCGTGGATCACATCCCGGACCCGGTCCGGACTGGTGAACGTCACCTCGGCGATCTTCGCCACCGGCATGCCCTGCGCAGACAACAGCACCATCTGCGCGCGCCGCCACGTCACCACCGAGCCGCTGCCCCTGCGGATGATCCGCAGCAGCCGCCGACCTTCATCGTCATCGATCTCGCGGACCCGCACCCGTTCAGCCACCTGAGCATTCTGGCCGTCCGCAACCGGGCGGGAAGGTAACCGAGGGGCGTGGCTCCTACGATGCTGCTCGTGACACGCTTTGAGGATCTCCAGCGCTTCCTGTGGGACACCAGCAGCGAGTACGCAGTGCAGTCGGCCCTGACCGACCAGGCGATTGCGGAGACCCAGCGTCTGCTGAACGTCACGCTCCCCAGTTCCCTGCTCGACCTACTGCGCCATCAAAACGGGGGCCAGGTCGCGGCCAGCCGCAATGCCTTCCCCACGAGCCAGCCGACCTCATGGAGCGCCGACCACGTTCCGTTCGACAGCGTGATGGGCATCGGCCGTCGCGAGGGAACAATTTCCCTGCTCGACAGTCCATACCTGGTCAAGGAATGGGGGCTGCCCGCCGCGGTGGTTCTGGTCGCGGGTGACGGACCGTGCTGGATCGGGCTTGATTACCGGGCCTGCGGCCGACACGGGGAACCGTGCGTCACCTGGTTCGAGGCGGACCTCGACATAGAGTTGGTCCTCGCCTCGGACTTCCGGTCGTTCATCGAAGGCCTCACCGCTGCCCGTGACTTCGAGTGAGAGCCGGGGCAAAAAACACCCGGCTAAGCTCGCTCCCGCACATGAGGCCGTGCCTCGCCCCGCCGCGTCGTCTCTGCCACTGACCGGTCACGGCGGGGCGAACGTTGCCTGATGCGGCACTAGATCCCAGTTGAACTCCCTCTTGGCACTTGTGCGGAGAGTGTCGACGACCGGCCCGGATCCGGTACCGGAAAGTCCCCACTCGGTGCCGCCGCGGGCGGATGCGGGGCGACGCGAACCGGGTACGTACACCTGAGTACCCGTACGGATGCCGGACCGCCACTCGATCGGCAGGCTGAAGGCATGACAACATGCCGTTCCTTCAAGCCGGTTGACCCCACCGTTCGGCCCACCGGGCGGGCGATGGCCTTCGGGCTGGCCCTCGCCGTCCTGGCGGGCGTCGGCTGGATCGCCGGGATGATCTACACGGTGTTGGAGCGGCCCTTCTAGGAGAGGCGCGACGCTCCGGACCGGTGGAGCCACCCGGCTCCTTGCCGCTGACGTCCTGCGGGTCCGCGCTCCATCGTCCCCTCTCGTCACCGTCCCCCTTCCCCGCCGCCCAGCCGGTGCCGATGGGCGTGCCCGGCGCCGACTGCTCCGCGACCGGGTGGAGGAGACCTGCCGCACCGTTGCGTCGAAGCGTCCGGTGGCGGAAGCGGACGGCACCTGAGCCGGGCGGGAGTACGGGCCGCGCCGTACAGTGGCGAACAGTGGCCAAGCGCTTGCTCGCCCGCTCTTGTGCTGAGCGGAAGGTGTTCTTAGCATCATCGGTGTGACATCAGTTGTGTCAAAGCTGGGGGTGTGATGACGGAGGCACAGGTACCCGCACCCGCGCGGTCGCCGGGGCAGGGGCCGCTGACCGGCGTGCGGGTGGTCGAGCTGGCCGGGATCGGCCCCGGCCCGTTCGCCGCGATGCTCCTGGCCGACCTGGGTGCCGACGTCGTCCGTGTGGACCGCCCCGGCGGCCCCGGACTCGGTGTCGACCCGGCGTACGACGTCACCAACCGCAACAAGCGCTCCGTGGTCGTCGACCTGAAGGCCCCCGACGGCGCCGACCGCGTCCTCGACCTGGCCGAGCGCGCCGACATCCTCGTCGAGGGCTTCCGCCCCGGTGTGGCCGAGCGCCTCGGTGTCGGCCCCGAGGACTGCCACGCCCGCAACCCGGGCCTCGTCTACGGCCGGATGACCGGCTGGGGTCAGCAGGGGCCGCTCGCGGACCGCGCGGGGCACGACATCGCGTACATCGCCCGCACCGGCGCCCTCGGCATGATCGGCGGTCCCGACCGGCCGCCGGCCGTTCCGGCCAACCTGCTCGGCGACTACGCGGGTGGCTCCCTCTACCTCGTCGTCGGCGTTCTCGCCGCCCTGCACCACGCGCGCCTGGGCGGCACCGGGCAGGTCGTCGACGCCGCCATCGTGGACGGAACCGCCCATCTGTCCGCCATGATCCACGGCATGCTCGCCGCCGGAGCCTGGCAGGACCGGCGCGGAGCCAACCTCCTCGACGGCGGCTGCCCGTACTACGGCACGTACGAGACGGCCGACGGCGGACACATGGCGGTGGGCGCGCTCGAACCACAGTTCTACGACGAGTTCCTGCGGCTGCTCGGCATCGAGGACGGCGACGAGGACGGGGACGGGCTCGGGCTCGGGCTCTCCGGGGCCCGCCTCGACGTCATCCGGTGGCCCGCCCTGCGCGAGCGGGTCACCGCCCGCTTCAAGGAACGCACCCGCGACGAGTGGACCGCCGTCTTCGACGGCTCCGACGCGTGCGTGGCCCCCGTCCTGTCGCTGCGCGAGGCTCCGCACGACCCGCACCTCGCCGCCCGCGGCACCTTCACCGACCACGCCGGCATCACCCAGCCCGCACCGGCCCCGCGCTTCTCCGCCACTCCCACCAGCGTCCGCACCGGGCCCGCCCGGCCGGGCACCGACACCGACGACGTGGCCCGCGACTGGGACGTCCCCCGGCTGCTGTCCGCGCCCCGAGATCCTCAGCGATCCGCGCCCCGAGATCCTCAGCGATCCGCGCCCCGAGATCCTCAGCGAAAGGCATCCCCGTGAGTACCGAAGCGTACGTGTACGACGCGATCCGCACCCCGCGTGGGCGTGGCAAGGCGAACGGCGCCCTGCACGGCACGAAGCCGGTCGACCTGGTGGTCGGCCTCATCCACGAGATCCGCGATCGCTTCCCGGGCCTCGATCCGGCGGCCGTCGACGACGTCGTGCTGGGCGTGGTCAGCCCGGTGGGCGATCAGGGCTCCGACATCGCCCGGATCGCCGCCCTCGCGGCCGGGCTGCCCGACACGGTCGCCGGTGTCCAGGAGAACCGGTTCTGTGCCTCGGGTCTGGAGGCGGTCAACCTGGCCGCGGCCAAGGTCCGTTCCGGTTGGGAGGACCTGGTCCTGGCCGGCGGCGTGGAATCCATGTCCCGGGTGAAGATGGCCTCCGACGGCGGCGCCTGGTTCAACGACCCCATGACCAACCTCGCCACCAACTTCGCCCCGCAGGGCATCGGCGCTGACCTCATCGCCACCCTCGAGGGCTTCACCCGCCGGGACGTCGACGAGTACGCGGCCCTCTCCCAGGAGCGCGCTGCCACCGCCTGGAAGGAGAACCGCTTCGCGCGCTCCGTGGTCCCGGTGAAGGACCGCAGCGGACTCGTCGTCCTGGACCACGACGAGCATCTGCGCCCGGGCACCACCGCCGACTCCCTGGCGGGGCTGAAGCCGTCCTTCGCGGACATCGGCGAGCTGGGCGGCTTCGACGCGGTGGCGCTGCAGAAGTACCACTGGGTGGAGAAGATCGACCATGTCCACCACGCGGGCAACTCCTCCGGCATCGTGGACGGCGCCTCCCTCGTGGCCATCGGCACGAGGGAGGTCGGCGAGCGCTACGGGCTCACCCCGCGGGCCCGGATCGTCTCCGCGGCCGTGTCCGGCTCCGAGCCCACCATCATGCTCACCGGGCCCGCACCCGCCACCCGCAAGGCGCTCGCCAGGGCCGGGCTGACCATCGACGACATCGACCTGGTCGAGATCAACGAAGCCTTCGCGGCGGTCGTGCTCCGCTTCGTGAAGGACATGGGCCTGTCGCTGGACAAGGTCAACGTCAACGGCGGCGCCATCGCGCTGGGTCATCCGTTGGGCGCCACCGGCGCGATGATCCTGGGCACCCTGGTCGACGAGCTGGAGCGACAGGACAAGCGCTACGGCCTGGCCACGCTGTGCGTGGGCGGCGGCATGGGCATCGCCACCATCGTCGAGCGCCTCTGAAACCCCGGCGGAACCCGCACCCGAGCGACCCGAGCGCCGAGCGACTTCTACGGAGACCTTGTCATGACCGACACCCCCACCATCCGCTGGGAACAGGACGACACCGGCGTCGTCACCCTCGTCCTCGACGATCCGAACCAGTCCGCGAACACCATGAACCAGGCGTTCCGTGACTCCCTCGCCGTGATCACCGACCGCCTGGAGGCGGAAAAGGACGGCATCCGCGGCGTCATCCTCACCTCCGCCAAGAAGACCTTCTTCGCCGGCGGCGATCTGCGTGACCTGATCAGGGTCACCCCCGAGACGGCGCAGGACCTGTTCGACGGCGGCATGGCGATCAAGCGCCAGATGCGCCGCATCGAGACCCTCGGCAAGCCGGTCGTCGCGGCCATCAACGGAGCGGCCCTCGGCGGCGGCTACGAACTCGCCCTCGCCTGCCACCACCGGATCGCCCTCGACGCGCCCGGCTCCAGGATCGGCTGTCCCGAGGTCACCCTCGGCCTGCTCCCCGGAGGCGGCGGCGTCGTCCGCACCGTCCGGATGCTCGGCATCGCCGACGCCCTGCTGAAGGTGCTCCTCCAGGGCACCCAGTACACCCCGCGGCGCGCCCTGGAGAACGGCCTCGTCGACGACGTGGCCGACACCCGCGAGGAACTGATCGCCAAGGCCCGCGCCTTCATCGACGCGAACCCCGAGTCCGCCCAGCCCTGGGACCGGCCCGGCTACCGCATTCCGGGCGGCACCCCCTCCCACCCCAAGTTCGCGGCCAACCTGCCCGCCTTCCCGGCCAACCTGCGCAAGCAGACGAACGGCGCCCCCTACCCGGCGCCGCGCAACATCCTCGCCGCCGCCGTCGAGGGCGCCCAGGTCGACTTCGAGACCGCTCAGGTCATCGAAGCCCGCTACTTCGTCGAGCTGGCCGCCGGGCAGACGTCGAAGAACATGATCCAGGCGTTCTTCTTCGACCTCCAGGCCGTCAACTCCGGCGCCAACCGCCCCCAGGGCATCGAGCCCCGCACGGTCCGCAAGGTCGCCGTGCTCGGCGCCGGGATGATGGGCGCCGGCATCGCCTACTCGTGCGCACGCGCGGGCATCGACGTCGTCCTGAAGGACGTCACGCCTGAAGCGGCCGCCAAGGGCAAGGCGTACTCCGAGAAGCTGTGCGCCAAGGCCGTCTCCCGGGGCCGGACGACCCAGGAGAAGGCAGACGCGCTGCTCGCGCGGATCACCCCCACCGCCGAGGCGGGGGACCTGGCCGGCTGCGACGCGGTCATCGAGGCCGTCTTCGAGGACACCGCCCTCAAGCACAAGGTGTTCCAGGAGATCCAGGACGTCGTCGACCCCGACGCGCTCCTGTGCTCCAACACCTCCACCCTCCCCATCACCGCCCTCGCCGAAGGCGTCGAACGACAGAGCGACTTCATCGGGCTGCACTTCTTCTCGCCGGTGGACAAGATGCCGCTCGTCGAGATCATCAAGGGCGAGCGGACCGGCGACGAGGCGCTCGCCCGCGCCTTCGACCTGGTCCGGCAGATCAAGAAGACGCCGATCGTCGTCAACGACAGCCGCGGCTTCTTCACCTCCCGGGTCATCGGCCGCTTCATCGACGAGGGCGTCGCCATGGTCGGCGAGGGCATCGAGCCCGCCTCCGTCGAACAGGCCGCCGCCCAGGCCGGCTACCCCGCCAAGGTGCTCTCCCTGATGGACGAGCTGACCCTCACCCTGCCGCGCAAGATCCGGAGCGAGTCCAAGCGGGCCGTCGAGGAGGCCGGCGGCACCTGGACCGCGCACCCCGCCGAGGCCGTCATCGACCGGATGGTCGACGAGTTCGGCCGCCCCGGCCGCGCCGGCGGCGCCGGTTTCTACACGTACAAGGACGACGGCGGGCGCGACGTCCTGTGGCCCGGCCTGCGCGAGCACTTCACCACACCGGGGTACGAGATCCCGTTCCGGGACATGCAGGAGCGGATGCTGTTCGCCGAGGCGCTGGACACGGTCCGGCTCCTGGAGGAGGGCGTGCTGACCTCGGTCGCCGACGCCAACATCGGCTCCATCCTCGGTATCGGCTTCCCCGGCTGGACCGGCGGCGTCCTGCAGTACATCAACGGCTACGAGGGAGGCGCCGGGGGAGAGACCGGGCTGCCCGCATTCGTGGCCCGCGCGCGTGAACTCGCCGAGCGGTACGGCGAGCGCTTCGCGCCGCCGGCACTGCTGGTGGACAAGGCGGAGAAGGGGGAGCGGTTCACGGACGGCCGCTGACCCTCCGGCACCCGCGGCCGGACGGCGGGGACGGGAGCGTCAGCCTCCCGCTCCCGCCGTCCCCGTGTCCTCCCCGCCGTCCAGCCACTCCCGCAGCTCCTCGCGCAGCGACCGCTGGAAGGTCGTGAGCAGGGCCTGCACCACGAGCGGATGCATATGGGCGGACAGCGACTTCACGTCACGGGGGTCCCGCTCCGCCACCGCGTCCCGCAGCAGCCGCGACAACTCCTGGGCGGCCGCGCGGGCATGCTCGGTGAGCGTCGCACGGGCCTCGAGGATCGTCTCGTGCGTCAGCGGTACGTCCAGCAGCTCGACGCCGAGCCGCAACAGCCCCGCGTCGACCCGAAAGTCCTCGCCGTCCCGCTCGACGACGTTCAGCGCCGCCAGCCGCCGCAGATCCTCGTCGCCCAGCGCCCGTCCCGCCCGTCGCTCCAACTCCCCGCGCGACACCCTCTCCACCGTGTCGGGCGCCCAGGAGGCCACCACCGCGCGCTGGATCGCCAGGTCCCGCACACTCAGATCCGGCGGCAGCTGTCCCAGATAGCGCTCGATGGCCGCCAATGTCATGCCCTGCCGCTGCAACTCCTCGATCAGCGCCAGCCGGGCCAGGTGCTCCCGCCCGTAGCGGCCGACCCGGCGCGGACCGATCACCGGCGGCGGGAGCAGTCCCTTGCTGCCGTAGAACCGGACCGTCCGCACCGTGACCCCGGCCCGCGCCGCCAGTTCGTCGATGGTGAGGGCCGGCTCCTCGATGTCGGTCGTCATGCACAGCAGTATTACTGTCTCACCAGCAGGGCGACACCTCATCCGCCCCGAGCCACCCGCCCCGAGTGTCAGTGCCGGCGCCTGCGGTGGCGCCATGCCGGAGATCACGGGGATCACCTACATCAGGGGTGACGCCACCGCGCCGTCGGTGAAGGGCGTCAAGATCATCGCGTATGTCTGCAACGACATCGGGGGCTGGGGAAAGGGCTTCGTCCTGGCCCTGTCCCGCCGCTGGAGCGAGCCGGAGGCCGCGTACCGCGCCTGGCACCGTGGCCGCGCCTCCAACGACTTCGCCCTGGGCGCGGTCCAGCTGGTCCCCGTGGAGCGGTACGTCCAGGTGGCCAACATGATCGGCCGGCGGGGCGTGATGCCCCGAGCTCTCGGCTCCTCCCCCACTCTCGGCCTCGCTCGAGCGGGGGCATCCCCATGAGCAGGGGGGACCCCCATGGGGAGCAAGGGCGCCCCGGTCCGCTACGAGGCGATCGACCGCGCGCTCGCCGTCGTCGGCGATCACGCGATCGCGCTCGGGGCCTCGGTGCACATGCCGCGCATCGGCCGCGGGCCGGCCGGAGGCCGGTGGTCGCGCGTCGAACCGCTGATCACCGAGCGGCTGGTCCGGCGCGGGATACCGGTGACCGTGTACGACCACGGGGACTGAGCGCCCGTACGGCCCCTGCGCCGCCCCCGTTGCCTCTCCGCCCGTACACCCTCGAGTACCGGCCCTCGCACGCCGCACGCCGCACGCCGGGCCGGTTTCCGGTCCCCGGCTCCGCTCGCGCGCCCACGATCCGTCAGATGCCCCCTTCTGCACACGAGTTGACCGTTATACCGTCCGCGCATGCCGATACGCACGCGCTTCACGACCTGGAGACCGCTCGTGACGGTGGCCCTGGCCGCCCTGGCGGCCACGCTGCTCACCCCCGCGCCGGCGACCGCGGCGGGCGCCGCGCCGCGCGAGAGCCGGCCCGTCCACTCCTACGACGACGCGATCCGCGAGGCCGTCTGGGTGGACACCGGACTCGACGAGGACGGCGACGGACGGACCGACCGGGTCGCCGTCGACATCGTCCGCCCTTCCGAACCCGCGCAGCGGGGCCGGAAGGTCCCCGTCATCATGGACGCCAGCCCGTACTACTCCTGCTGCGGGCGCGGCAACGAGAGCGAGCGCAAGACGTACGACGCGAACGGCGACGTGGTCCGGATGCCGCTGTTCTACGACAACTACTTCGTGCCGCGCGGTTACGCCGTCGTCGGCGTCGACCTGGCCGGCACCAACCGCTCCGACGGCTGTGTGGACGTCGGCGGCCGCTCCGACATCCGGTCCGCGAAGGCCGTCGTCGACTGGCTGAACGGCCGCGGCACCGCCTACACCACCCGCACCGGCGCCGAGCGGGCGGACGCCGGCTGGACCAACGGCCGCACCGGCATGATCGGCAAGAGCTGGGACGGCACCATCGCCAACGGCGTCGCCGCCACCGGGGTCGAGGGCCTCGAGACGATCGTGCCGATCGCCGCCATCTCCTCCTGGTACGACTACTACTTCACCAAGGGCGCCCCGCTCTACGACTCCGGTCCCGACTGGCTGTCGAACTACGTGGAGAGCCCGGACGCCCGCGCCCGGTGCGGGGCGGTCCAGCGCGAACTCGTCGACGGCGCCCCGCGCACCGGCGACCTGACACCGCTGTGGACCGAACGCGACTACGTGCGCGCCGCGAAGAAGGTGAAGGCCAGCGTCTTCCTCGTACACGGCATGCAGGACCTCAACGTACGGATGCAGCACGTCGGCCCGTGGTGGGACGCTCTCGCGAAGAACGGCGTCGACCGCAAGATCTGGCTCTCCCAGACCGGACACGTCGACCCGTTCGACTTCCGCCGCGCCGACTGGGTCGACACCCTGCACCGCTGGTTCGACCACGAACTCCTCGGCCTCGACAACGGCATCGACCGCGAGCCCATGGCCGACATCGAGCGCCGGCCCGACCACTGGGTCACCTCGAAGAGCTGGCCGCCGCGCAACACCCGCCCCGTGACCCTGCGCCCCGCCCACGGCAGCGAGGACGGGGTCGGCACGCTGGGCCTGCGCAAGGGCCGCGGCACCGAGACGTTCACCGACGACCCGGACCTCGGCGAGACCGACTGGGCCGCCCGTATCGACACCTCGACACCGGACAAGGCCGGCTTCGTCACCGGGCCGCTCTCCCGCGACCTGCGGGTGTCCGGCGCCTCCGAGGCCACCGTCACCGTGACCCCCAGCGCCTCCACGGCGCACCTGTCCGCCGTCCTCGTCGACCTCGGCCCCGACACCATCCGCGACTACGCCGCCGCGGGCGAGGGCATCACCACCCTCACCGACCGCACCTGCTGGGGCGCGAGCACCGAGGGCGACAGCGCCTGCTACCGGGAGACCCGCGCCAGAACCGCCGACGTCGGTCACACGATCGTCAGCCGGGGCTGGGCCGACCTGGGCAACCACGCCTCGGACGGCAAGGGCGCCCCGCTCACCCCGGGCAAGCGCTACACCCTCACCCTCGACCTGGCCGCAACCGACCACGTCGTCCCCGAGGGCCACCGTCTCGCCCTGATCGTCGCGGGCACGGACCGTGGCCTGATCGACCCCCCGGCGGACACCCCCACCCTCACCCTCGACCTCGCCCGCACCTCCGTGCGCGTTCCGGTCACCGGCGGAACCGCCGCCTTCGCCCGCGCCGCGGCGGGCGCGCCCACCGGGTCCGGGCCGGATGCCGCCGTCCGGGACGGCGTACGTCCCGCACCCACCGTCCAGCGCGTTCCGGGAGAAGGAGGAGGTGGGTCCGGAGCCGAGTGACCCGCGCGCTGCCGGTCACGCCCTCGCGCACGACCGATCGCCGACTCGGGCGGATGTGTGACCCCTTTGATCACCATCCGTCCGTCGGTTGGCAGGAACGTGACCGCTGGAGAGGTGAATTTTGCGCCAAAGGTGGTAGTCCCATGGCTGGGGGAGTGATTCTCCGCCCAGTGGCTTGATGAAAGGTGCCGCCCGTGACGAAGGACCAGCACAGCGACAAGGACCATACGGCGGGGCCTCTACCAGGCTCGGAGGCGGGCCTCCCGGACCGTGAGCGCCCTCGGACCGACCGGGTGGTGTTCGGTGTCACGGCGGTGCTCACCGTCGCGTTCGTCGTCTGGGGTGCCGTCGCGACCGAATCGCTCGAGGACGTCTCGAGCAGCGCGCTCACCGGGCTGATCCGCAACGGGGGCTGGGCCTTCATCCTGGCCGCCTCCGGTTTCGTGGTCTTCGCCCTCTGGCTGGCCATCAGTCGCTATGGCCGGATCCGTCTGGGCGCCGAGGGGGAGCAACCCGAGTTCCGCACCGTGTCGTGGGTCGCGATGATGTTCAGCGCGGGCATGGGAATCGGCCTGATGTTCTACGGCGTCAGCGAGCCGCTGGCCCACTACACCACGCCACCGCCGGGCACCAATCCGGCCGACTCGGGTGACCGCATGGAACTGGCCATGGCGACCACGCTCTTCCACTGGACGCTCCACCCGTGGGCGATCTACGCCGTGGTCGGCCTCGCCATCGCCTACAGCACCTTCCGCCGACGCCGCAGGCAGACCATCAGCGCCGTCTTCACCCCGCTCATCGGCTCGAAGCACGCGAACGGCGCTACGGGGCGCTTCATCGACATCCTCGCGATCGTGGCGACCATCTTCGGCTCGGCGGCCTCCCTGGGACTCGGCGCGCTGCAGATCGGCTCCGGCATGCAGGAGCTGGGGTGGCTGGCCAAGGTGAGCACAGGGCTGCTCGTCGGCATCATCGCGGTGCTCACGGCCGCGTTCGTCGCCTCCGCGGTGTCGGGCGTGGAGAAGGGCATCCAGTGGCTGTCCAACACCAACATGGTGCTGGCCCTGGTGCTCGCCCTGTTCGTGCTCGTGGCCGGTCCGACGATCCTCGTCCTCGACCTGCTGCCCACCTCCGTCTTCGGCTACCTGGGCGACCTGCCTGACCTGGCCGGCCGCACGGAGGCCAGCGCCGGCGCGGGAGTGGCGGACTGGTTGGGCAGCTGGACCGTCTTCTACTGGGCGTGGTGGATCTCCTGGACGCCGTTCGTCGGCATGTTCATCGCCCGCATCAGCCGGGGCCGTACGATCCGGCAGTTCATAGGCGGGGTCATCCTCGTGCCCAGTGCGGTCAGCCTGCTCTGGTTCGCGATCTTCGGCGGTTCCGCGATGAAGCTCCAGGAACAGGGCCGGCTCGGTAAGGAGGCGACGCCCGAGGGCCAGCTGTTCGCGGTGCTCCAGCACTACCCCATCGCCACGGCCATGAGCCTCCTGGTGATGCTCCTCGTCGGCATCTTCTTCGTCTCGGGCGCCGACGCGGCCTCGGTCGTGATGGGCACGCTCTCGCAGAAGGGGGCGCTCGAACCGGGACGCCTGGTGGTGGTGTTCTGGGGAGTGGTCACCGGAGCGGTCGCCGCGATCATGCTGCTGGTGGGCAGCGGCCAGGGCGACGCGCTGACCGGTCTGCAGAACATCACGATCCTCGCGGCGGCCCCGTTCGTCGTCGTGATGCTCCTGATGTGCGTGGCGCTCATGCGCGACCTGCGCCGGGACCCGGCCATCGTGCGCAGGGAGGTGGGTTCCGAGGCGGTCGACCTGGCCGTCATCGCGGGTCACACGAAGTACGACGGCGAATTCGAACTCCGTATCGGCCCCGGAGCCGGTACGGACGTGGAGGGCGACCCGGTCGGCAACCACTACGAGGCACCGACCCAACCCTGACCGCCGCCGGCCGCTCCGGCCGTCACCGGCAGCGGTGGACGGGCCGGCCGCCCCCGATTCCGAGAGGGCGGCCGGCCCGTCCGTTTCCGGGGCCGCGCCACCGCCTCACCCCAGGGCGAGCTCCGCCGCCTCCTCCGCGCAGCCCCAGGCCACGGTGACGCCCGCGCCGCCGTGGCCGTAGTTGTGCACCAGCGTCCGCCCGCCCGGGAGCGGCTCGCGTGCGATGCGGACGGTGTCGCGGGCGGGCCGCAGCCCCACCCGGTGCTCCAGGATCCGCGCCCCCGCGATCCGGGGCCGCAACGCCGTGCACCGCCGCACGATCGCCTCGGCCTGAGCCGGATCCGGCTCCAGGGACCAGTCGTCCTCCTGCGCCGTACCGCCCAGCACCAGCCGCCCCGGCTGCGGAAAGACGTACGCCGTCGTCCCGTCTGCGGCCGTGGAGACCGTCCAGGTGCGGATCCCGGGGTTCTCCACCACGACCAGCTGCCCCCGTACCGGACGCACCGCGGGATCGGGCACGAGGTCGCGCGCCCCCAGTCCCGAGCAGTTCACCACGACCGGGGCGTCCGCCCGGGCGAGGTCCGTCACCGCGCGTTCCTCCACCACCCCGCCCGCGGCCACGAACCGCTCCCGCAGCCAGGGCAGATGGGCCGACATGTCGACGAGCGGCAGCCGGGCCCACACACCCGGTCCCCAGGGGTATTCCTCGGTGCTCGACACCCGCAGTCCCGGCAGCCGCGCGGCGGCCCAGGCGCCGGCCTCGTCCAGGGTGGTCTCGCCCAGTACCCCTTCGACCATCCGTACGCCGGTGACCTCCGGTCGCGAGGCCAGCTTCTCGTACACGTCCAGCGAACGCAGCGCCCACGCGTGCGCGGACGCCACCGGCTCGATCCGGTACGGCCACCACAATGCCCCGGCAACCGCCGAGGTGGTCCGCTCGACCGGGTCGCGCGTCCACAGCCCTACCCGTGCGCCCCGCTCGGCGAGGACGACGGCCGTCGTCAGCCCGACGACCCCGCCGCCGACCACACGGACATCGAAGACCGGTTCGCTTTCCATGCGGGGACGTTAGCGGAATATGTCATGCCGTGCTCAGATGCGTCCCGCTGCGGGAATACTCACCCCATGCCTGCCGAGTACGCGACCTTCGGCCTGACACCGGCGATCCGCGCCGGTGGACTCCTCTCCGGCGGTGACTACCAGGTCCACCGGGACTTCGTCGACTTCGTCGTCGACGGATGTCCGCTGCTGTTCCGCCTCTCCGACCTCGACGCCGTCTCCCCGCTCGCCTCCGACATCCCGCCCGCCATCTTCACCGCCCAGGTCCGCAGTCTGCTGCTGGAGACCGAGGCACCGCTGCCGTCCGGCCGGTACATCGTCTACGGCTGCCCCGACTGCGAGGACCTCGCCTGCGGCGCGGTGACCGCCGCCATCGAGCGGGACGGCGAGGACTACATCTGGCGGGACTTCGCCTGGCAGACCGACGAACACGCCGACCTGGAACGCAACGGGTACCACGGTCTGGGCCCGTTCCGCTTCCGCGGCGCCGACTACCGCACGGCCCTCGCCGCCCTGCTGGCCGGCGGCGTCCCGGGCACCCGCCGCCG
>NZ_LIQT01000362.1 GCF_001418415.1 Streptomyces hirsutus
GGCGTGGGTTCCGCGGGGGCGTCGGGAGCCAAGTGGGCGGGCGGTTCCTCGAGGACGGCGTGCGCGAGGGTGCCGCCCGCGCCAAAGGAGCTGACCCCGGCCCGGCGGGGCGCGTCGCCGGGCATGTCCCAGGGCTGGAGCGAGCGTTGGACGCGCAGTGGGGAGTGGTCCCAGTCGATGTCCGGGTTGAGTTCGTCGGCGTGCAGGGACGGTACGAGCGTGCGGTGGGCGAACTGCAGCACCACCTTGGCCATTCCGGCCAGGCCGGCCGACGCCTCGGCGTGGCCGATGTTGGACTTCACCGAACCGATCGGCAGGGTGGCGTGGCCGCGGGCGTCTCCGAAGATCTGGTGCAGACCGTCGGCCTCGATGGGGTCGCCGAGCGCCGTTCCGGCACCGTGCGCCTCCAGGTAGCCGATGTCCGACGGGTCCAGACCGGCGTCGTCCAGCGCCTGGCGGACCACCTCGGCCTGGGCGGTGGGGCTCGGCACGATCCAGCCGTTGGTGCGCCCCGCGTTGATGACGGCGGTGCCGGACACGAGGGCGTGGACCCGGTCACCGGCGGCCTCGGCGGCGGACAGCGGTTTGAGGAGGAGGGCGCAGACGGCCTCGGCGGGCACCATGCCGTCGCCGCCGCGGCCGAAGCTGCGGCACAGGTGGTCGCCGGAGGCGCCGCCCAGCCGGTCGATCTGGCGGAACTTGTTGGGATGCAGCGACAGGTTGGTCGCGGCGACCACGGCGGCCTCGCACTCGCCCGCCCGCAGGGCGCGGGCCGCGAGGTGCAGAGCGACCAGCGACGCGGAGCACATGGTGTCCACGGTCATGCTGGGCCCGTGCAGGTCGAAGGCGTACGACACCCGGTTGGCGATCCCGGCGACCGTGGAGCCGCTGTCGGCGGCCGGGCCGAGCAGGCTCTGCTCCACCCCGAAGTAGGGGTACTCGTTGTACATGGAGCCGACGTAGACACCGACCCTGGAGTCGTGCGCGGCGCGCAGCCGCCGGGCCGGGTACCCGGCGTCGTCGAGGGCCTCCCAGACCACCTCCAGGCACAACCGTTCCTGCGGATCCATGAGTTCGGCGTGCCGGGGGGTGATGCCGAGGAGCAGCGGGTCGAAGCGGTCCACGTCGGCGAGGTAAGCACCGTGCATGAGGGAGGCGGGCCAGCCCGGCCGCAGCCGGTCCTCCGGGACCGGGCCGACCGTGCAGGTCCCGGTCCGCAGCAGGTCCCAGAACTCCGGCAGGGAGGCGGCGCCGGGGAAGCGGCCCGCGATCCCGACGACGGCCAGGGGCTCGGCGCCGTCGCGTGCCGGGACGGCGGGTGCGGCGGCCGGGGTGCGTACCGGCGGGGGCGCGGGCGCGGTCTTCCCCGGGCCGGGGTCGGTCGCCGTGACCGGTGCGAGGTGCCGGGCGGCCAGTGCCTCGGCGATGTCGGCGAGGGTGCCGTGCTGGAAGAAGAGGGTGCGGCTCCGCTCCCCCAGGTCCTCCTCCAGCCGGGAGTTGAGCCGGGTGATGAGGAAGGAGCTGAGCCCGAAGTCCTCCAGCGGGACATCGGGAAGGACGTCCTCGACGGCGAGTCCGGCGGTCTCGGCGAACACCCGGCGCAGGTACTCGGTCGCCCAGCCGCCGTCGGCGGGTGCGGGGCCGCGCGCCGTTTCCGGCGCCTCGGGCGCGTACGAGGCGCCGTCCGCGCCCGGCGCCTCGTACGCCTCCGACGCAAACCCGCCAAGACCGTCGGGGTCCCCGAGGTCGCCGAGGTCGTCCAGGTCGTCGAACGGATAGACGGGCAGCGTCACCCGCCGCCCCGGTGTGGGCCACAGCCCGCGCCAGTCCACGTACCCGCCCGACAGCCACACGGCCAGTGCCTCCTGCGGGTCGGACACGGCCGTCGGTTCGGCGGTGTGCGGGGAGGCGAGGTGGCCGACGACCGAGCGGCGGGCCGCGGCCGACGGGCGGCCGTGGGCCACGTCGTCCAGGGCGGTGCGCAGCTCCGCGAGGGTGCGGCACAGGACGGCGAGCCGGTGGCCCAGCGGCACCCGCCCGGTCTGGGTGGTGAAGGCGAGGTCGGGGAGAGCGGGGGCCCGCCCGGTCCCTTGCGTGTCGTCGAGGAGATCCCGGTAGAGCCGGGCGAGGCGCACGAGCCGCTCCTCGTCCGCCGCCGAGAGGAGGACCATCTGAACCTTCGCGTCGTGCACCACGTTCATCCCTGTCGTCCGACGGCCGGTGTCCGGAGCCGAAGCTAGCGGCCTGAGGGTGCGGGCCCCGCTCACTCCTGAGCGTCACCGCCGGGCCCGACGGTGACGTCCGGCGCCGTACAGGCCGTCCACAGCTTGGGCAGCAGGCCGCCGGACCCGGCCTGACGCAGCCGCGTGACCCCGGCCGCACTCAGGTACGCCATGCTGTCGGACCAGCGGACGGGCCGGTACAGGTGCTGGGCCAGCAGTTCGGCGAGCCGTTCCGGGCGGTGCGGCCGGGCGGTCACGTTGGAGACGACCGGGATGCGGGGGGCCCGGAAGGGCACCTGGGCCAGCGCCTCGGCGAACCCGGCGGCCGCGCCCGCCATGTACCGGGAGTGGCCGGGATTGGGGGCGTCGATCAGGGTCGCCTTGCCGACGCCGCTCCGGCGTACGACGGCGGCGAGTGCGCGCAGCGAGTCGGCCGGGCCGGCCAGGACGGTCTGGTCGGGGGCGTTGAGGTTGGCGATGTCGAGGTCGGTGAAGCCCTCGGCGGCCATGACGGCCGTCAGTGCCTCGGCTCCGATGCCGGTGACCGCCAGCATGCCGCCGGGGACGGGGCACGCGGAGATCAGTTGTGCGCGCAGGAGGACGAGCCGGAGTCCGGTGGCGAAGTCGATGCTGCCGGCGTGACAGAGCGCGGTCAGCTCGCCCATGCTGTGCCCGGCCAGGTAGGCGGGTTCGGGCTCGTCGAGCGCGGCGAGGCGGGTGAGGACGAACAGCGTAGGCTGAGTCCGGGTCAGGTGCCGCCAGGGCGTTCCGGGTTCTGCGGTGAGCACGGGCCGCAGGGCGTGACCGAGGATGTCCTCAGCCTGCGCGGCCCGGTCCGGGTACCGGTCGAGGAGATCGGCGCCCGTCCGCCCGCGCAGCGCGCCCTGCCCGGGGAAGGCGAGCGCCGTCAGCACGCTTCTACACCTCCCACGGCATCCGCTGGTGGCGTACGAAGTTGTCGATCCTGGTGCGGACGACGGGTGAGTCGAGCAGCCGTGCGAACACCTCACCCGCGTGGTCGCGCGCGGTGTCGGGCAGGGGGGCGAGGCTCGCGCAGTACGCCTTGGCCTCGGCGACCGTGGGCCGGTCGATCTTGGTGACGCGGCCGAGCAGTCTGCGCCGCTGTTGTCCGTGGGCGCCCTCCAGCTCGTCGACCAGGCCGAAGGACCGCGCGTCGGGCGCGGTGACGGTCGCGGTGGACAGGGTCATGGCGTACGCCCGCTGGAAGCCGACCCTGCGCATGAGGAACGGCAGGATGTTGCAGGGCAGCAGCCCCCACAGGGCCTCGGGCAGGGCGAAGGTGCTGCGCTCGGTGGCGACCACCAGGTCGCAGGCGGCGGCGAGGCCGACACCGCCGCCGAGCACCTGGCCGTCGACGGCGGCGAGCACGGTCACCGGTATCTCGGTGATGCGGCGCAGCAGGTCGAAGAAGTCGCTGCCGCCCTTGGACTCCTCGTCGGCGGAGATCTCGGCGAGGTCCATGCCCGAGCAGAGGGTGCCGCCCGTGCCCTCTATGACGACGGCGCGGGTCCGCGGGTCGGCCGCCGCCGCTTCCAGGGCGTCCCGCAGCAGGCCGACGTCGGCGGCGGTGAGGCTGTTCCGCCGGTGCGGCCGGTTGATGACGAGGCGGGCGACGGGCCCGTCCCGGTCCGTGAGGACGGCGGGGCCGGTGGTGTGTGTGGTCATCAGGTCCACCTGTACTGGCGGTGATAGCCGTCGATGCGTTCCAGCACCAGCAGGCCGCGGCCGGTGAATTCCTTGCCTAGCTCGCCGTAGGAGTCCAGGTCGAAGTGGGCGTCGCGGACCCCGAACTGCGCCCGGTCGCCGTCGGCCGCGACGGTGTCGTACTGGGCGACGGTCAGCGGGCGACGGGCGGCCAGGGCTTCCTCCACGCCGAGCGAGGCGAGGTCGTGGACCGCCCGGGGATGGACGACGCCGCTGAAGAACTCCGAGGCGCAGCCGGATCCGTAGGAGAACAGGCCGATGCGGCGGGGTTCCCGGAAGTCGCCGTGCCGGATCAGCGAGCACAGCGCGAGGTAGAGCGAGGCGGAGAAGATGTTGCCGACCTCGGCGCCGTACTCCATGGAGGGGCGTACCCGGCGCTCGTAGTCGGCGTCGACCTCGTCGCGGCCGGCCTGACGCTGCTGGCGCAGCAGTCGCCGGTGGGCGCCGCGCACCATGCCGACGAACGGGGTGTGGAAGGCGAGATAGCCGAATCCGTCGACGATGTCGGCACCGTCGACGCGGGCGCGGTAGGCCTCGAAGGAGTGCTGCAGGCATTCCAGGTAGGCGAGCATGGATACGTCCTGGTTGACGATGTCGACACCGGGGCCGGGGCGGAAGGTGTCCATGACCTCGAAGGTGTGGCAGCCGCTGGCGCCGAGGTCGAGTTCCAGGGTGGTGGCGTCCCGGCCGACGAGCATGGCGACGGCGCCCGCTCCCTCGGCCCCCTCCCACTGCTCGCCGAGTGCGGGGACCCCGGCGGCGTCGGCGGCGACGACCAGCGCGAGCGCGTCGTCGTACGGGCTGGCGTGCACCATGCCCGCTGCGGTGTGCAGGGCGGCGGTGCCTCCGTAGCAGGCCTGTTTGACCTCGAAGGAGCGGCAGCGCGGGCCCAGTTCGAGGTAGCGGTGCACATAGGTGCTGATGGACTTGCCGAGGTCGACGCCGGACTCGGTCGCGACCACGACCGCCTCGATGCGGTCGCGTTCGGCGGAGGTGAGGCGGCGGATCAGTGGGAGGGCGGCGTTGACGGCGTTGGTCACCGCGTCCTCGAACGACATGTTGACCGATTTGCGGCGCATCATGAGGTTGCCGAAGCGGCTCATGTCGTGGCCCCGCGCCTCGTACAGGTTCCTGATGTCGACGCAGATCCGTCCCACGTACGGGTGGAGGGCTCTGATTCCCACGCCCATGCGGCTCTCCCGTCTGCCGGAACGCACCGGCGTCCGTCTGACCGGGGGTCGATCATGCCGGGGGCGGCCGGGAGGCGGCTGCACACTATTGCGCAGTCGGGGGGCCTGTCGGCCATGACACTGGCGCAGGTCGGATGTCCGGAAACAGAAGGTTCCGTTCCGCGGGGCAGGCAGATCTCCGTATGGCGCATCCAGGGGGTTTGCAGGCGGCTCGTCCCGTGTTCGGATGTGCCTGCGAGGGGGGTGCTCAGACGATGCGAGACAGCCGGTGGGTGGCACACGTGTGGTGCCGGACGGTGGCCGAGGAGGCGGGGGCCGGCGGCGGTCTGCGTCCGGCGGATGTCGAGTGGGCCCTGTGCGACGCCGAGCGGCAGCGCGGAGAAACGTTGCGCCGCCCGTCGGACCGGTCCCTGTTCACCGCGGCCTGGGGGCTGGTGCGCCATGCCCTCAGCGAGGTCGAGCCCCGGGTCGGTCCGGACGAGTGGCGGTTCCGGCGCTCCAGTCTCGGCCGCCCCGAGGTGCATGCCCCCGACTGGTGCCGCTCCCTGCGGTTCAACCTGTCGCACACGGACGGGACGGTGGCGTGTGTGGTCACGCGGGACGTGCGGTGCGGTGTGGACGTGGAGCGGCCTCGCCGGGTGCTGCCGCTGCACCGGCTGACCCGGTCCGTGTTGTCCCCGCGCGAGCAGCGGGAGTTCGACGCGGCCCCCGCGGGGCAGCGCCACGAACTGTTCTTCCGCTACTGGACCGTGAAGGAGGCGTACCTCAAGGCGATCGGGAGCGGGATGCGATTCCCCATGACAGCCTGCGAGTTCGACGTCGGGACCGGCAGGCCCCGGCTGCGTTCGCTCGGCGCGGGACCCGAGCACGCCTGGTACACCTTCCGGCAATGGGCGGTGCGGGACGGCGGGTTCCTCGCCGTCGCGGTCCAGGGCGGCGCCGGTCACGCGCGGGAGCAGGACGTCCTGGTACGGGTGCGGACTCCCCGGCCTTGCGAAGAGAATCCGCATCCCACCTCGTTCTGATTGGATCAATGCATGAGCGAACCAACCATCACTTTCGAGGATCAAGTCCACTGGGAGCAGTGGCTGGAGGAGAACCACGAGAGCGCAGCCGGGGTGTGGGTGAAGATCGCGAAGAAGGCCAGCGGCCTTCCGAGCATCACCTACACCGAAGCCCTCGACGTCGCCGTCTGCTTCGGGTGGATCGACAGTCAGCGCGACAAGGTCGACGACCTGTACTGGCAGCAGCGTTTCACGCCGCGGTCCAAGAAGAGCCCCTGGTCCCAGGTGAACCGGGAGCGGGCCGAACGACTGGCCGCGGAAGGCCGGGTCCGGCCGGCGGGCCAACGGGAGATCGATGCCGCCAAGGCCGACGGGCGGTGGGAGGCGGCCTACGCCTCGCAGAGCAAGATGACCGTCCCGGACGACCTGCAGGAGGCCCTTCTGGAAGTCCCCGAGGCGGCGGAATTCTTCGTCACCCTGAACAGCAAGAACCGGTACGCGATCCTGTATCGCGTGCAGAGCGCCAAAAAACCCGAGACACGCGCCAAGCGGATTGAGAAGTTCGTCACCATGATGGCGAACCGCGAGTTGATTTATCCGTGACGATCCGTGGTCGGGGCCCGGCACATCCGGGCCCCTGCCACACCTGCCGTCACACACCTGGCATGAACAACGGGGAGGGGTTTCGGTGCAGCACGTTCAACTCGGCAAGTCTGCCCTTTATTCACACCTGCTTCAAGTCGTGGAGAACCGCAAGATCTCGTTGACACCCATCAATCTGGAGCGTGGGTACAACCTGTACACGTGCGGCGAAAGCATCGACGACCTCTTCCTCATCATCCAGGGCGGCATCAAACTCACCACCAGTGCTCACAGTGGAAAGGAGTGTATTCTCGACATATGTCGCCGCGGTGACATATTAGGAGCCCTTTCCCTTCTGCCGTCCGTCCACGAGGAATCCGCCACGGCCATGCTGGACAGCCGGGTGCTCCGTATCAACCGACGGGATTTCGTCCGCATCCTGCGCAGCGATCCCGATCTCTTCCAGAGCTGGAGCCATCATCTGGCCCAGCGGATACGGCAGCGGGAAAGCACGATCAAGCATCTGGTCACCATGAAATGCGAATACCGCCTCGCCGCGATCCTGCTCCATCTCTCCGACCGATTCGCCGGGCAGAAATCCCAGTGGCAGCACATCGACGCCCGGATCACCCACGACGAACTCGCCGCCATGGTCGGTACGACCCGGTCGCGCATCGGATTCTTCCTCAAGAACTTCAACGTGCGCGGGCTGGTAAAACGCCTGCCGGACGGCACGCTGCTCATCAATTCCGGCACCATCTCGGACTTCATCGCCACGGACCCGAACGAGACGGAGCCCATGCTGCAGCACGCATGACCGCAGGCAGGGCTAATGCGTCCTCGGCTTTCAAGATCGAGTAGTTGGAGTGCGTGGTCGATCCGTGACCGGTAGTGGTCGGTGGCGACGGCGGTGTTCGTCCAGCCGGCCTGGCGGATGAAGCCGATGGCGAGGTTGCGGAAGGTCGCCATCGCGCGGGGCGCGGTTCCGGTGCGGACCCGGGAGGCGTCCTCGGCGAAGGTCACGTCCCGCACGTGGTGCAGGGCCTCGACCTGCCAGTGCTCACGGATCAGTTCGGCGAGCTGGGACGCGGTGGCCTGCTCAGGGGCGAGGCTGATGACCGCGTAGATCATCTTGATGATGGTCTTCCCGGTCGTGCGGTTCGTGCGACGGCGCTTGACCTCGATGGCCTGGACGACGTGCGGAAAGAGCAGGCCCGGCTGGACGGTGCAGACTTTGAGGCGACGTATCTCGCCTCGCCCGTGCGCCCGTTCGCAGGTGCGGTGCTGAATCGGGACCTCACGCCAGGGCAGTCGCCGTAGCCGGCGGCGAAGCTTTTTTCTGGTTGCCCTTGACGACGAGGATGTAGTGGGCACCCCGGGCGGTGATCTGCTCGGCGTGATTGGTCTGGGTGTGCATCGCGCCTTATGAAGACGTGCGGGTTATGCCGACCTGCTGTCCGGTGCCGGTGCTGGCAGCGGCGTTCACGGACAGCAGGTCGGCATAGTCACAGTGCTTCGAGGAACGCCATGACGGTGTCGGATGGGCGGTGGCGTCCCGGTGCGGTGTCCAGCGGTGCGGTTCGTGCGAGTGCCTGTTCCTTGAGAGCAAGGTCGGCGTGTATGTAAGGGCTCGCAGAAAATCAACGTGTTGCTTTCGGTCTTGTGGCTCGTTGATGTGGTATGCGCGTCTCCGAATCGATCCGTGACCAACTCGCCGTGAAGTTCGAGGTGTTGTTCCCGCACCTGGACGAGCGCCGACGCCGTCTACTGATGGGAGCCGAAGCCCGGATCCTGGGACACGGCGGGAACCGGGCCGTCGCGCGGGCGGCCGAGGCCAGCGAGACCACCGTCCGCAACCGCGTCGACGAGCTGGAAGCGGGGGCGGAGCCGCTGGGTCGGGTCCGTCACCCCGGCGGCGGCCGCAAGAGGGCCGCCGAGGTGGGTCCGGGGCTGCGCCCGGCACTGTTGGCGCTGGTGGAGCCGGACATGCGCGGGGATCCGATGTCGCCGCTGCGCTGGACGACGAAGTCGACACGCAAACTCGCCGCCGAACTCACCCGGCAAGGCCACCACGTCTGTGCGGACACCGTCGGTGACCTGCTGCGCGAGGAGGGCTTCAGCCTGCAGGCCGACCGCCAAGACGCTCGAGGGCACGCAGTACCCGGTCCGCGACGCGCAGTTCCGTTACATCAACGAACAAGCCCGCGACCACCGGGACGCCGGGGGCCCGGTGATCAGCGTGGACACCAAGAAAAGGAGCTGGTCGGGCAGTACAAGAACGCCGGGCGCGAGTGGCGGCCTGCCGGCGAGCCGGTGAAGGTCAAAACGCACGACTTCCTGGACCGGCGGGGGCCGGGCAAGGCGATCCCGTACGGGATCTACGACATCGCCGCGGACACCGGCTGAGTCAGCGTCGGGTGCGACCACGACACCGCGGCCTTCGCCGTGGAATCAATCCGCCGCTGGTGGCACTCCCGCGGTCGGCACGACTGCTGATCACCGCCGACGCCGGTGGCTCCAACGGCTACCGCACCCGCGCCTGGAAGAGTGACCTCGCCGCCCTGGCTGCCGAGACGGGCCTGGACATCGCCGTCTGTCACCTGCCGCCCGGGACGCAATGCCGTTGTTTGACTACTGAACTATCGTCGCCTGCAGTGTGATGGTCCTGGCGGGTACGTGGCGTGGTAGGGCTTTCGGTTTGTCCTTCGGTCGGTAGGAGTACAGCGAGTTGGGCCGTTTCAGGAAGCGGTCTGCCTCTCGCAGTCGGCGGGTGCCGCTGTCGAGTTTCCGGCGGACCTTCGCCGCCAGCGCGATCAGGAACCTGCGGATCTTCGGCGGGGTGTCGGCGAGCTGGCGGAACACGCTGCGTCGGGTGTGCTTGAGGACCTTGACGAACGAGATGCGGTCCGGGTCGACGCCGTTGCTGTCGGCAAGTTGCATGATGATGCCGGTCAGGCAGTGGTGCACGACCAGGTGCGCCCACACTTCCTGGCGCACCAGCTGCGGGTCGGTGGATCGCAGAACTTCCTGCCGGCCCCGCTGGAAGGTCTTGATCTGCCGATAGGCCGATTCCACCTCCCATCTTTCGTGATACAAGACCGCCAACTCCCTTGCTGGGTAGGCGTCGTGATCGAAGAGGTCGGTCAGCAGCCTGATCACTTCGCCCCCGTCGACGCGGTACTCGATCACGCGCACCAGCACACCGCCCGGATGGGCACCCTTCTGCCCCGCGAGGTTGATGCGCGCCAGATAGGTGCCGTCGGGCAGGTGGCGTACCGGGCGGCGTGCCACACACGAGCGGGCCCGCAGCAGCAGGTGGGCACCGGCGCCGGTATACGCCTTCCATAACTCCACCCCGGGGAACCCCCGGTCCATGATCACGAGCATCCCGGAGGCCGAGGCGGCCATTGCCACGGCTGGGTCGCGTTCACCGCTGTTGTAGCCACCCACCCGGGCGTCGATGGAAGAGTGCGTGCCGGTCTCGGTCAGCGTCACAACTCTCACCTGCGGAAACCCGCCCGGTTTCCCGCTGGAGTCTTTCGGGCCGCCGAAGGCGAGTCGGTTGGCCTCGTTGTCCGGCACGTCAAGCAGGAACCCGTCGACCGCAGCGAGACGCATCCCCCGGTAGAAGGCCCCGGCCAGCCCCGCAGGGGCCCGCGGACCGGCCAGGCGGTGGAAGATCCGCTCGACAACCTCCGGTCCCAGGCGCTCCCGAGCCCGGGTGAAAGACGCCTTGTGCGGGATGTACTCGCTCAACTCCTGTATTCCACCTACCAGTTGTTCTGCCACATCGTCGTAGGAGTCCTGGTGGAAGAGCGCAAGCGCGAGTGTGAAGTAGACCATGAACCCCGCCGGCAACGCTCCCGGCCGACGGTCCCGTTTGCGACACTCCGACAGGACCTCGTCCAGCAACTCGGGCGTCACCCACTGTGTGATCAAGCCCAGCCGCACTCGCTCAGATACCCCGCTCCACGGATGCACACCCCGCATAACGGCGCGACGTTCAGTCCGTCACTACCAACTCAATGAACCTTCAAACAACGGCATTGGCCCGGGACGTCGAAGTGGAACCAGGTGGAGCACCGGTTGTTCTCCCACATCTCCATGAACTGGCGCCGCAGGCCGCTGACCAGCCATGAAGTGATGGTGCAGAGCATCACCGCGACCACCTCCCGCACCGGACTGAAAGTCCATGCCGAACTTGATACCGGCACCTACGACACCGGAGTGAAGGTCACCGACGCCGAGATCGACGCTCTGCCCATGCACCGGCACCGCTTCCACGACGACTGGAACTACACCCCCCACCCTCAACCTCGCGACACCACCAGCGCAGTCAAGAGCCCGCGGTCAGCCGGCGGCCCGTCCCGGCAGCCCTGCACTGGGTGTCTGCGCACCCCGGAGCTGACCGGCATGCCCGAACCAGCACTGGACAAGCTCGTCGACCAACTGACATCGAGACTCGATGAGTTAGGCGAGCAAGGACGGATCCAGCAGCGAGGAAGCGAACGTATCCGTGCTCGCGGCGCAGTGGCCAAGGACAAGCTGACCGCCGTCGACAGGGTCCTGGCCACCGTGCTCTACCTGCGCAGACTCGGCACCCGAGACCTGCTCGCCCAGCTCTTCGGAGTCAGCGGCAGCACCCTCACCAGGGCCGTTCGCCAAGTCCAGCCCCTCCTGGCCGAGCACGGCTACACGATTCCACCCTCGACAGCCAGGTGCCGGACGCCCGCTGACGTCACCGCGTTCCTCGCGAACAGCAGCCCTACGGAGGTCAAATCAGCATGTTGATTCTCTGCGAGCCCTTAGGCAACCACGTCTGGGCGTACTCCTCTATCGTCTGCTGCCCCAGTTCCCGTCGCGCCTCCGCCGCCGAGGGAGACGTCTTCTTCCGGTCGGCGTACAGCTCCGTCAGCCGTTCGACCGCCGAGTCCTGGGTCCGATACCCGGTCTCCTCCCGCTGTCTTTCCCCGGGCGTCGCGAAACCGGATGGTGTAGGCGTGCGGGCACCGGCTGGGCCTAAAACAGTCACAGGGCTGGAAAAAGAAGCCCATGCCGCGGGCGAGCCGGCGAGCCAGGGAGCGACGCCTTCCGAAGGACGGGCGAACCAGCGAACCCGGTCCTGCCGACGCGCCCCGCGGTCGGCAAGGCGGAGACCTCCGACTCGCCACATGCTGGCTGCGTGCTGACCCGGGGCTCACCCAGCATGCGTCTGACCTGCGGTAATGCCCACCTTTTAGATCTTCAGCAACAACATCGACAACGCGCGACGCTTCGGTACAGGCATCGAACGCCTCGACGGTGCTCGGCTGCTGGCACCCGTCCAGCTCAACGTCGCCTGCTTCACCACTGACCGAGATCCGGCCCTGGTCCTGGCCGACCTCAACGACCGTGGAAAGGTATTCATGACGCCCTCGGTTCTGCACGGGGTCCCATGCATCCGCGCCGCCTTCAGCAACTGGCGGACCTCCGACGCCGACGTGGACCTGGCCCTCAGGGAACTGGCCGCAGCGCTTGCCCCCTCCACAGCCTGAAGCGCATGGGTTCGCAGATTCTGAGAAGCGCTCGCGCGGGAACCCACACCTGTCGACGTCTATAGGTGCCAACGCCGTTCGGGTTGCACCGTGCTAGGCGTTCTTCCCCGACACGTTGTGCACGGTAGGTGGTGGACGTTGTTCGGCTGCATCGTGATGACCGATTTCCGCCAGTACGAGCGGCGGCTGCTTTGAAGACTCGGCATATGATCTTCACGACTCCCCCGACGCCGGCGATAAGCGCGGACACGCTCATCGCGCTCCTGATCTTCTTGTTCCCGCTTGCGTACAGCCCGGGCCCCGGAAACGCGTTCTTCGCGGCGATCGGTGCGTCGAAGGGGCTGCGCGCCGCCGTGCCGACCCTTGCCGGGTACCACGTCGCGACCTTCGGTGTGACCGCGGCGATCGGGATCGGGATGGGGGTCACCATCCTCGAGCATCCCTTGTTCGCGAAGGTGCTCAGCGCGGTCGGGAGCCTCTACGTGTTGTGGCTGGCGGTGACGTTCGTTCGTGCCGCTCGGGCGAAGGAAGGATCCACGGCGGATGCCATATCGGCCGGGGAGCAGTGGATCGGGTTCTGGGCTGGCGCGATCGTCCTGCTACTGAACCCCAAGGCATACTACATCATCGCGGTGTTGTTCACGCAGTTTCTCAGGCCGCCCGCCAACGACGACGTCGCCACGGTGCTGGTGATCACGATCGTGTTCACGCTGAACAACCTCGTCGCCTTCATCGTCTGGGCACTCGGCGGCCGGGCGCTCACCGCCCTGTTCCGCAGTGAGCGGTCGAAGCGATGGATCGACTGCTTGTTCGCCGCCACCTTGATCGGAGTTGCGGTCTGGATGGCGGTACCACTGTTCACCTGATCAGAAGCCACACATGACTCAGCGCAACGCGCCCCTGCCTCTGGCCGGCCGCGAACGGAACTCCACGTGCTCGACGTCCGTGAACTGCACCTCCAGGCCGGTCGCGCGGCGGCCCCGTTGCGGAAGTAGACCTCGCCGAGCGCTTCGGCCGCCAGGGCGCGCAGCTGCTGCTCGGTGGCGCCGGCGTCCTGGGCGTCGAAGAGGCGGGCCGCGTACTGGGGTGGCAGGGCGAGGGTGAGATGGCGGAGGCGGGCGTCGTCGGTGGTGCCGGGCGCGGCGGTGAAGCCGAACCGGGCCCGGGTGTCGACGACCAGGCCGGTGCTGGCGGCGGCCCGGCGCCGGGCTTGGGCGCGGATGCGGGGTTGCCAGCGGGCGCGCACCGCGTCCCGAAGGCGCTGCGCGGGGCCGGCGGATCTGGTCCTTCACGTACCGCCCCACGGTGCGCTGCGAGACGCCGAGCGCATCGGCCACCGCGCGGGTGCCCTTGAGCTGCTTGACCAGGTACCGCATCTGCGCACCGGCCGACTTCGGGATGGGACGGGTGAACGCCTGCTGCACGACGCGGTCCAGGCCGTCTCCAACGATGCCCATCAGGTGCCTCCTTTCCATGATCGGCCGTGGGGGCCGCTGTGCGGCGATCACGCCCGCGCCGGGGTAACTCCCGACAGCGGGTGGAACGGGCCGCACAGCGGCGTCCAGAGCGGTCAGGGGGCGGGCTCTTCGGCGGCGGACATGTCTCGCAGGCGGCTGTAGTGGAACTGGTGGGCCACCGTGACCGTAGCCGTGGGCCCGGTGCGGTCTGTTGCGCTTGGCTGACAAACGGGAGGCCCGGATCGGACACTGAGAATCTGCGTCTGATGCGAGAAGCTTCGGGCGGGTGTGCTGCCGGCCTCGGGCTCGTAGTAGTCCTCGCGGTGCAGCAGGGTGATCGCGTCGGCGTCCTGCTCCAGGGCGCCGGAGTCCCGCAGGTCACTCACCGCCGGCCTCTTGTCCTGCCGCTGCTCGGGCCCGCGGTTGAGCTGGGCGAGGGCGATGAGCACGGCCCCGGTGTCGGAGGCGAGGATCTTCAGTTCGCGGCTGATCTCGGTGACCCGCTCGTAGGGCGACTGGCGGGCGTTGCGCTGGCCGGTCTGCATGAGCTGGAGGTAGTCGACCACGACCAGGGGGCGCGGCCGGTCTCCCGGATGATTCCCTTGATCCGCGACCGGATGGTGTGGTCGTCGTCCCGTCGTTTGGGGCGCGGGTCGGAGGTGAAACGACCCAGCCGGGATTCAGTCAGGTTGGCGGCGATCCATGCTTCGGCGCAGGTCTGGTGTACGGCCTCGCCTGCGTGGGAGCGCAGCGGTGTGGGGGTGCGGCAGCGCGTGTGGAAGAGCCCCCGGGGGTACTCGTCGCGGACCGGTGAGCTAACTTTCGGCTCGCGCCATACGAGCGGAGGGACTCTTCGACATGGGACACGGCGGAAATGTGATCGCGGAACTCACCACCGACCACCGGGAAGTCGACGAGTTGTTCGCGCAGATCGAGGCCCAGCCGGTCGGCGACCCCCGGCGCCGGGAGCTGGCCGACGAGTTGACCATCGAGCTGGTGCGTCACTCGGTCGCCGAGGAGATGCACCTCTACCCGGCGGTGCGCAAGCACGTCGAGGGCGGGGACGAGATCGCCGACAAGGAACTCACCGACCACGCCGAAGTCGAACAGCACCTCAAGGACCTGGAAGGGCTCGACGCGCAGGACCCGCAGTTCAACCACCTGGTGGCGAAGCTGAAACTGGAAGTGAGCGAGCACGTGCGCGACGAGGAGGACCGGCTGTTCCCCCTTCTCGCCTCGGCATGCACACCCGAAGCCCTGGACGACCTGGGCGGCAAGATCCGCACCGCGAAGAAGACCGCGCCCGCGACCTGCTGACCGGCCGCGGCAAGAGCTGAAACGCACGCCAGCACCGCCATCCCTGCGGCCGTCCGGCCGCAGGCAGGATCCAGA
>NZ_LIQT01000363.1 GCF_001418415.1 Streptomyces hirsutus
GCCCCCGTCCTCTGGCTGAACCCCGACCTCGACATGTCGGCCGGCAAAGCGATGGCCCAGGCGGGCCACGCGGCCCAACTGGCGTGGTGGGAGCTGACCGACGAGGACCGCGGCGCCTGGCGCGACGCCGGCTTCCCCCTCTCCGTCCGTCCCGCCGCCCCGTCCCACTGGACCACCCTGGTCACCAGCGGCCTCCCCCTGGTCCGTGACGCGGGCTTCACGGAGATCGCCCCGGGCTCCAGCACGGTCGTCGCGGACCATCCCGCCCTCCGTTGACGGCCTCCGCCGTAGGCTGCATCCCGCACGCGACGAACAGGAGGCCCAGGTGGCCGGGACGAAGCCGACCGGGACGACGGTGGCCGAGGTGACGGCCGAACTGGCCGAGCTCGAGGACCCGAAGGCACGCGAGGTGAACGAGAGACACGGTGACGATCACGGTGTGAACCTCGGCAAGCTGCGTGCGCTCGCGAAGCGGCTGAGGACGCAGCAGGAACTCGCCCGCGAGCTCTGGGAGACGGGCGACACCGCGGCGAGACTGCTGGCGATCCTGATCTGCCGCCCGAAGGTGTTCGAACGTGACGAGTTGGACGTCATGGTGCGCGGGGCGCGCGCACCCAAGGTGCACGACTGGCTCGTGAACTACGTGGTGAAGAAGAGCCCGCACTCGGAAGAACTGCGCCTGACGTGGTCCGCGGATCCGGATCCGGCGGTCGCGAGCGCCGGCTGGGCACTGACCACCGAACGCGTGGCGAAGAAGCCCGAGGGCCTCGACCTCGAAGGGCTGCTCGACGTCATCGAGGCGGAGATGAAGGACGCCCCGGATCGCCTGCAGTGGGCGATGAACCACTGCCTGGCGCAGATCGGGATCGAACACGCCGAGCACCGCGCCCGTGCCCTCGGTATCGGTGAGCGCCTGGAGGTGCTCAAGGACTACCCCACTTCCCCGGGGTGCACGTCTCCGTACGCGCCCACCTGGATCACCGAGATGGTCCGCCGCCGGCACGACGGGACGGTGGCCTGACCGACGGTCGGCGTTCCCGCGACCACCGGCGGGGCGTTGTGGACGGGGGGCCTGTCCGGGCCGGGCCGCAACGGTGTCCCGCCGCGTGTCCTTTCCGGGGGCTCCTCCAGCAGTTCCTGCCCGAAAGCTCAAAAGTTGCTCTGAAGGTGGGCGGTCCGGGGTTCGGCCGTGCGGATCGGGGTCATACCCACGGCACGTGCGGCGGGGGCCGGTGGACAAGGGGGACAGTGACATGGAGCGACTCGGGACGGGGATCGGGTGGCGGCCGGAGATCGCCGGGGACGTCGAGCGGATGCCGGGGATCGACTGGGTCGAGGTGGTGGCCGAGAACGTGTGTCCCGGGCATGTCCCCGAGTCGCTGCTGCGGCTGCGCGCACGTGGGGTGACCGTCGTGCCGCACGGGGTCGCGCTCGGGCTCGGCGGGGCCGAGCGGCCGGACGCGGGACGGCTGGAGGCGCTCGCCGAGCGGGCCACGGCACTCCGGTCGCCGCTGGTCACCGAGCACATCGCGTTCGTGCGGGCGGGTGGGCCGCTCAGCGCCTCCCCTCGGCTCGAGGCCGGTCACCTGCTGCCGGTGCCGCGTACCAGGGACGCGCTCGACGTGCTGTGCGAGAACGTCCGGATCGCCCAGGACGCCCTGCCCGTACCGCTCGCCGTGGAGAACATCGCGGCGCTGTTCTCCTGGCCCGGTGAGGAGATGTCCGAGGGCCAGTTCCTGTACGACCTGGCCGACCGCACCGGCGTACGGTTGCTCATCGACGTGGCCAATCTGCACACCAACCACGTCAACCGCGGTGAGGACCCGGCGAAGGCGCTCGCCGAACTTCCCCTGGAGGCCATCGCGTACGTCCATGTCGCGGGCGGCGTCGAGCGGGGCGGTGTCTGGCACGACAGCCACGCCCACCCCGTGCCCCGGCCGGTACTGGACATCCTCACCGACCTCGCCTCCCGGGTCTCCCCTCCCGGCGTGCTCCTGGAACGGGACGAGAACTTCCCCGAACCGGGCGAGCTGGAGCGGGAGCTGACGGCCATTCGGGAGGCGGTGGAGAAGGGGGCGACCGCACGGAGCACGGCACAGGCGAAGAGCTCCGGAGCCGGCTCCGGCTCCGGCTCCGTAGGGGAATCCGGCTCCGGCGAACCCGCGCGGCAGCGGGTCGCGCTCGCCCAGGCGGCGGTGCTGTCCTCGCTGGTCGCCGGGACGCCCGTGCCCGAGGGGTTCGACCGGGTGCGGATGGCCGTGCAGGCGCGGGCGCTCGCCGCGAAGCGGGCGGATGTCGTCGCCAAGGTGGCGCCCGAGCTGCCGGTGATGCTCGGCGAGCGGTATCGGGAGGTCTTCCTCGCCCATGCGCAGAAGCGGCCGATGACCGGAGGTTACCGGCAGGACGCCCTGGACTTCGTCGAGCAGTTGCTGCTCTCCTCCGGACGGCGGGAGCGGCAGGACGAGCAGGTGCCGCTGCGGGAGTTGCGCGAGTGGTGGCTCGAGCGGTCCGGGCCGGTGCCGCGGTCGCGCCGGCCCGCAGTGCGGCTGGCGCGCGCCACGCGGCGGGTGCTGCTGCGGCGTTGAGGACGGGGCACGCGAGCCGGAGCGGGGTCCGTTTCCGGGACCCGGCCGGTCAAACGGAACGTCACGTGCAGACAACACTCCGTCCGGATGATGAACAGGGCATGGTGCTTCCGGGACCGTGTCGTCTACAAACAAGTCATGCTCTGGGTGCTCCTCCTGCTCGTCTCATGGGCCGTCGCCGGCGTCGCCTGCACACGGTTGTGCCTGGCCGCCGTCCGCGCTGCGGCCGTCCACGACGTGGGCACGGCCGGGGGCGGGGGACGTGATCTGACGCTGTACGAGACGGCGTTCCTGTCCGGCGGCCCCCGGCGGGTCGCCGACGTCACCCTGGTCGCGATGGCGCGTCAGCGCCGGCTGCTGCTGGCCCGCACCGGCTGGGCGACCGTGGTCGATCCGCTCGGACGGGACGACATGGAACGGTCGGTGATAGGGGTCATCGGGCCGGAGGGGCAGTCCCTCATCGCCCCGGTGCGGGCCGCCGCGGCGACGACGGACGCGGTACGCGGCCTCGCCGACCGGCTGGAGCGGGCCGGGCTGGCCGTGCCCGACGGCGCGGCCACCACGATCGTCGACGGCATACGGCGGGTACGGCTCGCCGCGCTGGCCGTGGCCGGACTGGGCGCCGTCGCGCTGCTGCTGCCGGCCGCGTCGTACCTGCCGCGTCATCTGGTCGCCCTGTGGTTCGCACTGCCGCTGACCCTGACCCTGAGCTGCCTGGTCATCGCGCGGATCGAGGTCCCCCCGTACGCGCTGTGGGCCTCCCCGGCCGGCCGGCGTCTGCTGGGCCCCCTGCCCAGGGCCGGCGCACACGCCACCGCCGCCGGCGACGAGCGTACGTACCTCACGTCGGTAGCCGTGCACGGCATCCGCGCGGTCGGCGAACCGGATCTGCGTGCGGCCTTCGCGCATCGCGAGCACCACCCGGACCACGCTCCGGGGCACCGTCCGGGCGGCGCCTTCGGCCGTCACCGCACGGAGGACGACCCCGGCTCCGGTTTCGGGGGCGCACGGGAGCACTGACGGCGACACCCGCCGACGGTGCCTGCCCTGCCCCGCCCGCCGGACGAAGCATCCCTCGGGTCGATCGCCCCGGTCGCCGTGCACCGGAGGGAACACGACGAGAACTGCCGTCGTCCACTCGGCCGCCGGGTCTCTGCTGCTCACCGCGCCGGCCGTCGCGCCTGGAGCCGCACCGGCGGCTCGCGGGGTCGGCGCCGGCGACCGAGCGGGACACCGGTACACCTGGTGTCGCCGGCGGGTCCAAAGCCTGCGGAACGGCCACTTGGAGGCGTATCTGCTCACCGGCCGGGTCCCGGGGCGGCGCGCGTCCTGCGCACCGCGCCCGGAACCGGCACCACGGCGGAGCCGGAGCCGTCCGCGAAGACGGAGCCCCGGCCTGCGGCCTGATCAGGCCCGGTCACCGTTGCTCAGGCAAGGCCCGCGACGAGTTCCGCGACGTCCTTGCGGCGGCCCGTGTAGAACGGGATCTCCTCACGGACGTGCATCCGGGCCTCGGAGCCGCGCAGGTGCCGCATGAGGTCGACGATGCGGTACAGCTCGTCGGCCTCGAAGGCGAGGACCCACTCGTAGTCGCCGAGGGAGAACGAGGGGACCGTGTTGGCGCGCACGTCGGGGAAGCCGCGGGCCATCTTGCCGTGGTCGGCGAGCATGCGGCGGCGGTCCTCGTCGGGCAGCAGGTACCAGTCGTAGGAGCGCACGAAGGGGTACACGCTCACGTACGCGCGGGGCTCCTCGTCGGCGAGGAACGCCGGGATGTGCGAGCGGTTGAACTCGGCGGGCCGGTGCAGCGCCATGTTCGACCAGACCGGCTCGAGGGCCCGGCCCAGCTTGGTGCGGCGGAAGAGGTTGTACGCCTCCTGGAGCTGGTCGCTGCTCTCGGCGTGCCACCAGATCATCAGGTCGGCGTCGGCGCGCAGACCGGAGACGTCGTACGTGCCGCGCACGGTGACGTCCTTGGCGGCGAGCTGGTCGAACAGCTCCTGGACCTCGTCGGCGTACCCGGCGCGGTCCTCGGGCAGCACGTCCTTCAGTTTGAAGACGGACCAGAGGGTGTAGCGGATGACCTCGTTCAGGTCCTTGGCCAGCTTGCCCTTGTTCGGGATCCGGTCGGGTGCGGGGGTGGTGGCGTCGTCGGTCATGTCCCTTATTCTCCTGCTCCTCCGTAGAGGGTTTTCACCGGGTGGCGGTGACGTCCCGCACGTCGTGCGGGACCTCACCGTGGATCTGGTCGGCGGCGTCGTACGCGCTCGCGATGCACGCGGGAATGCCGACGCCGTCGTAGGCCGCGCCGCACACGGCCAGCCCCGGGAGGGCGGCGAGGTGCTCGCGGACCCGGGACACGCGCGCGTGGTGGCCGACGGGGTACTGGGGCAGGCCGTCCTGCCAGCGGGTGACGCGGGTGGCGACCGGGGTGGCGTCCAGGCCGGTGGCGGCCTTCAGGTCGTGCCGGGAGACCTCCACGAGGCCGGCGTCGTCACGGCCGAGGATCTCCGTCTCGCCGTGCCGGCCGACGGAGGTGCGCAGGACCGTGAGGTCCGGGTTCTCCTCGTCGATCCAGCCCCATTTGTGCGAGGCGAAGGTGGACGCCTTGATGGTGCGGCCGTCGACCGGCGGCACCAGGAATCCGCTGCCCGCGGGAAGATCGGTCTCCGCGCGGCGGTAGGCGAGCGTGATGAGCGCCATGGAGGCGTACTCGATGCCGGCCAGCTCGGCGGCGGCGCCGGGCGCCTCGGCCCGCAGCAGCCGGGCGGCGGCCGGTGCGGGTACGGCGACGACGACCGCGTCGGCGCGCAGCTCCCGCTCCCCGGTGACGACCCGCCAGCCGCCGGCCGGCTCCCGGCGCAGTTCGGTGACCGGGGTACCGGTGCGGATCTCCCCGCCGCGGGCCCGCACCGACTCGGCGACGGCGAGCGGAAGGGTGCCCACGCCGCCCTCGATGCCCATGAACACCGGTCCGGTCTGCTGCGCGGTGGCGGCCCTGGCCTGGATCTCGCGGACGCCCTCGGTCAGGGAGGTGTGCGTCCGCGCGGCCTGGAACAGCTGGGGGACGGCGGAGCGCATCGAGATGCGGTACGCGTCGCCCGCGTACACCCCGCCCAGCAGGGGCTCGACCAGCCGGTCGACGACCTCGCGGCCGAGCCGGGCCGCCACGTACGCGCCGACGGCGACGTCGTCGCCGACCTCGGTGCGGGGCAGCTCGGCGTCCTGTCCGATCCGGGCGAGGCCCTCGTCGGAGAGCACCCCGGCCAGGGCGGCGGCGGTGCCGGGGACGCCCATGACGTGGCCCTTGGGCATGGGGCGCAGGGCGTCGCGGGTCCACAGCGACGCGGTCGCGGTGGCCGGGGGCCGGAGCCGGTCGGTGAGGCCCACCTCACGGGCGAGGGCCACCGCCTCCGGGCGGCGGGCCAGCATCGACTCGGCGCCCAGATCCACGCGCGCGCCCGCGATCTCGCCGGGCAGCAGCTTGCCGCCGACCCGCTCCGAGGCCTCCAGCACGGTCACCCGTGCCCCGCGCCCGAGCAGCCGGTGCGCGGCGGCCAGCCCGGCGATGCCGGCTCCCACGACGACGACCCGCTGCTCCGCACCCGTGTGTGATCCGCTCATGGCTCCACCCTCTCAGATGCCGCCGGCAACCCCACCAGGGCCGTACGGCCCTCCCGAGTCCCTACCGTGACCGCTTCGGGACCGTTCCGCGTCATCGTTCCACCGCCCTCCGGCGTCGAAGGAACGTCAGTGGTCACGAACCCGGGGGGAACCCACATGCGCACACGACGCTCCGCACGGCCGGCACACGCCATGACGGGCCTGCTGCTGGCCGCCGCCCTCGCCCTGGCCGGATGCAGCGGCGCGAGCTCCGACTCCGGCGGGTCCGACGACAAGGCCGCCCTCTCGCAGGCCGGCGACCGGGCGGACGCCGGGGGAGGGGCGAAGGAAGGAGCCGCGCGGGAAGGGGCCCCCGGCAGCTCGGCGGACGGCTCGCCGGCGACGGCGCCGCCCGCGGACAGAAGCACCGCCACGAGCCACATCATCCGCACCGCCTCCCTGACCGTGCGGGTGAAGGACGCGCCGACGGCACTGGCCGAGGCGCGCACGACCACCGAGAACGCGGGCGGCTACGTCGGCGACGAGACCACCCGTCAGGACGAGGAGGGGCACGAGCTCACGCGCGTGGTGCTGCGCGTCCCCGCCGAGAAGTACGACAAGGTCCTCGCGGACCTCGAGGGCTCCGGCAAGCTCGTCGCACGCAGCGCGAAGGCGGAGGACGTCACCGACCAGGTCGTCGACGTCGAGAGCCGGATCAAGACGCAGCGCGCCAGCGTGGCCCGGATCCGCGAGCTGATGGACCAGGCCACCCGGCTCAGTGACGTGGTCACCCTGGAGGGCGAACTCAGCACCCGTCAGGCCGACCTGGAGGCGCTGCTCGCCCG
>NZ_LIQT01000364.1 GCF_001418415.1 Streptomyces hirsutus
CCACACGCCTCCCGCGCCCGACGGCGCGGGAGGCGTGTGGGGCGCGGTGGCGGTGGTGGGGGGAGGGCGGTCCCGGTCCAGCGCCCGGGCCAGTTCCACCAGCCCGCTCGTGCCGGAGACCTCGGTGGCGTGCAGCCGGTAACGGCCGTCCGTCTGGGGCGGTTCCTCGCGGGCGGCGGCCCGGCGCGCGGCGTCGGCGAGCATGGCGGCCTCCGCCGCCAGCCGGGCCTCGTGGGGGGAGCGCCCGGCGGCCAGGGCGTCGTCCCGCGCCCGCTCACGGACGCGGTGGTCGAAGTACGGTGCCAGCGCGAGCAGGGCGTCGTGGATGGAGACCTCGCGCCACTGCAGCCGGACCTGGGGGAGCTGCCACCAGGCGGTGGGCGGCTTGGGAGCGGTGGACGCCGACCGGACGAGGCACCACAGGGGAGCCAGCCGCCGGTGGTCGAGCAGCCCCCGCCACTGGGCGAGCGCCGGGGGCAGCAGCCTCGGCAGCACGAATCCCGCCGAGCACAGCACCGCGCCCAGCGAGGCCATCGGCGGGGCGACGCCGGTGGACAGGAAGTCGAGGTCGTGCCCGTTCCAACGGGCCACGACCGCCGTGTACTTGGTCAGCTGGAAGCCCACCACGTCCAGCAGGGTGCCCAGCAGGATCAGCCGCAGCCCGGTGCGCAGCAGCCCGGTGACCTCACGGGCCCACTTCAGACACACGGCGCACATGACCAGCATGGCCGCGCTGTGCCCGAGCAGGTACAGCAGGATCATCTCCCGCATGAACGGGGTGTTGGCGTAGTACGTGTCGAGGTCGGTCAGCCGCTCGGTGTCCGCGTCGGCGAGCGCGAACAGGACGACGATGGCGAGCACCAGCAGCCCGTACGCGGCGACGCTGCGCAGCACCATGCGCCGCACCAGCTCGCGGGGCCCGCCCCGCCAGTTGATCAGCAGGACGAGCGCGGCGCAGCTGTACGCGGAGAGCATCCCGTAGGTCAGCGGCGCACCGAAGTTGGGGATGCCGGTGAGCTCGTTGACGGCGGCCAGGGTCGCCGGGGCGGCACAGACGAAGACCAGGGCGGCGAGCGCGATCGCCACGCAGGTGGACAGCGTCAGTGGGTCGCGCAGGGCGGTGCGCGGGCGGCGCCGCACCAGGACGGAGGAGATCCCCAGCATGAAGGCGGCCAGGTACACGACGAGACTCATGCCGCGGCGCCCCCTCGCGGCGCGGGGTGCCCGGCGCCACCGGACCGGCGGGGCCGGCCGCCGCGGGCGTCGCGGTTCATACGGCCCCCGTCGGTGTCGCGGGCGCCGCGGCGGACGGTGCCGGTTCCGCCGGCGTCACCGGGGCGGCCGGGGCGGCCGGTGCGGCGCCGGCCAGGACGTCGGCGATCCGGGCCAGTCCGGCCGGCCCCGGGATCCGGTCGAGGAGCCGTCCGGTGCCGTGGGCCGGCGGCAGACGGCGTCCGGGCGCGGCCTCGTCCCGTACCGCGGTGCCGATCACGGCGGCCCAGGCGGCGGCCTCGGCCCATGCGGGATCGGCCGCCGTCCTGAGCGCGGACGCGCGGGTCCGGTCGAACAGGTCCCGGTCGAAGTAGGCGTCCAGGTGGCTCAGCGCATTGTGGATGCTGGTCTGCCGCCACACGAGGAGGGCGGCGGGGGAGGCGAGCCGGGGCCGGGGCAGCCGCAGCGTCCGCCGGACGAGCAGGTCGTCGAGCGCCCGCTCCAGCGGTTCGAGCCGGGCGTACGTCCGCCGGGCCCGCCCCCACCGGGCCACCCGGGGCGTGATCAGCGGCACCAGCACCCCGACGACCGTCAGCAGCGCGCCCAGCCCCGCGGCGGCCGGGGAGACGGCGGTGCCGAGCGCCGCCCAGTCCCGGCCGGACCAGCGGGCGACCACCGCGACGAGCTTGGCCACGCTGTAACCGGTGCCGCACAGCGCGCCCACTCCCATCAGGGTCAGGCCCGCCCGCAGTCCGCCCCGCACCCGGCGCGCCCAGCGCAGCGACGTCACCGCGGTCACGGTCACCGCGATGAGGTGCGCGACCAGGTACAGCACGATCATCTGGGCCAGGTAGGGGGTCGTCGCGTAATAGGTGTCCAGGTCGGTGCGGCGCTCCACCGGCGCGTCCCCGAGGGCGAAGGTCACCGCCACCCCGGCCAGGACGCCGGTGTAGGCGAGAATCCAGCGGCGGGCGGTGCGGCGCACCCCGGGCCCGCCGCGCCAGTGCACGACGAGGACCTGGGAGGCGGCGCCGTAGGCGATGATCGCCGCGTACGTCAGCGGCGCCGCCAGGTTCGGCACCCCGCCGAGACGGTTGATCGCGCCCACCGTCGGCGGCGCCCCGAGGAAGAAGCAGAGCCCGGCCAACCCCAGCACCGCGCAGATGGAGCGCAGATACGGATCGCGCCGGTGCCGCAGCAGGTCCGGGGCCCGCACCAGCAGACCGAGCCACAGCACCCCGCAACTGGCGTAGTTGATCAGGCCGTTCATCGTCTGGTCCCGCGATGGTTGAGCGCGGCGCCGATGCGTCCGGCGAGGTCCTGCGGTTCGCCCGAGCCGTCGCCCCCGGCGGCGAACACGGAGTCGGTGGAGGCGTCCATCCAGGTGCGCAGCCGACGGCCCATCAGCATGCCGAAACGGTCGGCCTCCTGCTCCTCGGCGAGGCTGAAGTCGGTCCGGGCGGCGACAGTTTGACGGACCGTCGGGTCGGCGGCCGGGCGGTCGCCGGATCCCGCTTCCACTTCCATCCGCCGCCGGTTCATGTGCCACACCTCGTGGCAGAAGATCACGATCTGGTGCCACGCGGCGGCCCGTTCGTCCACCACCACGTCGTCGTGGCCCTCCCGCTCCAGCCACAGGCCGCTCGCGGTGTGCGGCGGGAACGCCGCCCGGTGGACGAGGACTTCACGTCCCCGCCAGGCGCCGACGGAGGCGACGAGTGCGTCGAACAGGACCTCGGGATCGGCGGGCACCGGCACCCGGATGGGCTCGATGAGTGCGTCGGCGAGACGACGCATCTCCTTCCTGGTACGCACCGCTCTCTCCCTTGTTTCCCTGTTCCCCCGGGTGATCTCAAGGCCGTTCGAGAGTACGCGCCGTGAGGGTCCACGTCATGCGAACAGGTGTCCCGTCGGCCAGGCCCCGAGATCTTGTCCGAAGCATTGACGCGCCCGCGCCCGCCCCTTACGGTCCGTTCGAAGTTACGGGCGCTATTCGGTATGTCGAACATGCCATCTCGGGCATCCCGACGCACCCGCTTCGGATGCCGTGCACACCTCCTACGAGCAGATCTCCCACGAGGCACCTCTCCGACACGACACCTCGACAGATGAGGCAGGGCATGGGACGACCTGGCCTGAATCGCAGGCACTTTCTGGCCGCGGCGGGCGGCCTGACGGTCGCGGGCAGCTTCGGCTTCGCGGCCCTCGGAACCGGCGCGGACGCCCTGGCCTCCGACGCCGGTACGCGGGTGCGGTACTGGAACCTCTTCAGCGGCGGCGACGGCTACAACATGATCGCGATGCTGGACGCCTTCCGTGAGGACAACCCCGGCATCGACGTGAAGGACTCCACCCTCCAGTGGGGGAGCCCCTTCTACACCAAGCTCGCCATGGCCGCGGCGGGCAACAGGGCGCCGGACCTCGGCGTCATGCACCTGGGCCGCGTCACCGGCTTCTCGCCGGGCCGTCTCCTGGACCCCTGGGACGTCGGCCTGCTCGCCGAGTACGGCGTGCGGGAGGAGGACTTCAACCCCGAACTGTGGAAGCGCGCCGTCGTCGACGGCAAGCTCTACGCCCTGCCGCTCGACATCCACGTCCAGCTCTGCTTCTACCGCAAGGACGTGCTGGGGAAGGCGGGCCTGCTCGACGCCGACGGGCGCATGGTGCCCGTGACGTCGGCCGACGAGTGGTTCGACGTCCTGAAGGAGGCGAAGAAGGCCACCGGGAAAGGGCTGCAGACCATCGGCTTATGGGTCAACGACCAGAACTTCCAGTGGTGGTTCTTCGTCGCCTTCTACACCCAGCTCGGCGGCACCTGGTTCGACGACACCCGCACCGAGGTCACCTTCGACACCGACAAGGCCGTCCAGGTCCTGGAGTTCCTGCGCCGGCACATCACCGATGGGTACGCCGACCCGGGCTTCGGGGGCGGCGCGGGCGCCGAACAGTTCGTCAACGGCGCCCCCTTCGTCTGGGAGGGCAACTGGTCGGTGCCCGTCTTCTCCGGGGCGGAGCTCGACTACGGCGCCACTCCGCTGCCGGCCGTCTTCGGCAAGCCGGCCACCCACGCCGAGTCGCACTCCTTCGTCCTGCCGCACCAGGCGGACCGCGGCGGCGCCGCCAACGAGGGCGCGCACCGGCTCGCCGCCTACGTCGTCCAGCACGCCCGGCAGTGGGCGGGCGGCGGACACATCCCCGCCCACACGCCGACCCTGTCCACGGCCGCGTACCGGGAACTGGAGCCGCAGAACGAGTACGTCACGGCGATGGACCACCAGGCCACCGAGCCGAAGGTGTGGTTCGCCGGGTCCACCGGCATCCTCGCCCAGCGCGTCGGCCCGATCGTCGTCTCCTCGACGATGGGCTCCGCCGGGCCGGAGACGGCCGCCCGCCGGATGAGGAGCACGCTCACCGAACTGCTCGCCACGAAGAACCCGATGGACGGCAGGACCGCCGCCGAGGGAGGTGCGGTCGCATGACGGCGACCGGTGCCGGGACCGTCGTCCGCCCGGTGCGCGCGACGACCGCCGCGGACGGCGCCATCGTCCGCCGCGGACAGGGACTCCAGCACGGCGGCTGGTTCGTCGCCCCGTTCCTCGCCCTGTTCGCGCTCTTCGTGATCTGGCCCCTGCTGCGCGGCCTCTACCTCAGCTTCACGGACGCCAACATCTCCGGCGACGGCGCGCGCTTCATCGGCCTCGGCAACTACCGCGAGGCCCTGAAGGACCCGCTGATGTGGGACTCGCTCGGCCACAGCGCGTACTTCACGCTGCTCGTCGTGCCCTGCATCACCGTCCTCGCCTTCCTCCTCGCGATGCTCGCCCACCACATCGAGCACGGCACGTGGCTGTGGCGGCTGTGCTTCTTCCTGCCGTTCCTGCTGCCCTCCACCGTCGCCGCCAACCTGTGGCAGTGGCTGTTCAACCCGGGCACGGGCATGGTGAACCACGTCTTCGGCATCGGGACGCCGTGGCTGACCGACAAGTCCTACGCGATGCTCGCGATCGTCATCACCACCCTGTGGTGGACGGCCGGCTTCAGCTTCCTGCTCTACCTCGCCGCGCTCCAGGGCATCCCGGCGCACCTGTACGAGGCCGCCGAGCTGGACGGCGCGAACGCCTGGCACCGCATGGTCCACATCACGCTGCCGATGCTGCGCAACATCACCGGGCTCGTCCTCGCCCTGCAGATCCTCGCCTCGCTCCAGGTCTTCGACCAGGCCGTCGTGATCCAGGACTTCGGTCCGGGGCCGGAGGAATCGACCCGCACCTTCGTGCAGTACACCCTCGAACAGGGCTTCACCAGCTACCGCGTGGGCTACGCCTCCGCCGTCTCCATCATCTTCTTCGTGCTCATCGCGGCCGTCGCCCTCGCCCGGATGTGGCTGCTGCGCAACCGTGAGGAGGGCGGCCGATGACCACCACCGCACCGCAGGTACGGGTCGAGCCCCGCCGCAACTGGCCGCCGAGCCAGATCGTGCTCACCCTCGTCGGCACGGCCGTCTCCGTGGTGTTCCTCGCGCCGCTGGCCTGGGCGCTGTTCACCTCCCTGAAGTCGGAGACCGAGGCCGTCGAGGTGCCGCCGCACTGGCTGCCGAAGGAGTGGACCGGCCAGGCGTGGTCGGCGGTCGTCGAGTCCGGCAACCTCACCGACTGGCTCGTCAACTCCCTGGTCGTGTCGGTGTGCGTGACCGCCGTCGTGCTGGTGGTGAGCGCGCTGGCCGGATACGGCTTCGCCCGCACCGAGTTCCGGGGCCGGGGCGCCCTGATGGGCGTCGTGATGACCGGGCTGATGATCTCCCCGGCCGTGCTCGGCGTTCCCCTGTTCACGACGGTGCAGCAGATGGGCATGGTCGACACGTACTGGGGAATGATCCTGCCGCAGTGCGCGCCGGCCGCGATGGTCTACATCCTCTACAAGTTCTTCCAGGGCGTCCCGCGCGAACTGGAGGAGGCCGCCCTCATCGACGGCGCCGGCCGCTGGCGCGTCTTCTTCACGATCATCCTGCCGCTGTCGCGCCCCTCGCTCGCGGCGGTCGGCATCTTCACCTTCATCAGCTCGTGGAACAACTTCCTGTGGCCCTACATGGTCACCAACAACCCCGACCTGATGACCATGCCGAACGGCATCGCGACCGTCATGAACTCCTACGGCATCCAGTGGGCCCAGCTGATGGCCGGCGGCCTCATGGCGGGCCTGCCGCTGATCGTCGTCTTCGTCTTCTTCCAGCGCCAGATCGTGGCGGGCGTCGCGCACACCGGCCTCGCCGGCCAGTGACGCCCCCCGCCGCACCGGCGCCCGTACCGGCCCCGGGGAGACCCGCGAACCCCTGAAAGGAACACATGCGTACCGCCCGCTTCACCCTCGACCCCGCCTTCACCGTCGGCCCGGTCGACCCCCGTCTCTTCGGCTCCTTCGTCGAACACCTCGGCCGCTGCGTCTACACCGGCATCCACGAACCCGGCCACCCCTCCGCCGACGCCGACGGTCTGCGCACCGACGTGCTGGACCTGGTCCGCGAACTCGGCGTCACCGCGATCCGCTACCCCGGCGGCAACTTCGTCTCCGGCTTCAAGTGGGAGGACTCCGTCGGTCCCGCCGAGGAGCGCCCCCGCCGCCTCGACCTGGCCTGGCACTCCACCGAGACCAACCGCTTCGGCCTGTCCGAGTACCTCTCCTTCCTGCGGAAGATCGGCCCGCAGGCCGAGCCCATGCTGGCCGTCAACCTCGGCACCCGCGGGGTCACCGAGGCGCTCGAACTCCAGGAGTACGCCAACCACCCCGCCGGCACCGCCCTGTCCGACCTGCGCGTCGCGCACGGCGACAAGGACCCCTTCGGCATCCGGCTGTGGTGCCTGGGCAACGAGATGGACGGCCCCTGGCAGACCGGCCACAAGACCGCCGAGGAGTACGGCCGCCTCGCCGCCGAGACCGCCCGCGCGATGCGCCAGCAGGACCCCGGCGTCGAACTGGTCGCCTGCGGTTCCTCGGGCCAGTCCATGCCCACCTTCGCCGCGTGGGAGGCGACGGTCCTCACCGAGACGTACGACCTCGTCGACCACATCTCCCTGCACGCCTACTACGAGCCGCACGACGGCGACCTCGACTCCTTCCTGGCCTCCGCCGTCGACATGGAGTCCTTCATCGAGAACGTCGTCGCCACCTGCGACCACGTCGGCGCGAAGCTCAAGTCGAAGAAGCGGATCAACCTCTCCTTCGACGAGTGGAACGTCTGGTACATGACCCGCTGGCAGGAGCGGGCGACGACCTTCGCGCAGGACGACTGGCCCGAGGCGCCGCGCCTGCTGGAGGACAACTACAGCGTGACCGACGCCGTCGTGTTCGGCTCGCTCCTCATCGCGCTGCTCCGGCACGCCGACCGGGTCAAGGTCGCCTGCCTCGCCCAGCTCGTCAACGTCATCGCCCCGATCCTGACCGAGCCGGGCGGCCCCGCCTGGCGGCAGACGACGTTCTTCCCGTTCGCGCAGGCCTCCCGGCACGGGCGCGGCGAGGTCCTCGACGTCCGCGTGGACTCACCGACGTACGAGACCGCCCGGTACGGCACGACCGACCTGCTGCACGCCACCGCCGTACGCGCCGACGACGGCACGGTCACCGTCTTCGCCGTCAACCGCGGCCGCACCGAGCCGCTGCCGCTGGAGATCGCCCTCGGCGGCCTCGGCCTCACCTCGGTCGTGGAGCACACGGCCCTCGCGGACGCCGACCCCGACGCCCGCAACACCCTCGCCGAACCGGAGCGGGTCACCCCGCACACCGTCGGGGGCACGACCCTGACGGACGGCGCACTCGAAGCCGTCCTGGAACCGCTGTCCTGGAACGTGATCCGGCTGGCGTGAGCGTGCCGGAGGGGGCGGGTGGAGGCGCGCGGGTCACCGTCCCGGCGACTCCACCGCCTCCACCGGCACTCCGCCGCGCGCCGCGCCCACCAGGGTCAGCCGCGCCCGGCCCGGCCCCGAGGGGGTGGTCCCGTCGGACAGCACGGCCAGGGCCAGTGTGTTGGTCCCCCGTGTGCGGAGGATCCCGTTCGGCAGCATGAAGGTGTGCTGCGGGCCCACGTCGTTGATGTACTGGCCCATGTTCCAGCCGTTGAGGAAGATCTGGACGCGGTAGGCGCGCTCGGGCTCGTCCTCGAGGACGAGCCCGACCGACGCGTCCACGCCCGGGTCGACGTCGAGCCGGAACTCCGTCCGGTACCAGGTGACCCCCTGCCGCCGCCGGTCCTCGCGCGGCCGGCCCACGGCCTCCCAGGCGTTCCGGTCCCGGTCGTCGCCGTATCCCGGCAGATGCCAGCCCTCGCGCTCCCCGTACAGGCCGCCGTTGTTCAGCGCCCCGCGCACCCGGTCCGGTGCCCCGGCCCCCTGGATCCGCCAGCTCACCTCGGGGGAGGCCCCCTCGAAGCCGACGCCGGTCAGTCCACGAGCCGCCCGGCGTGTACCGCGCCCGGCCGTCGTGTCCCCCTCCTGCTGCATCCGCCGTACGAGCACGGACAGGACGTGCTTGCCGCGCTTGCGCAGCCTCTTGGGCACGCGGAACGTCGCGGTCGCGGTCCAGGTGCCCCGGTCCGCCGTGTCCTCGTCCGGCACCGGCATCCGGTGCGTGCCCAGCGGCTTCCCGTCCAGCCAGGCCATCAACAGCCCCTGCGTGCCGGTGCTGTAGGACAGGGACACCGACGTGGCGCCGCGTGCGTCCTCGAAGCGTCCCCGGTACCAGACGTCGCCGTAGTGGAAGCCGTAGTCGTCGGCGAACAGGACGGGACGGCCCTCGGGCACGGGCGTGGTGCCCGGGGAGGCGGTGCGGTCGGCGGCCGTCCACCGGGCGTCGTCGAAGTCCGGTTCGGACTCCGGGTTCTCCGCCCGCCGCCGCCAGCCGGTGAGGGCGGGCAGGGACGGCGCGGGCGTGCCGGGCATCAGCCCCTCCATCACCAGGCACCCGGCCCTGCTGACCGTGGTGCGCACCGGCTGCCCGTTCCAGGTCACGGCGGTGATCCCGCGCGGCGCCCACACCTCCAGGCCGGTCTCGCCCGTGATGTCGCCGGTGAGGTGGACGGTGGAGCCGCGCAGCGTGGCGGACCGCAGCAGCGGCGGGCCGTAGACCAGCAGGGGGCCGGACGGGGTCTCGTAGGGCCACAGCCGCTGGGCGGTCGCGTCGTCGGCGAACAGGAGCAGCATCGGCGTCTCGGAGTCGCCGCCCTCGATCAGGACCCGGCTCAGCCCGCCCACCCCGAGCGGCGTGACCACGTTCAGCCGGCCCCGGTCGTAGGACCAGGCGGGCTCGAGGTCCAGCCGGTTGGTGAGCGGCTGGACCTCGCAGTCGAGGACGACCTGCGCCGTCTCACCGGCCCGGCCCACGAACGCGGCGATGTCCTGCCGCCCGACGGTCATCGCGAACATGGGCTGCGCGGTGGTGAACGCCAGCCTGCGCCGCCCCAGGTCGAGCCCGGTGACGAGCAGCTTGGCGTCCCGCGCGCCGACCGTGACGGGCACGCCGACATCGGTGCCCGGCAGCGCCGACCTGACCTCCTCGGCGGAGTCGTTGCGCAGGACGTACACCTGGGCGTCGGTGTCGGGGTTGGCCAGGTGGTAGACCTTCAGCCGGTCGTCCTCGGGCCGCACCGCGGGCGCCGGTTCGAGGCGGGCGAGGTCCGGCACGGTCCGCAGCAGATGCCCGAGCTGCTGGAGCGGGGCCAGCTTGGCGGTGGGCCGGCGGGCCTGGTCGATCGGGGCCCCGTAGTCGTACGAGGTGTAGACGTGCGGCGAGGCCAGCCACCCCCACGAGGTCCCGCCGGCCGCCACGCGCGTGTTGTGCAGGGTGATCCCGTTGGCGAGGCCGGTGAGAAGGCTGCTCCGCTCGTACGCCGGGTCCCACCTTTCCCGCACCTCGATGTACCCCTTGCCCCGGGAGGTGACCCCGCCCCAGGGGTCGGACGCGCCGACGGCCGCCCCGGCGACGAACCCGGGAGTGCGCGCACTGGCCCGGGCCCCCTTCCCGCGCCCGCCGAAGTGCCCGAGGTCGGCCGGCGCCTCACCGGGTACGGGCGAGGACTCGAACCCGTACAGCCAGTCGCTCTTCCCCTTTTTCGCGCCGGTGGGGAAGGATCCGGGCGCCCACAGGCCGTCCGCGCCGCCGTCGTTGTGGAACAGCGGCACGTCGATCCCGTCGGCGCGCACCTTCCCGAAGAGGTGGGACATGTAGGCGCCCGCGCCCGCCGAGCCGCTCCCGCCCCGTCCCTCGTACCGGTCCTCGATCTGGTACAGGAGCACGGTGCCGCCGCCCCCGGTGAACAGATGCCGGACGGCGATGGCGTCGACGGCGCTCAGCCACGCGTCCACGTGTCCCAGGTACGCGGGGTCCGCGGCCCCGGCCGCGCCCTCGGCGACCGTCAGCCAGCCGGGGAAGCCACCGGCGTCGAGGTCGGCGGTGCCGAGGTACGGCCCGGGGCGCAGCACGACGTACAGCCGCTCCTCGGCCGCCGTCGTGAGGAACAGGTCGAGGTCACGCACCCCGGTGAAGTCGTGCCTGCCGGGCGCGGGGGAGTGGACGTTCCAGGGGACGGGGACACTCACCGCGTTGTGGCCGTGGGCGCGCAGCTTCTGCAGCACGTCCCGCCACAGGGAGGGGCTCGGCAGCCGGAAGGGGTGCATCTCGCCCGACCAGAGCACCAGTCGCCGGCCGTCGACGAGGAGCGAGTACCGGTCGAAGCCGACCTCGTGCCGCCTGCCGTCCGCACGCGGCGGGGCGGGCGGCGGCCCTGTCGGCACGGCACGCGTCCCGTTCGTGCCGGTCGCCGTCCCGCTGCCGGTCAGCGCGAGGCCGAGCGCCGCCGTGCCGGCCAGCGCGGTGAAGGTACGCCTGCTGAGCTCCAAGGGAGCCGCCTCCTGTTGTGCCGCTGGTGCGGCCGCATGGGGCCGCGGGTGGTGCCGTCGGGTGGTCCTGGTCCCCCGTGACGGGTGGTCCTGGTGGGCCATTGTCTACGCCCGGGCACCACGGTGTTCACGCCAGGTTCTCGGTACGTCCGTTTCGCCCGGTACGAGTGACGCGCGCGCGGGCTGTTCCCATCGCCCGTTCCCTGTGAACACCCGGACCGCCCGGCGGGGGCGAATGGCCGGAGTTCACCCTGCCCGCGCCCCGGGGCGCCGCCTACGATGCGAGCGCTCCCGGCCTTCACATCGCCTTCATGTCTCCTTCACGAGGGCCGGGAGTCCGTGTGCCGACATGTGTGGAGGCCGACCGGCTTCTTGTCAGGTGCATGACTCTTCAACCATCACGTCCCACTCACCCCCCACTGAACCGACAGGGAGAACCATGGCTGGTGGCCTGCTCCTCAGCACCGCGGTGGCCGCGCTGCTCACCGCCTCGACACCCGCGCACAACCCGTCGACCGGGTTCGTGGACCCGCCCCCGGACAGGATCGTCATCAAGGTCGCCACGGTGAACGGCTCCGGCTGTCCCCAGGGCACCACCGCGGTCGCCGTCTCCGAGGACAACACCGCGTTCACGGTGACGTACAGCGACTACCTCGCCCAGGCGGGCGGCGCCTCCGATCCCACCGCCTCACGCAAGAACTGCCAGCTCAGCCTCATCGTCCACGTGCCCCAGGGCTTCACCTACGCCATCGCCAGCGCCGACTACCGCGGCTTCGCCGCCCTCCAGCCCGGCGCGACGGGCACGCAGAGGGCGTCGTACTACTTCCAGGGCTCCCCGAACACGGAGTACCGCACCCACCCCTTCGCCGGCCCCTACGACGACAACTGGCAGGCCACGGACACCACCGACTGGGCCCAGCTCGTCTACGCCCCCTGCGGCGTCCAGCGCAACTTCAACATCAACACCGAACTGCGCGTCGGCGTCGGCACCTCGTCCCCCGGCAAGGTCAGCTTCATGACGATGGACTCCACCGACGGGGACATCAGCACGACCTACCACATGGCCTGGAAGGAGTGCCCCGGCTCCTGACGGGGCGACAGGCGCGCGGCCCGTGCGTCCGGCCCCCGGCCGCACGGGCCGCACACCGGTCGCCGCCGCAGGCATCCCCTGGACGCGACGACCCGTCTGGACGCGACGACCCGTCGTGTCACCGTGCGGTGCGCGGGCAGGCCGGCCCGCGCACCGCACGGTGGGGAGAGGGCCGGCTGCGGGGAGTCACTCCTGGCCTGCGCGGCCGCGCAGGTGGAGGGCGCGCAGGGCCGCTTCGAGGGCGAAGCGGTGGTCGGGGTCGCTGAGGCTGTCGCCCAGGTAGCCGTCCAGGTTCCGCAGGCGGTAGCGGACGGTCTGGGCGTGCACGCCCAGCATCTCGCCGACCTGCTCGGCGGGTGCCCGGGTGGAGACGTGGACCCGGAGGGTCTCGACGAGCCGGTCGCGCCGACTGGGGGACAGCCCGCCGAGGGGGGCCAGTTCGCGGGCGGCGAGGTGGTCGACGAGGGCGGGATCGGACAACAGCCACAGGGTCGTCAGATGGTCCGCGCAGGGGATCAGCGGGGCGTCGGGCACGACACCGTCGTCGACGAGCTGGAGCACCCGGCGGGCCCAGCGGACGGAGTCGGCGGTCTGCGCGAGCGGCACGGTCAGGCCCACCGCGGCGCGGGTGCCGGCCAGGGCCGTGCCGAGCATGGTGAGGCGCTGCGGGGTGAGGTCCCCGGGGAGGAGCAGATACGGCTGCGGGATGTCGAGATCGGCGAGGACGTCGTCGTCGAGACCCGCCTGGATGTGGTGGGGCACCGGGGGACGGAGGGCGACGAGGGTGCACTCCCGGGGCAGTTCCCAGGCGGCGGCCTCGCACAGTTCGGAGACGGTCGCCCGGGGCAGCGGCGGCGCGGCCAGGATCAGGTGCAATAACTGTCTTCGTAACGCGGACACCTCGGACGCGCTCCGCTCCCGCACCTCCACGTACCCCTCGCGGGTGACCGCCTCCAGCTCCTCGACGTACGCGAAGAGGGCGTCCGCGAAGGCGAGGACGAGGGCGGGGGAGAGGTTGTACTGGCGTCCCACCGTCTTGGCGCGGCGCAGCGCGATGCGGGCGCCGAGCCGGTAGGCGCCCTGCAGGGTCTCCAGGTCACGGCCCTCGTAGGCCTCCACCCGGCCGAACCTGCGCAGCAGTTCGTCCCGCGGTTCCGAGCTCTGGCCGGGGTTGGCCACCCGGTCCACGAAGGCGGCCAGCGTATGTTCCACACCCTGGCGGATCGCGTCCCCGTCGGGGCCGTCGAACAGCCGGCCGTACACCGGGTAGGCGCGGGTGACCTCCGCCCGTATCTCGTTCAGCAGCCCCGGCAGTTCCGGCCGGATGAAGGCCGCGAACTGTCTGGGGAGGGGGCCGAGCGGTTCCCCGGCCTCCGGTGACCGTGTGATCGAGGGCATGAGTCACCCTTTGCTCTCAGATGTGTCCGGCGGGGCGACCGGCCGGGCGCCGTTCCGCCGGAGGGCGGATGACGTCCGGCCGGGTCCATGGGGTCACGCCGTTCTGGCACGCTGAAGCTAAATCAACGCGGTTGCCTTGTACACGCTTTGAGCAGAAGTGACGTACGGGGGCACCGGCCGTCCAGTGGGACGGCCGGGAACCGCCCTTTCGTGGCTGTTACTTGACGGCGGAGTGCCAGTTCTCCGCGAGTACCCTGCCGGCGTCGGGGGCGACGGTGCCGGGCGCGTTGAGGCCGGTGAGGTGGGTCCGGGTGTTGTCGAGGGTGAGGCTGTTGTTCCCGGCGGCGGAGGGCAGCCCGGTCTTCGCGTTGACCGCGGCGTTGATCAGGCCGACGTTCAGACCGCAGCCGGTGGCCGCGGGGACCGCGAAGGCGCTGTCGTTCTGGGTGGCGCCGGTGAGGTTGATCCGGCTCATCTCACCGGCCTCGTCGGGGGTGCCGTCGCCCTGGAAGAAGCTCATCCCGAACTCGGGGTAGTTGAGGTTCTTCGGGCGCAGCACGATGGGGTTCGAGGCCGTTCCGATGTAGCACTTGCCGCCCAGGAGGGGGTTCTCCAGGTGGATGCGGACCGGGAGGGCGACGATCGGCAGGTCCGTGAGGATGCCCGCGGTCTGGTCGAAGGCGTAGGGCGCGCCGACGGACTCCATGGTGGCGGTGATCCTGTTGAGGCTGGAGTCGTCGAGCGTCCGGCAGATGGCCGTGATCACCGGAACGTCGCTCGGGCACATCAGGCCGAGCAGGCCGCCGGGGACGGTGGCGGAGTCGGCGACGAGGGCGCCGGAGGGCGGGGCGACGACGCTGCTGGTGCCGTCCGCGTTCTGCACGACGCCGATCTGGAGATTGGTCCTCCCCGTGACCACGGTGGTCTTGCCCAGCTTGATGGAGCCGCCGGCGGAGGCGGAGACCACGCACTGCGGGGTCTTCCGGAGGCCGTCGGCGGCCAGCATCGGCGCGGAGTCCACGGGGCAGCGGGTGGAGGGCGCCCACTCGCCGTTCAGCGCGGGGTCGGCGGCGGTGGCGGTGCCCAGGGAGGCGAGGGCGCCGAGCGCGGTCAGCGCGGAGACGGTCGCGAGTCTGGCGCGGGTGGAGAACCGGGGCATGGTGGGGCCTTCCGTGGAGGAGGGA
>NZ_LIQT01000365.1:0-19795 GCF_001418415.1 Streptomyces hirsutus
AATTCCCGACTCAGGACACTAAATGAGTGGCACCCACCTCGCCCGGCGGGCAGAGTGGTGGTGTCCGCATCGCCGGGAAGGTTCCGGTGTCGTGATCCGGGAGAGGAGCGGGACGATGTCCATGCACGGCAGTACGTCCAGCTCCCGCCAGGGCAGCCGACGGCGGGCTCCGGAGTAGTTCCTGCTCCTTTGCCGAGTCCGCTCCACGGGAAGCTGCCCGGGGCGGCCGCTTCGAGCACGCGCATCAGCCGCGTGGGCCGCCCACCCGGAGGATTGGCCGAGAGGTAAGGCACCGGCTTGCTGAGCCGCGGTCGGGCGAAAGCCCGCGCACGTTCGATTCGTGCATCCTCCGCAGGACGTCGAACCCGCCCCGCTGAGCCCTCCGGGTTCCTGAACGGCTCAGCGGGCGTGGCGTCCTCAGCCCAGCAACCGCTCCAGCACCACCGCGATCCCGTCCTCCTCGTTGGAGGACGTCACCTCGTCGGCCACCGCCCGCAGTTCCTGGTGGGCGTTGGCCATGGCGACGCTGTGTGCGGCCCAGGCGAACATCGGGATGTCGTTGGGCATGTCGCCGAAGGCGATCGTCCCCGCGGCCTTCGCCCCGAGCCGGCGAGCGGCCAGGGACAGCCCGGTGGCCTTGGACAGGCCGAGGGGAAGCAGTTCGACGATGCCCTCGCCCGCCATGACGACGGTGACGAAACCGCCCGCGGTGCGGGTGGCCGCCTCGGCGAGCTCGTCGTCGGTGAGGGTCGGGTGCTGTATGTACAGCTTGTTCAGGGGGGCCGCCCACAGGTCCGACGCGTCCGTGAGCGGCGTCGAGGGCAGTCTGCCCGTCACCTCGTAGCCGGGGCCGACCAGTACTTCACCGTCCAGCCCGTCGCGGCTCGCGGCCAGGTGCAGCGGGCCGGTCTCCGCCTCGATCTTGGCCAGCGCCACCGCGGCCAGCTGCCGGTCCAGCGTCACCGACGTGAGCAGCCGGTGTGCTCCGGCGTCGTACACCTGGGCGCCCTGGCCGCAGACGGCGAGGCCCTGGTAGCCCAGGTCGTCGAGGATGGGCCGGGTCCAGGGGACCGCGCGGCCGGTGACGACGATGTGGGAGGCGCCCGCCGCGGTGGCCGCGGCGAGCGCGTCCCGGGTACGGCGGGAGACCGAGTGGTCGTCACGCAGCAGGGTGCCGTCGAGGTCGGTGGCGACGAGTTGGTACGGGAACGGTGCGCTCACTTGGAAACCGGTTCCAGAAGCTCCCGGCCGCCCAGGTACGGACGCAGCACCTCGGGGATCCGCACCGAACCGTCGGCCTGCTGGTGGTTCTCCAGGATGGCCACGATCGTGCGCGGTACGGCGCACAGGGTGCCGTTGAGCGTGGCCAGCGGGCGCACACGCTTGCCGTCACGTACGCGGATCTGGAGCCGGCGGGACTGGTACTCGGTGCAGTCCGAGGTCGAGGTCAGCTCGCGGTACTTGCCCTGGGTCGGGATCCACGCCTCGCAGTCGTACTTCCGTGCGGCGGAGGAACCCAGGTCGCCCGAGGCGACGTCGATCACGCGGAACGGCAGCTCCAGCGCCGTCAGCCACTCCTTCTCCCACTCCAGCAGCCGCTGGTGCTCCTCCTGCGACTCCTCCGGAGTGACGTAGGAGAACATCTCGACCTTGTCGAACTGGTGCACGCGGAAGATGCCGCGGGTGTCCTTGCCGTGCGAGCCGGCCTCGCGCCGGAAGCAGGGTGAGAAGCCCGCGTAGCGGAGCGGCAGCCGGTCGGCGTCGATGATCTCGTCCATGTGGTACGCGGCGAGCGCCACCTCGGACGTGCCGACCAGGTAGAGGTCGTCCTTCTCGAGGTGGTACACGTCCTGGGCCGCCTGCCCGAGGAAGCCGGTGCCCGCCATGGACTGGGGCCGGACCAGGGCCGGGGTCAGCATCGGGGTGAAGCCGGCCGCGGTGGCCCGGGCGATCGCGGCGTTCACCAGAGCCAGCTCGAGCAGCGCGCCGACGCCGGTCAGGAAGTAGAAGCGCGATCCGGAGACCTTGGCGCCGCGCTCGACGTCGATGGCACCGAGGATCTGACCGAGCTCCAGGTGGTCCTTGGGCTCGAAGCCCTCGGCGCCGAAGTCGCGGGCGGTGCCGTGCGTCTCCAGCGTGACGAAGTCCTCCTCACCGCCGACGGGGACGTCGGGGTGGACGAGGTTGCTCAGCCTGCCCAGAAGCTCCTGCGTCTCGGCCGCTGCCGCGTCCCGCTCCGCGTCGGCCGCCTTGACGTCGGCCGCGAGGGTGCCGGCCTTCTTCAGCAGCTCGGCCTTCTCGTCGCCGGTCGCCTTGGGGATGAGCTTGCCGAGCGCTTTCTGCTCGGCGCGCAGCTCGTCGAAGCGGACGCCGGACGACCTGCGCCGTTCGTCGGCGGACAGGAGGGAGTCGACGAGCGCGACGTCCTCTCCACGGGCGCGCTGCGAAGCGCGCACACGGTCGGGGTCCTCACGGAGCAGGCGAAGGTCAATCACGCGCTCAAGGCTACCGGTGCGTGGTGACGCTCCACGACTCACTATTCCACCGGAGTCCCTCACGCCCCGTTATGGGGGAATTGCGCAATGTGTCCACAGGGGTGCAGTCGGGGTCGCCGCGGGGCGTCCCGAGGGTCGACTCGGCGGAGATCGGGGTCGAAGAGGAGGGGGCCACTCCCTGGAAAGGGTCAGTTCGCGGGCTGTCCGTTGACTGAAATTCCTTGTGGAACCGGGATTCGGCGTCCGGTTGTCCACAGGCGTCCACAGGGCGGGGGAAGTTATCCACAGGCTGTGAAGAAAGTCTGTGGATTTCGGAATGGTCCATTCCGGAACGCGTGACCGGAGGGGAGGATTCCCTTCATGAACCCTCCCTTACCTCTACTTTCGGGCAGGAAATGGTCACCCCAAAGGGTTGGCGAAAGGAAAAGGGTGGACGAAGGGTGTCCGCCGGGCGAGTGAACGCGATCATGGGCGGTAGGGAGATTTGTCGACGGAACGGCACAACGCTGTCGACTTGTCCCCGGATCGAGAAGTTGGCCTGTGGATAACTTCTGTGGATAACAAAAATCAGTAAATATGACCGGTGGGGCTGGAAATCTCAGAACCGGCCGTCCTGGCAACGCGCCACCCAGTCCGCCGCGGACACGAATTCGTCGTCCGAGGTTCCGGGCAGCGGCTCCCGCACCTCAGCCGGCCCCACATCCGCACGCGGATACGAACCGAGGAAGCGCACCTGAAGGCAGACCCGCTTGAGACCCATCAGCGTCTCGGCCACCCTGCGGTCCGAGATATGGCCCTCGGCGTCGATGCAGAAGCAGTAATTGCCGATACCGGCACCGGTGGGCCGGGACTGGAGCAGCATCAGGTTGACGCCGCGCGTGGCGAACTCGCCCAGCAGATCGCGCAGGCCACCGGGATGGTCGTCGCGCTGCCACACCACGATGGACGTCTTGTCCGCACCGGTGGGCGCGGCGGGGCGTGCGGGCCGTCCGACCAGGACGAAGCGGGTCTGGGCGTTCTCCGCGTCGTGGATTCCGGTCTCCAGCGCCTCCAGCCCGTACCGGGCCGCCGCGAACTCGCCGGCGAAGGCCGCGTCGTACCGGCCCTCCTGCACCAGTCGGGCCCCGTCCGCGTTGGATGCGGCCGATTCCCAGACGACGTCCGGGAGGTGCTTCTTCAGCCAGTTGCGGACCTGCGGCTGGGCGGCGGGGTGGGCGGTGACGGTCTTGATCTCCGACAGCCTGGTGCCGGGGCGCACGAGCAGCGCGAAGGTGATCGACAGCAGCACCTCGCGGTAGATCGTCAGCGGGGTACCCGCGACCAGTTCGTCGAGAGTGGTGGTGATGCCGCCCTCGACGGAGTTCTCGATGGGGACGAAAGCGGCCTCGGCCTCCCCGGCGCGTACCGCGTCGAGCGCGGACTGCACGGACACGTACGGGATCAGCTCCCGGGTGGCCGCTTCCGGGAGAGTGCGCAGGGCGACTTCGGTGAAGGTGCCCTCGGGGCCGAGGTACGCGTAGCTCGCTGGCATGACCTCACCCTAATGGGCCCGCGCCGAAGGCATCCCCGGATGCCCTCCCGGGAGTGACATGCGAGTGGCATGCGAGTGGCATGCGGGTGGCATGCGGGTGGTGTGCGTGTCGGGCGGGGCGCCTCACCCCTCCAGCAGCCGCTGCCCCACGTACTCGCTTTCCGCCGCGCCGCCCGGCACCGCGAACAGCCCGCTCGCCTCGTGCCGGATGAACGGCGTGAGCGCGTCCCCCCGATCGAGCTTGCGCTGCACCGGCACGAAACCGCGCAGCGGGTCGGCCTGCCAGCAGACGAACAGCAGACCCGCGTCCGGCACGCCGTTCGCGTCGATGCCGTCGTGGTACGAGAGCGGGCGCCGGAGCATCGCCGCGCCCCCGTTCTGGTCGGGGCGGGTGATCCGGGCGTGGGCGTTGATGGGGACCACCAGATTGCCCGCGGAGTCCGTCTTCTCCAGGTCCATCGCGGTGGTCTCGGTGCCTCCGGACAGCGGCGCCCCGTCGGACTTGCGGCGGCCGATGACCGCCTCCTGCTCCTTGACCGCGAGCTTCTCCCAGTCGTCGAGCAGCATGCGGATACGGCGGACGACCACGTAGGAGCCGTTCGCCATCCAGGCGGGGTCACCGTTCGCCGGTACGAAGATCCGCTGGTCGAAGTCGGGTTCGGACGGCTTGGGGTTGCGTGTGCCGTCGATCTGGCCCATCAGGTTGCGGGCGGTCATCGGGCGGGTGGTGGCACCGGGTGAGCGGTTGAACCCGTTCATCTGCCAGCGCACCCTGGCCGCCGAACCGGCTTCCTTCTGCACGGCGCGCAGTGCGTGGAAGGCGACCAGGGCGTCATGGGCACCGATCTGCACCCACAGGTCGCCGTTGCTGCGGGCCTTGTCGAGGTGGTCCGAGGAGAAGTCGGGCAGCGGGTCCAGAGCCGCCGGACGCTGCTTCTCCAGTCCGGTGCGGGCGAAGAAGCTGTGGCCGAAACCGAAGGTGAGGGTCAGGGAGGAGGGGCCGGCGTCCTGTGCCACACCGGTGTCGCCGTCGGCGCTCGGCTCGCCTGCCATGAGCCGCCGGGCCGTGTCCGACCAGCGGCGCAGCAGGGCGGCCGCCTCCTTGCGCCCGGCGCCCGGCGCGAGGTCGAACGCGACGAGATGACCACGGGCCGGAAGCCCTTCGGTGATACCGGGCTGATGTTTCCCGTGAAACATCGCCCGGCCCTCCCCCACGGAGGCCAGCGGGGTGGCTTCGGCCGGTGCGGCGGCGTAGCCCACGGCACCGCCCGCAGCACCGAGCACCAGCCCGGTGGCTCCGGCGGTGCCGAGCAGACGGCGCCGGGAGATGCCCTCCCGGGCGACCGGTGGGGTGGCTCCTTCCCGAGGTTCCGGCGCCACAGGGGTGCGGGCCTCCGGAGTGGACTGGTCAGCCATGGTGGTTCAGCCGATCTGTGCGTTCTTGGAGACGGTCACCTGGTCGATGTCGGAGGTCCGCACGGTCACCTCGACGGTCCAGTCGCCCGCCATGGGGATCTGCACTCCGCTCGCCGACAAGTGTCCGGTGGCGAGGCGGTCGGGGACGACGGGCAGCGGTCCGATGTCCTTCGTGGAAAGGGTGAGGGCGACCTTGAGCTCGGGGACGTCGAAGGCCTTGCCGTCGGTCCGCTCCACATAGACGTGCATGTCGTTGCCGCCCACGCGCGCGGGATCCAGGTCGATGGTGACGACGCCCTTGCCGTTCTTGCCGCCGGTGTCGAAGGGCATGTTCAGGGTCACCGCGCCGGTGCCCTGGGCGGACGAGGCCGAGGGCAGCGACGGGGCCGAGGAGGAGGCGGCCCTCTCGGCCTCCTGCTCCGTACGCCCCGGTTCGGTCTGTGTCAGCACGGTGGTGATCGCGAGCAGGACGACGGCTGTACCGGCCTCGGCGAGCACGGAGCGGCGCAGCCCGAAGCGGTTCGGGTCGGCGTCCCGCAGTCGCTTCTGCCGGGCGGTCGCCACGGCGGCCCGCTGCCGGGCGAGCTGCGCGGCCCGCGTGGAGTCCCCGCCGGCCTTCGTCCCGGCCCCCGACTCCTCCGACCGGACCTCGGCAGGCCCCGTGACGGCCGCGGGCTTCTCCCGTTCGGTGTCGGTGTCGGTGTCGGCCGAGGCCGCGGAGACGGAAGCGGAGGCTGCCGCGGTCGTCTCCGTACCGGCCCTGGCCTTCCCGGTACCGGTGGCCCCGGCGCTTTCCTGTCCCGCCTCGCCCCCGGTGGCCGACATCGCCGCCGCGGTTTCCTTCTGCTCCTCCCGGAGCGTCACCGGCGCACCGGGCTCCGCCAGGCGGGCCGTCCACCTCCGGGAGGCGTACGCGATCCCGACCATGGCCACCACGAGCCCGATCTTGACGAGCAGCAACTGCCCGTACCGGGTGTCGGTGAACGCCGACCAGGAGCCGAGCTGCCGCCAGCTCTGGTAGATCCCGGTGACGACCAGCGCGACCACGCTGCCGAACGCGAGCCGCGAGAACCGCTGGACGGCGGCCGTGTCGACCGCGGTGTCGGCGGGGGCGCGGTAGAGCGCGACGAGCAGGGCGGTGAGCCCGCCGAGCCAGGCGGCGACGGCCAGCAGGTGGACGACGTCGACCGGCATCGCGAGGCCTGGCTGGATTCCCTGGGAGGCGTGCTCGGACATGGCCCAGCTCGCGGCGAGCCCGGCCGCCACGACCGTCCCCCCGACGGCGAGCCCGAAGGACAGGTCCCGCTTCTCCTCGTCGTTCCGCTGGTACTGGGCGGAGCCGAAGAGCACCGCGATGAACAGCGCCGCCGCGGCGAGCAGCAGCAGCCGTGACACGAGCGCCGCGCCGGTCTTGGTCTGCAGCACCTCGCTGAGCAGCGTCAGGTCGAAGACGTCGCCGATCTTCCCGGAGCTCGTGTAGGAACCGCGCAGGAGCAGCAGTGCGAGGGTGGCCGCGGTGAGCGTGAGCCACCCGGAGACGACCAGCCGCTGCACCGCCCGTACGCCGGAGCCGGGCCGCCAGCAGGCGAGTACGAAGGCGGCCCCGCCGACCATGACCGCGAACCCGGCGTACGACAGGTACCGTCCGGTGCCGTACAGCGAACCGATCAACCCGTTGTCGGGGGACTGGGCGGAGGCTTCGACGGAGGTCTCCGAGGGGGCCCCGACGGAGAAGGTGAAGGCGCCGGCGACGGGATGGCTGTCCGCGGACACCACCTGGTAGGTGACGGTGTAGGTGCCGTCGGGCAGCCCGCTGAGCAGTTGCACGGTGTACGTGGTGCCGCTCGCTCCGTCCGGGTCGCCCTTGTCGACCCGCTCGCCCTTGGGATCGAGGACGCGCAGGGCGTCGTCGCTCACCGCGACCGGTTCGGAGAAGGTGAGCGAGACCTGGGCGGGCGCCTTGTCGACCACCGTCCCCTGCCGGGGATCGCTTCCGGTCAGCGCGGCGTGCGCGGAGGCGGGAGCGGCCCCGGCGAGGAGCGCGCCGGTGACGGCCAGGAACAGCAGCACCAGGATCCGGACGCGGGGGGCGATGGTCTGGGTCACAGGGGTTTCTCCCTCAGTGTCCGTGCTTCGGGGTGTAGGTGGCAGGCTTCACCGGGATCTCGACCGTGACGGGGTCGGAGTGGGCGAAGCGCAGTTCGACGGAGACCTTCTGACCCTGCTTCGGTTTCCGTGTCAGCTGCTCGAACATCAGATGATTGCCGCCGCTCTCGAGCACGAGGCTGCCCCGGGCCGGGATGTCGAGCGTGTCGACCTCCTGCATGGTCCCGTCGACGGTCTCGTGCACGGTGACGCGGTCGGCGGCGTCACTGCTGACCGAGGTCAGCCGGTCGGCCGCGCCGCCCTTGTTGCTGATCACGAGAAAGCCGGCCGCCATGTCCGAGACCGGCTGCGGCATGTACGCGGAGCCGACGGACAGGTCCGCCTCGTCGTCCGGGCCCGAGCCCGAACCGTCCGAGTCCGAACCGCCGCAGCCGGCGAGGGTCAGTACCCCGGCGACGGCCACCGCCGCGAAGGCGTGCGGCCTCCCGGGGAACTGCCTCCTCGCGAGCCGTCTCACGGCTTCTCACCCTTGATGATCCTGGGGAGGTCCGCGGTGTAGTCCTCGACGGTGGCGTCCTCGCCGTAGAGGAGGTAGCCGCCGTCGGTCTTCGGGGAGAAGGCGATGACCTGGGTGCCGTGGTCGGAGACGACCTGGCCCTTGTCGTCCTTGCGCGGCGCGTTGATGGAGATGCCGAGGGTGCGGGCGCCGGCCTGGATCGTGTCGAAGTCGCCGGTGAGGCCGACGACCTGGGAGTCGATGCCCTTGAGCCACTTGCCGAGCGCGGCGGAGGTGTCCCGCTCGGGGTCGGTGGTGACGAACACGATCCGCAGTTCGTCCTGCTGGTCCTGGGGCAGCTGCTTCTTGGCCACCGCGAGGTTGTTCATGGTCAGCGGGCAGACGTCGGGGCAGTGCGTGTAGCCGAAGTAGATCAGCGTGGGCTTGCCGGCGGTCTCCGCGCGGAAGTCGTACTTCTTGCCCTGGGTGTCGGTGAGGACGAGGTCCGGCTTTTCGAACGGATTGTCGAGGGCCGTGGCGGCCTTCTCCGCGCCGGCCTCCTCGGAGACCACGGCGATGGGCTCGCCGCTGTCGCCGTCGCCGCTGCCGCAGGCGGAGAGGGCCAGGGTGGCGGCGGCGAGCAGGGCCGCCGCCGTGAGGGTCTTCTTGCGCATGATGGTGTCCAGAATGTAGGTGCTCCGGCACGCACCGGGGTTCCACCGGGCCGTGGAACCCCGGTGCGTGCCGTTGAACAGAGGAAGGGCTCAGGCGTCGGCGCGCCGACGCCCGGCGAGTACGCCGTAGGCGACACCCGCGGCACCGACCACGATGCCGACGATGCCCAGGACCCGGGCGGTGGTGTCCGTACCGCCCGCGTCACCGGAGTCGGCCGACGCGGTGGTCTCCGCGGCGGCGTTCTCGGCGTTCTCGTCGGACTTGGCGTCCTCGGCTCCGCCGTCCGACGCGCCGTGCGAGTGACCGTCGGCGGAGGCCTCGGCCAGGGTGAGTACGGGGGCCGGGAAGTCGGGCTCCTCCTGGCCCTCCTGCGGCACCTCGATCCAGCGGACGACCTCCTTGTTGGAGTACGTCTGCAGCGCCTTGAAGACCAGTTCGTCGGCCTTCTCGGGCAGGGTGCCGACAGACACCGGGAACTTCTGGAAGAAGCCGGGGCCGATGCCGGCGTCGTCGTCGGCGGTCCAGGTGACCTTGGTGACGGCCTCGTCGATCTTCTTGCCGTGCATCTCCAGCGGCTTGTCCAGCTTGGACTTGGTGACCTTGATGTCCCAGCCGTCGATCGGCTGCGGCATCACGGAGGCCAGCGGGTGGTCGGTCGGGAACGTCACCTCGAGCTTGGTCGTCGACGCGTTGTCGCGCTCGTTGGGGACCTTGAAGTTCACGACCGCGTAACCGCCCTTGGCCGCCTCACCCTCGGGCTGCACGCTGACGTGCGCGAAGGCGGGGGCGGACAGGGTGAGGACGGCGACACCGGCGACGGCGCCGACGGCGGCGATACGGGAAGCCTTCATGGAAGGAGCACTCCGCTTCAGTTGGGTTTCGCTGACGGTGAGGGAACCGCGTACGGCGCGTACGTCCCCGCCCGCCGGTGGCGACTGGGCCACAGACGGCTCGTCGTACGAGGGAAGTACGAGCGAAGCAGGCGGGACGTACACGGGAAGTGCGCGGGAAAAGCGGGAAAACGGACGCGCACGCGCGTGCCGTGCCATGCCGCATGCGGGCACCCTCCTTCCACCGGGAGGTCCGGAGGTCGTCGAGGGGCCCGGTCGCGTCAGGCGGCGAGGGCGAGTGCGCTGCCGGCCGGGGGCGGTCCCCGGCGGATCACCGTGTGCTGGAGTGCGGTGGTACGGGGCGTGGACGGCACGGCCGGTACGGTGCGCAACCGGCGCGGGGCCACCTGCGGAGCCCCCGGGAGACCCGCGCGCAGGGCGCGTACCAGAGCGAGTGCCGCGCGCAGGGACCGTACGAGGGCGCCCTCGGCGACGCCGTGCGCCGACAGTTCGGTGAGCCGCAGCAGAGCCAGGTCGCCGCGGCGCAGCAGCCAGCCGGTGGCCAGTGCGGTGAGGACGTGCACGAGCAGCATCGGCAGGGACGGCAGCAGCGGCATTGCCGAGGCCGCGGCCGAGGGGTCCGCGGCCAGGGTCAGGACGCCGTCCTGGCCGTGCCCCCCGTGGGTGCCGCCGGTCGTGCTCCCCGTACCGGTCGTGCCGGGGTGGACCCGGGCGTCGGTGAGGATGCGCTGCGCCTGCGCGGGGCTGATGGACACCGCGCCGGCGCCGCACATCAGCCGGGCCGCCTGCTCGATCAGCGAGGTGTCGGACAGGGGTGCGGACACGGACGGCGACACGTGCGCGGGGGTCGCGGCACCGTGCTGGCCGATGCCGAACAGGGCGTGCAGCACCGTCTGGCAGACCGCCAGCGGGACGGCGATGCCCGGAAGGGACCGCGCGCGTCCGGCGAGCGGTACCGAGGCCACGAACGTCCCGAGGAATCCGACGCCCAGGGTCCACAGCGGAACCGCGGCGGGGGAGGCGAGTGTGTGCCCTGCCCCGGCCAGCACGACGCAGACCGCGGCGAACACCGCGGCCCGCAGGGTCCGGAGCCCGCGTCCGGAGCGCGTCGTGTGTGGGTGGGGGGCAGTCATGGCGGGCTCATCATCGCACTGGGCCTCCGGCCGCCGTACGGCAGGTCCGCAAGGAGAGCTACGACCGGAAGATCACTTATGTGCGAGGTGCCCCACATACACCGGTCGGCTTCATGGCGCACCCGCCATATGGGGGTTATCACGTCAACGGCATGCTTACAAGTGTGTACGCAGGGCAATAGGTAACGGTATGTCGAGCCGCGGCCGGGAGGCTGGAGCATGAGCATCTGGTGGTCACTCCATCTGCGCCGTGATGCTGCGAGCGTGCCGCTCGCGCGCCGCCTTCTTCTCGGCGCGATGGAGACCGCGGGCGTTGACCCCGACATCTCCTACGACCTCTCCGTCGCCCTCACCGAAGCCTGTGCGAACGCCGTCGAGCACGGCGGGGGCGCCGCCCGGGGCGGGTCCTCGGAGGCGTACCGGGTGACCGCCTATCTCGAGGGCGAGAAGTGTCGTATCGAGGTCGCCGACGCGGGTCCCGGTTTTCCCGCCGTGGCCGGCGGCCGCCCCCACCCGTCGGCCTGCCCCGCGCCGTACGACGCCGAACACGGCCGCGGCCTCTGTCTCATCCAGGAACTCGTCGATCACGTCGACATCGGGAACAAGCCCGATCGGAGCGGCGCCGTGGTGAGCTTCGACAAGATTCTCAAATGGCGGAAGGGCCCGCCGCTGATGGCGGTGTGACCTCACCACCGGTTCGGGAATCGGCGGACGCGCGGAAGCGCACCCGATCGCACCGCACTCGATCGCACTGAACCCGATCACACTGCGGCCGGCACCCCGCGCGGGGTGCCGGCCACAGTACGCACATCAGACCGTCGAGCGGTCCTTCAGCTCCTCGGGCGGTGATCAGCCCTTGAGGGCCGCCATCCATGCCTCGACCTCGTCCGACCGCCTGGGCAGCGCGGCGGAGAGGTTCCGGTTGCCGTCCTCGGTCACCAGGATGTCGTCCTCGATGCGGACGCCGATGCCCCGGTACTCCTCGGGAACGGTCAGGTCGTCGGCCTGGAAGTAGAGGCCCGGTTCGACCGTGAGCACCATGCCCGGCTCCAGGGTGCCGTCGACGTACGTCTCGGTACGGGCGACCGCGCAGTCGTGGACGTCCAGGCCGAGCATGTGGCCGGTGCCGTGCAGGGTCCAGCGGCGCTGCAGGCCCAACTCCAGCACCCGCTCCACCGGGCCCTCGACCAGACCCCACTCGACGAGCCGCTCGGCCAGGACCCGCTGGGCGGCGTCGTGGAAGTCCCGGTACTTGGCACCGGGCTTCACCGCCGCGATACCGGCCTCCTGGGCGTCGTACACGGCGTCGTAGATCTTCTTCTGCAGCGTGCTGTACGTGCCGTCGATCGGCAGGGTGCGGGTGACATCCGCCGTGTAGTACGTGTGCGTCTCGACACCGGCGTCGAGCAGCAGCAGGTCGCCCGAGCGGACCGGGCCGTCGTTGCGCACCCAGTGCAGGGTGGTGGCGTGCGGACCGGCGGCGCAGATGGAGCCGTAGCCGACGTCGTTGCCCTCGACCCGCGCGCGCAGGAAGAACGTGCCCTCGATGTAGCGCTCGCTGGTGGCCTCGGCCTTGTCGAGGACCTTCACGACGTCCTCGAAACCGCGGACGGTGGAGTCGACGGCCTTCTGCAGCTCGCCGATCTCGAAGGCGTCCTTGACCAGACGTGCCTCGGAGAGGAAGACGCGCAGTTCCTCGTCGCGTTCGGCGGTGACCTTGTCGGTCAGCGCCGCCTCGATGCCGGCGTCGTACCCGCGCACGACGCGCACCGGGCCGGTGGCCTCGCGCAGGGCGCCGGCCAGCTCGCGCACGTCGGCGGCGGGGATGCCGTACCGCTTCTCGGCCTCGGTGAGGGAGTGGCGGCGGCCGACCCACAGTTCGCCCTGGCCGTCCAGCCAGAACTCGCCGTTCTCGCGGTTCGAGCGCGGCAGGAGGTAGATCGTCTCCTGGTGGCCGTCGGCCGTCGGCTCCAGGACGAGGACGCCGTCCTCGGTCTGGTTGCCGGTGAGGTAGGTGTACTCGACCGAGGCGCGGAAGGCGTACTCGGTGTCGTTGGACCGCGTCTTCAGGTTGCCCGCGGGGACGACCAGGCGCTCACCCGGGAAGCGCGCGGACAGCGCGGCGCGGCGGGCGGCGGTCTCCGCTGTCTGGGGGATCGGCTCGAGGTCACGCAGCTCGGTGTCGGCCCAGCCGCTCTTCATGTTCTCGGCCAGCTCGTCGGACACGCCGGGGTAGAGGCCGTTCTTGCGCTGCTTGACGGGCTCTTCCTCACCGGTCTCCGGGCCCACCGCGGTCTCCGGGTCCGGCATACCGGCGGCCTCGTCGAACGCGGTCGGGAGCTCTTCTGCCACAGCGGTCATCCTCCTCGGTAAAGCTCTGGACCTCCCCCAGGGTGTCGGCTTCGTCCGGGCCGGGGGACCTCCTCCATCGTACGGTTACCGACGAAACGGTCACCGGGGGGAAGGGCCTGTTACCGAGGGCGCGCGGAGGGTGACGGGAGCGACCCACCGGCACAGGAAGCGACCCACCGGCACAGGAGCGGGCGTCGAGCCGACTGCGGACCAGTAGTGCCGCGGACCAGTAGTGCTGCGAACCAGTAGTGCTGTGAACCGGTGTTGCGAACCGGCACCTCCCTGCCTGCCCGGCGCCGCCGCCTCCCGCCCCGCCCGGGGCGGCTACTCGAACCGTGCGGCCAGCAGGACGACGTCCTCCGTGGAGTCCGTCGTCTCCGGCTCCTCGGGCAGCACGGTGCGCAGGATGTGGTCGGCGATCGCGCCGGGGTCGCGCCGCAGCGCCTGGGGCACCCCGGCGGCAGCCGCGTGCAGTCGCGCGAAGGCGCGGTCGGTGGGATCGCCGGTACGGTGCAGCAGCCCGTCGGTGTAGAGCAGAACCGTCTCTCCCGGTTCCGCGTGGACCTCCACGCTCGGCGCCTCCCAGCAGGCGAGCATGCCCAGGGGGGCCGAGACCGACGTCTCCACGAACTCCGTGCGGCGCTCGCCGAGCAGCAGCGGCGGACTGTGGCCGGCACCGGCGAGCGTGACCCTGCGCAGTTCGGGTTCGCAGTAGCCGAACAGCGCGGTGGCCGATCGGGCCGGTTCGGTGAGCCTCAGCAGCAGTTCCAGGTCGGACAGGACGGCGACCGGGTCCTCTCCCTCCATCACGGCGTACGCGCGCAGGGACGCCCGCAGCCGCCCCATCGCGGCGATCGCGCTCGGTCCGGCCCCGGTGACGGACCCCACGGCGAGGCCGAGGGCGGCGTCCGGCAGCGGCAGCGCGTCGTACCAGTCGCCGCCGCCGTGCGGGGAGGTGCGGTGCCGGGCGGCGAGCTGGACGCCGGGAATCCGGGGCAGGCGTGAGGGGAGGAGCTCCTCGGACATGGTGGTCATGGACGCACGCGCGCGCTCGAGTTCCAGGAGGCGGGCGAGATGCTCGGCGGCGTAACGGGAGTAGAGACCGACGAGGTGCCGCTGGCGTTCCGACGGCTCGGCGGGTTCGTCGTAGAGCCACACCGCGGCGCCCAGGCGCCGCGCCGCCTCCGCCGCCTGCGTGGTACCCGTGCAGGCCACGGCCCCGGCGGGGGTGAGGGGCAGCGTGTAGCTCGCGGTATAGCCGAGGCGGGCGGCGACCTCGCGGTGCCGGGGGTCGAGTTCCTTCTCGGCGAGCAGATCGGGTACGGCGATGCCGTCGTCGGCGCCGGGCACCCCGTCGAGGATCCTGCCGTAGGGCATCGCGCTGCGCGGGATCGTCTCGATGTGGCCGAGATCGGCGCGGGCCAGGCCGAGACCGATCATGGTGTCCGGGCCGCGACCGTCGGGCGGTTCCAGGACGACGAGACCGCGTCGGGCGCCCACCAGGGCGGCGCCGGCGCGCAGCAGCTCCTGGAGCGCCTCGTCGAGGAAGCGCGTGCGGGCCAGGCGTTCGGTCAGCTCGTGGAGGGTCGTGAGGTCGGAGACCCATCCCGCGAGCCGGTCCTGCAGAAGTGCGCCCGGTGCGTTCTGGGGGTTTGCCGGGGCGGCCGGGGAGGTACCCGTAGCAACGGGCGCGACAGTGTGTGCGGGGGCCGGAACCGTTGAATCGATTCCAGCCACTTTCGGAGGATGCGGGGCGCTCATGGCGTCCGGCTTTCCCGCAGGTACGAACTGCTCAAAAGCATCGCAAACCCCCATGTCATCCTGCGTCGCCGGCAGTGTCTCCACATGTACACGTTCTCGTGAGGAGATGTCCAGCATTGTCCTGCTGGGATTCCTGGTGTCCGTGGGTTCGGAGTGAGTCCGGAGAGAACTCTCCCCCACCCTCTTGCCGAAAATGAAACTTGGCTTGAAACTGCCTCAGGGGGAGGCTGATTGCGGTCGACTGGGCTCGCTCGACGGAGCGTCACAGCGGTCGTGATGGGTACGTACTCGGAGAAGGCCAGGGGTGGTTGGGAATCACCCGGGAACCTGGCGACGGACCCGGGCGTCTTAACCACCGACGACCGTGCCCCATCCTCCCGTGGCGGAGGCGGAGAGAAACACGCGCGACGGTAAACGCCAGACTTCGCCACCCCCACGCCACCCCGTGCTTCCGACCGACGCAGTAGGGGTGGCACGGCCGCGGAGGCAGACCTTGCTCGGCCCATAGGGGCTCCCCTTGCCCGGTGCGGGGGTGTGATGCGCCAACAGGTACGCACAGTAGGTACGCACAGTGCAGTGATCGACACATGTTGTGATGTGGACCACGGTGTTGCCAGGCGTGCAACGGAAAGGAACGAGCGCTCATGCGCGAGATCCTCGGAAGGCGACGCAGGCTCCTGTCCCGGCGAGGCGACAGTGGGCCCCAGCTGATCGAAGCAGCCCTGACCTTCGCCTCGCACTGGCAGTGGCCGGTACTCCCGGGTGTGGCGACGGACCCGCAGGGCGGGTCCCGCTGCGGCTGCCCGGACCCCGAATGCACAGTGCCGGGCGCCCATCCCTTCGACCCCGGGCTCCTCGCCGCCACCACCGACGCGCGCATGGTGCGCTGGTGGTGGGGCAACCGGCCCACGGCGTCCGTCATCCTGGCCACCGGGGGCAGGGCGCCCTGCGCGGTCTCCCTGCCCGCGGAGCCGGCCGCCCGGGCCCTGGACGCCCTCGACCGGTTCGGCATGCGGCTCGGCCCAGTCGTCGCCTCGGCGGACCGCTGGTCGATCCTGGTCAAGCCGTACTCCCTGGAGCAGCTGGGCGAGCTGCTGTACGCCAAGGACTTCGTCCCCGGCTCCCTCCGCTTCCACGGCGAGGGCGGCTATCTCGCCCTGCCCCCGTCCGCCACCGGCCTGGGAGATGTCCGCTGGGAGCGCGCGCCGCTGCCCGGCTCGGCCTCGCCCTGGGTGCCCGATGTCGAGGCCGTGGTGGACGCCGTGGTCGAGGCCCTCACCCGTACGGGTGTGAGCGCGCCCGAGAAGTAGCGACTCCCGGCAGGTGCGGCGCCCGGCACTCCCTGGCGCCGCGCGGCGTCCGGCGGCTTCGTCGTCTCCACGGTTCCCGTGCTCTCCACCTGAACCCCGGTGGGGCGGCTTCGAGCGGTGGTGCACGCCGGTTGCCCGGACACGGAGTTCGGGAACCGGGCCGGACGCGGGCCGCTGTCGTGCTGCGTGCCGGGGAGCAGCCGATCGGTGGGAACCGCTGGTCGGCATGCGGCTGTGTGCTGTGAGGAAGAGTGGTCACAGAAAGACCCGGTTGCTGGCGACGGGGGATGCACCAGCAACCGGGCTACTGGAACGGTAACAAGAGATCGGCTGTTAGCAAATTCGATCTCAGCTTTTCCGGTCATCGACTGGCCTGTCTCCGCCGGGAGTTGTGGAGGAAGCCGGTCATGCTGACCGCCCGGTCGTGCTGACCGGGCGGTCAGCACGACCGGGGAGCCTGTCCGTGCCTCAGCTGAGGGTGACCTGGCGGTTGGTCAGACCGCCGCGCGCGCGGCGCTCGTCGGCGGTGAGCGGGGCGTCGGTGGCCAGGGCCGGGGCGAGGCGCTCGGCGAACTCGGCCGCCGGCTTCTCCACGTCCTCGGCGCCGACCCCGCTGGGCAGGTCCCAGACCGGCACGATGAGTCCGTGGGCGCGGAAGGAACCCACGAGACGGGTCCCCTCACCGAGGGAGGAGCGACCCGCCGCGTGCAGTCGCGCCAAGGCGTCCAGAAGCTGCTCCTCGGGGTGCGGCATGACCCACCGCAGATGGTTCTTCTCGGGCGTCTCGCACCAGTACGCGGAGTCCACGCCCGAGAGCTTGACGGTCGGGATGGCCGCCGAGTTGGCCCGTTCCAGGGAGGCGGTCACGTCCGGGGCGGCGTTCTCCGGGTCGGGGACCCAGAACTCGAAGCCGCTGTGCACCACCGGCTCGAACGCGCCCTCGGGGTCGAGGAGATCCTGCAGCCGGGGCCCGTCGGCCGGAGCGCGGCGGGCCTGCACCGGGGTGCCCGGATCGGCGACGAGGGCGCGCTGGAGGGTGTCGGCGAGGTCGCGGCTGATGTCGCCGGACGACGTGTCGTTCTGCAGGCCGAGGAGGACCGAGCCGTCCTCGCGGCGCAGCGCGGGCCAGGCCATCGGCAGCACGGTGGCCAGGGTGACCGACGGGACGCCGTCGGGCAGGCCGTCCTTGAGGGGCAGCTCGACGGTGGCCGCCGGCACCAGTTCGCGCAGCGCCACCCAGTCGCACTCGCCCGGCAGCCCTTCGAACGGGCGGTGCACCAGCTCGGTCACGGCGTGCGCGGCGGTACGGCCGTGGCAGGCCTTGTAGCGGCGGCCGCTGCCGCAGGGGCAGGGCTCTCGGGCGCCGACGACCGGGATCTCTCCGTCCGTGAGCTGCGGGCGCTTGGCCTTGGTCTGAGGGCGCTTCTTGGCCATCGTGGGTGTCTCCCGGTTACGGCTCGTCTCGTACGGGCGGGAGCCTAGCCGTTCACGACGCCGCTGACGGGACCCTGTGGACAACATGCCGACCGTGGGCGACGCGCGAGCCGTACGGGACCGGTTCCGTACGGGACCGGTTCCGTACGGGGCCGGGTCCGTACGGGGCCGCCGCGATGCGACCGTGAGGCGGCGACGGTGACCGAAGGTGACCGACGGGAGACGACCACGCGGAGTGGTCGTGGGGGATCGCCGCGCGTACGTCGTCAGTCGAGGCGGTCGAAGGCGTCCGCGAACTCCAGGCCGGACAGCTCGGACACCGAGGGCGCCGTCACCCGCGCGGCGAAGTCGTCGCGCCGGTGTCCGGCGTCCGGGTCGTACACGTCGTCGTGGACGACGACCCACACCGTGACCTCGCCCGGTACCTCGTCGCGTACGCCCCAGTCGTCGGCCAGCGCCGTGATGATGTTCAGCCCCCGGCCGCCGTGCGCGGTGACCGACGGGGTCGCCGGTGCCGGCCGGGTCGGGCCTCCGCCGTCCGTGACCTCCACGACCAGCCGGCCGCAGGGGCCCACCTGCCAGGCCGCGCGGACGTCGCCGTCCCCGGCCAGGGCGTCGCCCAGGGGTCTGCCGTGTTTGCACGCGTTGCTCAACAGTTCGGAAAGGATCAGTACGGCATCGTCGATGACCGTGTCCGCCACGCCGCCGTCGCGCAACTGCAGGCGCATACGGCGCCTCGCTTTCCCCACGCCCGCAGGGCCATGGGGTACGGCCATGCTCGACGACGTGGGCACCTCCTGTGCGACCACCAACGCCACCCCCGAAACCTCCTTCGCCCCACGCCACGGTGTGAATGCCCCACGGGCCTGAACCGGAAACCGGCCCATCCGTGTGCGGTGACGCACTCGAAACAACCGAGCACGCACCGAATGCGCCGGAGCACTCCTCGTAGTCGAATGGCTGGATTTAGTCGATGTGGCCGAGATGTGAGGATGGAACGAGAGGAGGGTCGTGGTCAAGGGCCCTGCGCTGAGCAGGGCGGATCGCATGGCCGGACCGCCCCGTCCCGTTCAACGGCCGAGCTGGTCGAGCACCGCGCGGGGGCGGTTGGTGATGATGGCGTCGACCCCGAGGCCGACACAGGCCTCCACGTCCTCGGGGTCGTTCACGGTCCACACGTGTACCTGGTGGCCGGACCGCTTCAGGCGCTCGATGTACGCGGGGTGGCTGCGGACGATCCGGATCGAGGGGCCCGCGATCGGCACCCCTTCCGGCAGCCGCCCGTCGCGCAGGCGGGGCGAGACGAACTGCATGAGGTGGACCGTCGGCAGGGTGGGTGAGGCGGCGTGCACGCGATGCAGCGACCGCGCGGAGAAGCTCATCACACGTACCGGGGACTCCTCGGGGGTGCCGGGCGCGTCCAGGCCGAACCTCTTCAGCAGGAGCAGCAGCCGCTCCTCGACCTGTCCTGCCCACCGCGTGGGGTGCTTGGTCTCGATCGCCAGCTCCACCCGGCGGCCGGCGTCGGCGACGAGCTCCAGCAGCCGCTCCAGGGTGAGGACGGAGGTCGCCTCCCGGTCCTCCGGCCTGTACTCCCAGTCGGGCTCCTCGGCCCGCCCCCCGAGCGGGTCACGGGTCTTCCAGGAGCCGAAGTCCAGGGTGGACAGATCGGAGAGCTCCAGCGCCGACACCGCACCGCGGCCGTTGGACGTACGGTTGACGCGACGGTCGTGGACGCAGACGAGATGACCGTCCGCGGTCAGTCGTACATCGCATTCGAGCGCGTCCGCACCGTCCTCGATCGCCTTGCGGTATGCGGCCAGGGTGTGTTCGGGGGCGTCCTCGGAGGCTCCGCGGTGGGCGACGACTTGGGGCGGGCGCTGGCGTGCAGGGGTCACCGCGTCATGGTGCCATCGCGCGGGGGTACCCGTGCGATCGCACGGGTGTCGATGGTCCGGGCGACGCGGACGTCTGATCGGAGGCATGGGATTGGTGCACCCTTAGTGAGTAATGCCCTATATAAGGGATGGTCTCGCACCCACAGGAACGGCTTATGGTGCCCTGACGGCCCATGGGAAAAGCTGACGTCATACAAAGAGACATGCACAGCTGAAGCGTGCCGGACTCGTCGACATGCGTGATCGAGCGTGAATGAGCGTGACCGAGTGCGACCTGGAACAACAGCCGTGGATCGAGGAGAGAGAGCTGTGAGCACCGAGAACGAGGGCACAAGCG
>NZ_LIQT01000365.1:19816-20076 GCF_001418415.1 Streptomyces hirsutus
TCCGGAGCATCCGGCTCCGGACGGGGGCAGTCCGACGACCCCCCTGCCCCCGGTCCCGCCGAACGCGCCCGGTACGGCACAGGGCCACGGTTCGTCGCCGTACCCGGGATACGGCAGCGGCGACCGCGGCGGATACGGCGAGCCGGCCGGACCCGCCGCCCCGGCCGCCCACGCGGGCCAGGGAGGCTACGGCACCCAGGAACAGCCCCCCGTCGGCCCTCCGCCGGGAGCCCCGGTGGGAGCCCCGCGGGAACCTCCTC
>NZ_LIQT01000366.1 GCF_001418415.1 Streptomyces hirsutus
GATCGGGGGGTGGGCGAAGGCTGGGGGCGAGGCCCGGGCTACTCGGCCTTGCCGGCGTCGGCCGTCGCGGCCGTCGCCGCCGTCGCCGCCGGTTCCTTGGCCTTGAGTAGCCGCAGCCTCGGCCCGGAGCCCTGGCGTCCGCCCCGGTGGTGCAGGGAGCGGGCCGCGTAGTCGCCGGCGAACTGGATGAGGGAGATGACCACGGCGAGGACCGCCACGGTGATCCACATCAGTCCGGTCTCGAAGCGCTGGTAGCCGTAGCGGACGGCGAGGTCGCCGAGTCCTCCGCCGCCCACGGTGCCGGCCATGGCCGAGTAGCCGATGAGGGCGACGATCGTGGTGGTGATGCTGGCGATCAGCGAGGGCAGTGCTTCGGGGACGAGGACCCGACGGACGATGGTCCAGGTATTGCCGCCCATGGCCTGCACGGCTTCGACGAGCCCGTGGTCCACTTCGCGCACGGCCGTCTCAACGAGCCGGGCGAAGAAGGGGATGCCGCCGATGGCGAGCGGCACGATCGCGGCCTCGCTGCCGATGGTCGTCCCGGTGATCCAGCGGGTGAAGCTCATCAGGGCGACCATGAGGATGATGAACGGCATCGAGCGGCCGACGTTCACGATCTGTCCGATGACCTTGTTCACCAGACCGTTCTGCAGCAGTCCGCCCTTGTCGGTGAGGACGAGCAGGACGCCGATCGGGAGGCCGAGGGCGACGCTGATCAGGGTCGACCAGCCGACCATGATCAGCGTCTCCCCACACGCCTGTTCCAGCAGCGGCTGCATCTGGGACCAGGTCACTTGGCCTCCTCCTTCACGAGCGCCGACGGCGCCCGGTCCACCTGCTGTGTCTGCTGCGCCGGTTCCGTCTGTTCGACGGTCTCGATGTGCAGCCCCTGTTCGCGCAGGAAGCCGATCGGTACGACGTTGTCCTCGTAGCGGCCCGGGAGTTCGATGCGCATCCTGCCCACCTGGAGGCCGCCGACGGTGTCGATGGCGGCGCCGAGGATCGAGATGTCGATGTTGTAGGTGCGGGCCAGCTGGGAGATGACCGGCTGGGTCGCGCTCTCGCCCTGGAAGGTGATGTCCAGGACGGTGCGGTTGTCGCCCGACGCCTCGCCGGCGACCGGGAACAGCGCGGAGGCCAGTTCGGAACCGGGGGTCGCCAGAAGGTCGGTGACGGTGCCGGACTCGACGACGCGGCCGTGTTCCATCAGCGCGGCCGAGTCGCAGATCGACTTCACGACGTCCATCTCGTGCGTGATGAGCAGGACGGTCAGACCGAGCTGGCGGTTGAGGTCGCGCAGCAGCGTCAGGATGGAGCGGGTGGTCTCCGGGTCGAGGGCGCTGGTGGCCTCGTCGGAGAGCAGCACCTTGGGGTCGCCGGCCAGGGCGCGGGCGATGCCGACGCGCTGCTTCTGGCCGCCGGAGAGCTGGGCGGGGTAGGCCTTGGCCTTGTCGGCGAGGCCGACCAGGTCGAGCAGTTCCAGCGCCTTGCGGGAACGTTCCTTCCCCGACCGGCCGAGGATCTCCAGCGGCAGTTCGACGTTGTCCTGCACGGTGCGTGAGGAGAGCAGGTTGAAGTGCTGGAAGACCATGCCGATGCGGCTGCGCGCCTGTCGCAGTTCCCGGCCGGCCCGCGGCCCGCGCCCGGCCAGGGCGGTGAGGTCCTGCCCTGCGACGGTCACGGTGCCCGAGGTGGGGCGCTCCAGCAGGTTGACGCAGCGGATGAGCGAGGACTTTCCGGCGCCGGACTGGCCGATGACGCCGTACACCTCGCCTTCGCGGACGTGCAGGTCGACGCCGTCCAGGGCGGTGACCTCGCGTCCGCGCGAGCGGTAGACCTTGGTGAGGCCCGAGGTGGTGATCACGTGGGTAACCGTCACTTTCGAGTGCGCGGCACGTCAGGGCAGCCGCGCACGAGGCATTGAGGGGCGAAGCTCAGGGGCCGGAAGCGGCCCGGACTCGGCACGGCCTCTCGCGAGCGGTGCGGAAGCAACCAGGGAGAGACGTGCGCGCGGGGGCGTGGTTCGGTGCGCATGCGGAACGCGGAGGACTCGCGTGCGGGTACGAACCGGCTCTCGCTTCGGGGCGCGAGGCTCAGATGCTGCGGGGGCCCTCTAGAAGGCGCGCATTCGGAGCGGACACATACATCCGGCACCGAGCGGCACACGCGCTTCGGTGGCAGGGATGCGGTCGCTCGTCGTGGTCATGCGGCAAGTAAAGCAGATGTTCGCCCCTGACCGGAGAGGGCTGTCCATATTCCGGACAGCCGTGGACACCCGTGACCGCACGTCAGGACCGTGCGCTGATCTCCAGCCCGGCCTCCGTGACCAGTACGGACAGGGCCGACAGGTCCCCGACCACGAGATCGGCGGTCAGTTCGTGGGCCTGGTGGGTTGTGGCCAAGGCCACGGTGGTCATCCCGGCCGCCCGGCCCGCCTGGAGCCCGGCGGGGGCGTCCTCGAAGACGACGCAGTGGGCGGGGTCGACGCCGAGGGCGCGGGCGGCGAGCAGATAGGGCTCGGGGTCGGGCTTGCCCCGGGTGATGTCGTCGGCGGCGACGAGAGTCTTGGGCAGGATGCCGGCGGCGGCGAGGCGGGCCTCGGCCAGCCGCCGGGTCGCGGAGGTGACGACGGCCCAGCGGTCGGCCGGCAGCGCGCCGAGGAGGTCCAGGGTGCCCGGCAGCGGGATCGCACCGCCGTTCGGCACGTCCTCCACCTCCAGGTCCTCGATCCGTGCGACGGCCTCGGGCACGACATGGGCGGGCAGCAGGTCGGCGGCTATCTCGACGGCCGGGCGGCCGTGCAGTTCGATCCGCCCGAACTCCTCGGCCGTGATCCCGTACTCGACGGCCCACCGGGTCCAGCAGCGCTGCACGGATTCGAGGGAGGAGACGAGAGTGCCGTCGTTGTCGAACAGGAGGGCTTGCGCATGGATGGTCATGCCATCGACCCTACGGGCCCCGGTGTGCGGCTGTGCCCGTGCCCGGCCCCGCCGCGTACGGGCACGGTGGGGCCGGGCACGGTGGGACCATTACGGCGTAATAAGGTCGCTGCCATGCTTGATGCCCTGACGCTGGCGACCGGCGTCGCCGCGCTGCTGCTCGCCGCCTGGTGCGGCTGGGCCGCCTACCGCGACCAGCCGACGAAGGACTGGCACTTCATCGGCATGGCCGTGGTCACCCTGCTGACGCTGGTTCAGCTGGTGGTCGGGGTCGTGCAGCTGGCCCGGGGCGAGGAGCCGGAGCAGGGGACGGTCATCTTCGTGGCGTACCTGCTGGGCTCGTTCGCGTGCGTCCCGGCGGCGGGCTTCATGTCGCTGGCCGAGCGCACCCGGTGGGGCTCGATCACGGTCGCCGCGAGCGGTGTCGTGCTGGCCGTGCTCGAGGTGCGGCTCTATGACATCTGGAAGGGCTGAGACGACCGTGACGGACCAGGAACCGGAGCAGAAGCCGGGCGGGACCCGGCTGATCGGCGGGCCCGGACTGCTGCTGGTGTGGCTGTACGGGGTGATGGTCGTCGGCGCCGTGTCGCGTTCCGTGTACCAGATCGCCACCGAGTTCGACCGGGCGCCGCTCGCCTACTCGCTCTCGGCGATCGCCGGAGTGGTCTACGGCTTCATCACGTACACCCTGGTCCGCGGCGGGGAGACGGCCCGCAGGGCGGCGCTGGTGTGCTGCGCGGCCGAGCTGGCGGGTGTCCTGACGGTCGGCACCTGGACCCTGGTGGATCCGTCCGCCTTCCCCGACGCGACCGTGTGGTCGGACTACGGGATGGGCTACCTGTTCATCCCCGTCCTGCTGCCCCTCACCGCGCTGTACTGGCTGCGCAAGGCCCGCCCGGCGTAACGGGCGTGCCCCGGGCGAACGGTGACGGGGCCGCGCCCCGATCGGGCGCGGCCGCCCCGTCACCCGCCCGGCGCTCTTCCCGTCAGGCGGTGGTCGCGTACGAGTCCGCCGTCTTCTCCAGGACGATCATCGGTACGCCGTCCGTGCCCCGGGACGTCCCGACCCGCTGGTAGCCGACCCTGCTGTACAGCTGGAGGTTGCTCTCGCTGCGGTGACCGGCCTGGAGACGGAACATCCTGGCGCCCCGCTCGTCGGCGAGGGCGGACTCGGCGGCGCGCAGCAGCCGGGCACCGATGCCGTGGCCCTGGAGGCGGGGGTGGACGCAGAGCTTGCCGATGGCCGCGGCGGCGTCCTCGGTGCTCCTGCCGTGCACCGAGCCGACGATCTCGTCGCCGAGCCGGGCGACGAAGACCAGGTCGGCGGTGACCTCCTCGCGGACCGAGTCCAGACTCTGGACGAGCGGAGCGATGCGGTAGTTGCCGTACAGCGCCGCCTCGCTCTGGAAGCACAGGTACTGCAACCTGAAGATCTGCTCGGCGTCCTGCTCCGTCGCCGCAGAGATGGTCACGCTCATGCCCATGTGCGCACGCCTCCCGCTCACCTGATCACCTGTGGTCCCTCACTCCTATCCCCGTCCTCACCCCGATGCAACCTCCGGCGCGAGCAAACGACGCAGACATCCAAGACATCTGGAGCGTTCCGGACCCAGACTGCCTTGTGAGATACCCAACTCCCCTGCGATTTCCCGGTATGTCGGGTCGTGCGGGGACAGCAGGGCCTCCAGCAGCCGGGGACAGCGGCCGGGCAGCCGGCGCACCGCGTCCCGCAGGGCGCGGCGGCGGGCGGCGGCCAGGGCGAGGAACTCGGGGTCGCCCTCGCCGGTGCCGGCGGTGTCGGCGGGGTCACCGGCCCACGGCGTCTCGTGCCGGGCGGTGCGGCGGGTGCGGCGGGCCTCGGTGCGGACGGTCCGGCGGAGCCAGCCCGGCGGATCGTGCGGCGGGTCGTGTGCGTCGAGGCGCTCCAGGAGGCGCAGCCAGACCGCCTGTTCCAGGTCGGCGGGTTCGGCGCCGGACGCGTACGCCTCGGCGGAGGCCTCCGCGGTGAGCAGCGGACGGAGGGCGGTGACCAGGTCGTGCGTCATACGCGCAACGACGCCGGCCGCCCCGGCGGGGTTGCCGGAGCGGCCGGAACTCACCCCGACCGGGGCGGAACGGCTCAGCCGTTGACGAAGTCCTCGCGGGCCAGCAGACCGGTGTCCGGGTGGTCGGTGAAGACGCCGTCGATGCCGGTGGCGAAGTAGGCCCGGAAGGCGCCGAAGACGTCGCCGTAGGCGTCGGGGTCGCCGCCCTTGCGGAAGTTCGCGGGCAGGAAGGGGTTCTCGTTGCGCATCGTGTAGGGGTGCAGGATCAGCCCGGCCCGGTGCGCGTCACGGACCAGGGTGGTGGGCTCGGTGAGGTTTCCGGCCGCGTCCCTGGGGATGACCAGGTCCAGGGTGGGGCCGATGCCCTGCGCGTAGGAGGCGATCTCCTTGAGGCCCTTCGGCGTGACGAGGTCGGCCACCTTGCGCGGGTCGCCGTTCTCCACGAAGTCCCAGGGGCGGCTGTTCGCGCCGGAGAGCAGCACGGCGAGCGGGTTGCCGACGAGCCGGCTCATCCGCTGGATGCTGGTGGGCTCGAAGGACTGGACGATGACGGGCGAGTTCTTCTTGTCCTTGCCGTGCTTGCGCAGCAGCCGGGCGAGGAGTTCCTCGGTGCCCAGGCCCAGCTTGCGGAAGTAGGTGGGGTGCTTGAGCTCGGGGTAGATCCAGACCTGCTTGCCGCGCTCCCGGGTCTGCTCGTTCTGCCAGCGGAGCACCTCTTCGAAGGTGGGGATCCCCCAGCGGCCGTCGTAGAGGGTGTTGTGCGGGCGGTTGGCCGGGATGCGCTCGACGGCGCGGAGCCGCTTGAGTTCGGCGAGGGTGAAGTCCTCGGTGAACCAGCCGGTGACGGAGACACCGTCGAGCAGCTTCGTGCGCTCGCGGTCGGCGAACTCGGGACGGTCCGCGACGTCCGTGGTGCCGCCGATCTCCGGCTCGTGCCGGCAGACGAGGTGGCCGTCCCTGGTGGGCACCAGGTCGCCGGCCTCGACGATGTCGGCGCCCAGGTCGAGGGCCAGGTCGTAGGCGCCGAAGGTGTGCTCGGGCCGGTATCCGCTGGCGCCCCGGTGGCCGATGACCGTCGGGACGGGCAGGCCCTTGAGTCCTCGTCCGCCGCCGCGCCGGGACGCGCCGGGCCGGCTCTCGGCGGCTCTCGCCGTGCCGCCCAGTCCGAGGACCGTGCCGCCCGCGCCGAGCACCGCCGCGCCGAGGAGCGCGCGCCGTCCGGTCCCGCCGGTCGCCGTTTCGTCCGTCCGCTCGCCCGACTCCTGCGTTCCCATGGGGACCCTCCTGCCGTTGGCCGTCACTGCGGGGCGATCGTAGGGGCGCGTACATGACGAACGGGAGACCATGGCCGGAACACGCGGGTGACACGGGGATACGGGATGCCACACGGGTGAGCCGCAACCCGAACGGCCGCACGGGGAAGAAATCCTGACATGCCGTCGGGTTCGGGGGCGCCGCACCGGGGTACCCGACCGCTCCGGGGGGTCTGCGGCGCGCCTCCCGCGGGCCGGGGGGCATGCGTGGTTCCCTCCGGGCCGTGCCCGGACTCCGGACCGACGGCGGTCGCACCCCGACCGGCGCCGGCTCCCCCGGACGCGACATGCCTCACATCCCGGCGCACGGGTTACGGGCGCGCAACATCGTGTCACCGCAGGTGAACATGCGTAGACACCGTGTAATACCTGGGTGAACCCGACGTGCGGCGCCCCCTCGGCCGCGAGTAATGTCCTCACCTGCACAGACTCATATCGCATTCCCGACACCGGAGGACCCGTTGTCCCGCTTCGCACTCATCAAGGCAGTGCTCGGCCCGGTCATGCGCCTGATGTTCCGCCCACGGGTGGAGGGCCTGGAGCACATTCCGGGTGACGGTCCGGTGATCCTGGCGGGCAACCATCTCACCTTCATCGACTCGATGGTCCTGCCGCTGGTCTGCGACCGCCAGGTCTTCTTCATCGGCAAGGACGAGTACGTCACCGGCGAGGGGCTCAAGGGCCGGCTGATGGCCTGGTTCTTCACCGGCGTCGGCATGATCCCGGTCGACCGCGACGGTGGCCGGGGCGGGGTCGCGGCGTTGATGACGGGCCGCCGGGTGCTGGACGAGGGCAAGGTCTTCGGCATCTACCCGGAGGGCACCCGCTCCCCCGACGGCCGTCTCTACCGGGGCCGGACCGGTATCGCGCGGCTCACCCTGATGACGGGCGCGCCCGTCGTCCCGTTCGCCATGATCGGCACCGACAAGCTCCAGCCGGGCGGCGCGGGTCTGCCCCGGCCGGGCAGGGTCACGGTCCGCTTCGGCGAGGCGATGGAGTTCTCCCGCTACGAGGGCATGGACCGCGACCGCTACATCCTGCGGGCCGTGACCGACTCGGTGATGACGGAGGTCATGCGCCTGTCCGGGCAGGAGTACGTGGACATGTACGCCAGCAAGGCGAAGGCGGCCTGACGCCCGACGCCCCGTGACCTCCGGCGGGGCGAGGGCACCGCGGCCCTACGGACGCCCGGCCCCGGCGGTTTCGCCGGTCTCCGTGTTCCCGGCGGCGGGCCGGCCCGAGGCAGGGGCTCCTCAGTGCCAGGCCAGCCGTCCGCGCCGCTCCCAGTACGCGTGCGGGTCCTCGGGCAGCGCGGCGAGGCGGGCGAGCTGGTCGTCGTCGAGGTCGACGACGGCCGCGTGCAGGTTGGAGGCGAGCTGCACGGTGGTGGCGGCGCCGGAGAGGACGACGCCCGCCCAGGGCCGGCGCAGTACGAGCGCGAGGGCGACGGCGTCGCACGCCAGTCCGGTCTCCTCGGTGACGGCCCTGAGCGCGTCGGGGGCGTGGGCAGCGGCCAGCCGCCCGTTGGCCATGGCCTCCTTGACGATCACCGTGAGCCCGGCGTCGTGGGCCTCGGCCAGGGCGGGCTCGGCGGAGGTCTCCAGCGCGTTGTACGTGGACTGGACGGTACGGAACAGGGGTTCGCCGTCGACGGTGACGGCGAGCGCGGCGCGGATGGCGTCGGCCTGGGCCGGGCCGCTGGTGGAGAAGCCGACCGTGAGGCCCCGGGCCGCCGCCTCGGCGAGCCGGACGTGGAGGTCCTTGTCGGTGAGTGCGGGGCTCTCGGGGGTCACCGAGTGGATCTGGTAGAGGTCGAGCCGGTCCCCGAGCAGCGCGTCGGACTCGGCGCGCTGCCGCTCGTAGGCGGCGAGGGAGTGATCCTTGATCTCGTGGTGCTCGGCGTCGGTGGACCAGTCGGCGGTGTACGTGTAGCCCCATTTGCTGCCGATGACGACGTCGTCGGCGTCGGGCCGCTTCGTCAGCCAGTCGGCGAGGAACTCCTCCGACCTGCCGTACGAGCGGGCCGCGTCGAAGTAGCGGACGCCCTGGGCGTAGGCGGCGTCGAGGAGGTCGTGGGTACGGGTGCGCAGGGCCTCGACGCCGCGGTCGGCGCCGAGGTCGTCGTCACGGCCCAGGTTGATGTAGCCGGGTCGTCCGACGGCGGCGAGTCCCAGGCCGATGTGGCAGGTGGGGGTGGTGGCCGAGGCCAGTGCGGAGAAGGGCATCGGGGCTCCGTTCGGTCGGCTCCTTGCGGCTGCGACCAACGTAACCCGCGATGCCCCTGCGACACCCGCTCCCTTGCTTCTCGGCGTCGGCTACTTCTTGGCGTCCGCCCACGCGCGCTGGGCGGCCAGGTCCGTCCTGAGCTCGGCGAGCTGGACGGCGACCGCGCTCGGTGCCGTGCCGCCGCGACCGTCGCGGGAGGCGAGGGCTCCGGGGACGTTGAGGACGGTGCGCACCTCGGGGGTGAGGTGGGTGGAGATCTTCACGAACTGCTCGTCGGTCAGCTCGTCGAGCTCCTTGCCCTCGGCCTCGGCGGTCTTGACGCACTCGCCGGCGACCTCGTGCGCGACGCGGAACGGCACGCCCTGCTTGACCAGCCACTCGGCGATGTCGGTGGCCAGTGAGAAGCCAGCCGGGGCCAGCTCCTCCATGCGCTCGCGGTGCACGGTGAGGGTGGCCATCATCCCGGTGAAGGCCGGCAGCAGGATCTCCAGCTGGTCGATGGAGTCGAAGACCGGCTCCTTGTCCTCCTGGAGGTCGCGGTTGTACGCGAGCGGGAGGGCCTTGAGGGTGGCCATCAGGCCGGTCAGGTTGCCGATCAGCCGGCCCGACTTGCCGCGCGCCAGCTCCGCGATGTCCGGGTTCTTCTTCTGCGGCATGATCGACGAGCCGGTGGAGAAGGCGTCGTGCAGGGTCACGAAGGAGAACTCCTTCGTGTTCCAGATGATGACCTCCTCGGCGATCCGGGAGAGGTTCACGCCGATCATCGCGGTGATGAAGGCGAACTCGGCGACGAAGTCCCTGGATGCCGTGCCGTCGATGGAGTTGGCCGCGCTGCCGTGCTCGAAGCCGAGGTCCCGGGCCACCGCCTCGGGGTCCAGGCCGAGGCTGCTGCCGGCCAGTGCGCCCGAGCCGTAGGGCGAGACCGCGGTCCGCTCGTCCCACTGGCGCAGCCGCTCGGCGTCCCGGGACAGCGCCTGGACGTGGGCGAGGACATGGTGGGCGAAAAGCACCGGCTGGGCGTGCTGGAGGTGGGTGCGGCCGGGCATGGCCGCCTCCGGGTGGGCCTCGGCGAGGCCGACGAGGGCGTCCTGGAGGTCGGCGATCAGGCCGCCGAGCGTGCGGGCGTGGTCCCGCAGGTACATCCGGAACAGGGTCGCGACCTGGTCGTTCCTCGAGCGGCCGGCGCGCAGTTTGCCGCCGAGGTCGGGGCCGAGGCGCTCCAGCAGGCCGCGTTCCAGGGCGGTGTGCACGTCCTCGTCGGCGATGGTGCCGGTGAACGAGCCGTCGGCGACGTCCGCCTCCAGCCGGTCGAGGCCCTCGATCATGCGGGTGAGCTCGTCCTCGGTGAGCAGGCCCGCTCCGTGCAGCACGCGTGCGTGCGCCCGCGAACCGGCGATGTCGTAGGGCGCGAGCCGCCAGTCGAAGTGGACGGACGCGGACAGCTTGGCCAGGGCCTCGGCGGGACCGTCGGCGAAACGGCCGCCCCAGAGCCGTACGTCACCGCTGTTGCTGCTCACTTGCGTTGCTCCTCGAAGACAGGCAGGTCATGGATGGGCCACATCATGGATGCGCCGCCGCCTCCTCACTCAGGCGCAGGAGAGTGAGGAGGCGGTGTCAGAGTAGTGCGTGACGGGGCGTCAGCCGGTCAGGCCGTCGGGGTCCGTCCGGTCGGGCGATCCGCCGGTCGGAGGGTCAGGCGAGGTCGCGCTTGGCGGCGATCTTCGACGACAGGCTGTAGATGTCGATGAAGCCCTTGGCCGCGGCCTGGTCGAACGTGTCGCCGGTGTCGTAGGTGGCGAGGTTGAAGTCGTACAGGGACGACTCGGAGCGCCGGCCGGTGACGACGGCCCGCCCACCGTGCAGGGTCATCCGGACGTCGCCGTTGACGTGCTGGTTGGCCTCGGTGATGAAGCCGTCCAGCGCGCGCTTGAGCGGGGAGAACCACTGGCCGTCGTAGACCAGTTCGCCCCAGCGCTGCTCGACCTGCCGCTTGTAGCGGGCGAGTTCGCGCTCGACGGTGACGTTCTCCAGCTCCTGGTGGGCCGTGATCAGCGCGATGGCGCCGGGAGCCTCGTACACCTCGCGGGACTTGATGCCGACGAGGCGGTCCTCGACCATGTCGATCCGGCCGACGCCCTGGGCGCCCGCGCGCTCGTTGAGCTGCTGGATGGCCTGGAGGACGGTGACGGGCTTGCCGTCGATGGCGACCGGCACGCCCTCCTTGAAGGTGATGACGACCTCGTCGGCCTCGCGCGCCACGGCGGGGTTCTGCGTGTACTCGTAGACGTCCTCGATCGGCGCGTTCCAGATGTCCTCGAGGAATCCGGTCTCGACGGCGCGGCCGAACACGTTCTGGTCGATGGAGTACGGCGACTTCTTCGTGGTCGCGATCGGCAGGCCCTTGGCCTCGCAGAAGGCGATGGCCTTGTCGCGGGTCATGGCGTAGTCACGGACCGGGGCGATGCACCTCAGTTCGGGGGCGAGGGCGACGATGCCGGCCTCGAAGCGGACCTGGTCGTTGCCCTTGCCGGTGCAGCCGTGGGCGACGGTGGTGGCGCCGTGCTTCTGCGCGGCGGCGACGAGGTGCTTGACGATCGTCGGCCGGGACAGCGCGGAGACCAGCGGGTAGCGGTCCATGTAGAGGGCGTTGGCCTTGATCGCCGGGAGGCAGTACTCGTCGGCGAATTCGTCCTTGGCGTCCGCGACCTCGGCCTCGACGGCACCGCAGGCGAGCGCGCGCTTGCGGATGACGTCCAGGTCCTCGCCGCCCTGGCCGACGTCGACCGCAACGGCGATGACCTCGGCGCCCGTCTCCTCGGCGATCCAGCCGATGGCGACGGAGGTGTCCAGACCGCCCGAATAGGCGAGTACGACGCGCTCGGTCACGGGATTCTCCTTACAGTGCATTCGCTGACATGCATGAGTATGCAGGAGGATGCATGATTCGTCAATCCGACTCCATCCGGAAGGCCTAACTCCGATCGGAGGGGTCGATTTCGCATGGAGTGTACGGAGTCCTCCGTACGGAGTGCGCGGAGCCCGGGATTGATTCGGCGTGTGATTGAACGCGGGTAATCGCTTTCCCGTACCTCCCGCCGGACGCAGGCGCCGCGTCGGCACATCCGGGCCCTCCCCCACGG
>NZ_LIQT01000367.1 GCF_001418415.1 Streptomyces hirsutus
GGGGGGGTGGGAGGTCAGTGGGCCGGGAGTCGTCGGGTCAGCGGCCCGCTTCCTTGGACACCAGGGCCACCGCTTCGTCCACGTCGTCCGTGACGTGGAAGAGGAGGAGGTCCTTCTCAGCCGCCTTGCCCTGGGCGATGACCGTGCTGCGCAGCCAGTCGACCAGGCCGCCCCAGTACGCGGTGCCGAACAGGACGATGGGGAACTGGGTGATCTTCTGCGTCTGGACCAGGGTCAGCGCCTCGAAGAGTTCGTCGAGGGTGCCGAGGCCGCCGGGCAGGACGACGAAGCCCTGCGAGTACTTGACGAACATCAGCTTGCGGACGAAGAAGTACCGGAAGTTCAGGCCGATGTCGACGTAGCTGTTGAGCCCCTGCTCGAAGGGCAGCTCGATGCCGAGGCCGACCGAGACGCCGCCGGCCTCGCAGGCGCCCTTGTTGGCCGCCTCCATCGCGCCGGGGCCGCCGCCGGTGATGACGGCGAAGTTCGCCTCGACCAGGCCCCGGCCCAGCCGGACGCCGGTGTCGTACTCCGGCGAGTCCACCGGTGTGCGTGCCGAGCCGAAGACGCTGATGGCGGGGGGCAGCTCGGCGAGGGTGCCGAACCCCTCGATGAACTCCCCCTGGATGCGCAGCACCCGCCAGGGGTCGGTGTGCACCCAGTCCGAGGGGGCACGCCCGTCCAGCAGCCGCTGGTCCGTGGTGCCCGCCTGGACCTGGTCCCGCCTGCGGAGCACCGGGCCCAGCCGCTGCTCCTCCGGTGGGACCTGCTTGCCCTCGGGGTTGCCAGTAGCCATGTGTGCTCCCTCCGTTCGCGGTCTCCCCGGCTCGGGAGATCGCCGAGATTCCGGGGAGAGGTCGTTCCACCTCAGCGTAGATCCACGCGGGTTACGTCTGGGGGACGTCAGCATGTCCGCAGGACAGCGTTCCAAACGCCTCCTCGGGGTGGCGTGCTCACGCGGTCAGCCAGGACCGCAGTCGCTCCTCCCCCGCGAGGATCTTCGCCGTCTCGACGCGTTCGTCCCGCTTGTGCGCCAAGTGCGGGTTGCCGGGGCCGTAGTTGACCGCCGGGATGCCGAGCGCGGAGAAGCGGGAGACGTCCGTCCACCCGTACTTGGGCTGGGGGGTGCCGCCGACCGCCTCGATGAAGGCGGCCGCGGCCGGGTGGGACAGGCCGGGCAGGGCCGCGCCGCTGTGGTCGTCGACGACGAACTCGCTCACGCCGCAGTCCGCGAAGACCTCGCGGACGTGGGCGAGGGCCTCGGCCTCGGAGCGGTCGGGGGCGTAGCGGAAGTTGACGGTGACGACGCACTCGTCGGGGATGACGTTGCCGGCGACGCCCCCGGAGATGCCCACCGCGTTCAGGCCCTCGCGGTACTCCAGGCCGTCGATCACCGGGTGGCGCGGCTCGTAGGAGGCGAGGCGGGCGAGGACGGGGGACGCCGCGTGGATCGCGTTGGAGCCCATCCAGCTCCGCGCGGAGTGGGCGCGCTCGCCGGTGGTCTTCAGCAGCACCCGGAGCGTGCCCTGGCAGCCGCCCTCGACCTGGCCGTCGGAGGGCTCGAGGAGGACCGCGAAGTCGCCCTCCAGCCAGTCGGGGTGCTGTTCGGCGACGTGCTTGAGGCCGTTGAGGTCCGCGTCGACCTCCTCGTTGTCGTAGAAGACGAAGGTGAGGTCCCGGTTGGGGGCGGGGACGGTGGCCGCGATGCGCAGCTGGACGGCCACGCCCGCCTTCATGTCGCAGGTGCCGCAGCCCCACAGCACGCCGTCCTCGTCGAGCCGGGAGGGGACGTTGTCCGCGATCGGGACCGTGTCGATGTGACCGGCGAGGATCACGCGCTCCTCGCGCCCCAGGTTCGTACGGGCCACGACGTTGTTGCCGTACCGGTCGACCGTGAGGTGCGGCAGGGTGCGCAGGACGGATTCGATCGCGTCCGCGAGCGGCTTCTCGGTGCCGCTGACGGAGGGGAAGTCGACGAGCCGCGCGGTCAGGCGTGCCGCGTCCGAAGTGAGGTCAAGCGGTGTATCGGCCATGCCGACGACCCTAACCCGCTGGTCCGGGCACACTGTCCACACCCGGCACACACGGCTCCTACTCTCCAGTACCTTGTACGCGTGTCAGAGCCACCACTTCCTTCCAAGCGTCGGGGCCGCTTCTTCCGCTTCGGAGCGGCCTCCGTGGTACTTCTCGGGGTCGCCGGCTACCTGGTGGTCCGGTACGACATGGGCGGCGGGACGAGCGGGCCGGGCTGCCGGGTCGTGTCCGGCAAGGACGACGGGGCCACGTACGCGTTCACGCCCGAGCAGGCGGGGAACGCGGCGACGATCGCCGCCGCGGGCACCGTGCGCGACCTGCCCGAGCGGGCCGTGACGATCGCGCTGGCGACGGCCCTCCAGGAGTCGGCGCTGCGCAACATCGACTACGGGGACCGTGACTCGCTCGGCCTCTTCCAGCAGCGGCCCTCGCAGGGCTGGGGCACGCCGGAGGAGATCATGGACCCGGCGTACTCGGCGGGGAAGTTCTACGACGGCCTGAAGGAGGTGCCGGGGTACACCCGGCTTCCGCTCACCGTCGCCGCCCAGCGGGTGCAGCTCAGCGGCTTCCCGCAGGCGTACGCCAAGCACGAGCCGGACGCCACCCTGCTGGCCGCCGCTCTCACCGGCAGCTCGGAGGCCACGCTGACCTGCGACGGCCGTCCGGCGGCGACCCGCGCGGCGGGGACGGACGCGGTACGTGACGCGCTGGCCCGGGACTTCGGGCGGGACGCCCTGAAACCGGCCGGCGCCGCGGTCGGCGACGCGGCGGGCTCCGCATCCTCCGCTCCCCGAAACGGCGGCTCCGGCTCCAACGCCGGCTCCGACGCCGGCTCCGACGGGCGGACCGTGACGCTGCCGGTGTCCACCGAGGCGGACCCGGGCCGGAAGGCCAGGGCGCAGGGCTGGCAGCTCGCGCACTGGGCCGTGGCCAACGCCTCCGAGCTGCACATAGAGCGGGTGGCGTACGCGGGGCGGGAGTGGACCGCCGGGGACGGCGGCGGCCGGTGGACCCCGGTCGGCGGCGAGGACGACGGGGACGGCAAGAACTCCGCGGGCGCGGACGGCGGCGCGGACGCGGTCCGGATCACGACCGCGCCATAGACCGCACGGCAGCCCGCGCGGCAGCCCGCACAGCCCTCCGCACGGTTGCCCGATGGCTCACCCCCGGGGGTTGCCCTGAGGGCCCGGCTGTTGACGAGGTGAGCGGGTTTACGCGTCCTCGCCCCCGGTTCGGCGTACTCCTTGGGGCTCGGGCGCTGTAACCATTCGGCAGCCCGTCGAACGGTGTACCGTTCATCCGCTTTTCGGCGTAACCGATCATGCGACGCATTGCCCATTCTTTACGCCGCCCCACCGCAACCTTCCCGGTCTTCGAGCGGTATTCACTGCGTCCGGGTCCGGCGCCCGCTCACCGGAGACCCATCGGATCGACGTGGATCGACCACCGGATCCGGCCGGACGTTCACCGTTCTCTCCCGCCGAAGGAGCACCATGTCCCTCCCCCTGACCCGTCGGATCGCCCGTGCCGCGCTGCTCGTCGCCGCCGGAGCAGCCGCCGGGGTCGGTGCGGCCGGTTCCGCCACCGCGGCCCCCGAGCTGCCGGCCACCCCGAGCGTCGGCGGTCTGACCGTCCTGGACCAGGCCGGCGCGACCGGCACCGTGGACGACGCGACGCACGCCGTCACCGAGACCGCGGGCGGCACCGGTGGCCGGGCGCTCGGGCAGGCCGCGCCGGTGGCGGCCCAGGCCGCCGAGGGCACGTTGCCGACCGACGCCGTCCCGCTGGACGGCGTGCAGACCGCCCGGACCCTCCCGGCCCCGGCGCTGCCGCTCGGCTGAACCGCCCGGATCGGCCCGGCCGCACGGACGCCGACGGGGCCC
>NZ_LIQT01000368.1 GCF_001418415.1 Streptomyces hirsutus
CGTCCCGGTCCGTGCCTCCCCCGCTCGGGCCGGGGAGGCACGGACCGGGACGGGGTGACGCCGGCGGCCTTGCGGACGCGGGGCGCCGTACGCGCCGACGCGATCAGCGCGGTCCCCGCATCTCGCGGGTGAGGGCCCAGCGTTCGTGGTCGCGCCAGGCTCCGTCGATGAAGAGCATGTCGGGCGAGAACCCCTCCAGGCGGAAGCCGCGGCCACGGGCCAGGGCGATGGAGGCGGTGTTGGCGGGCTGCACGTTGATCTCCAGCCGGTGCAGCCGCATCGGTCCGAACGCGTGCCGCACGACGAGGTCCAGCCCTTCGCTCATCAGCCCGCGCCCCGCCGCGTGCGCGAACGCGCCGTACCCCAGGACGCCGCACTGGAACGCGCCGTGCACGATGTTGTTGATGTTGATGAACCCGGCGATGGAGCCGTCACGGCCTCCGTCGTCCGGGCCCGCGCCGGCGTCCGCCTTCTCGCAGACCAGGAAGCCGGCCCTGGTGGAGTCCTCGATCAGCCGCTGCGCGTACGCGGAGTACGCCGAGGCGCTGTCCGGCGGGAACAGCCAGGGGTGGTGCAGGTCCTTGCTCTCCCGGGCACGGGCGGTGAACTCGGCGCTGTCCGCGTGGGTGAAGTGGCGTACGCCCACACGGGGGCCTTCGGCGAGGTAGCGGGAAGCGAGGTGCGGCACCCCGCCACCCTACGTCGGGTCCCGGGTACGGGCCGGGCTCAGCTCAGCGCCGGTTCGTCGAGTGTCAGGGTGCCCGCGTCCGCGTCGAGTTCCGCCGTGACGCCGAACGGCACGGTGAGTGCCCCGTCGCAGTGCCCGAACCCGAACTGCTCGGCCACGGGCACGCCGAGACCGCCGAGCCGGTCGGCGAGCAGCGCCCGCACCTTCTCGTACGGGCCGCACTGCGCCCAGGAGCCGAGCAGCAGCCCCGACACCCCGTCGAACCAGCCGGCCCGCGACAGCTGGGTGAGGTACCGGTCGAGCCGGTACGGCTCCTCCCCCACGTCCTCCAGGCACAGCAGCCCGCCGCGTGCGGAGGGTCTGGTGTGCGGGGTGCCGAGGTCGGCGGCGAGCAGGGCGAGGCAGCCGCCGAGCGTGACGCCGCGCGCCCGGCCGGGGACCAGCGCGGTGCCGTCGGAGGCGAGGGTGCGGACGGTGTCGGGGGCGAACAGGGTGGCCTTGAGGTGCTCCTGTGCGCGGGTGTTCTTGAGGAAGTCGACGCCCGCCGCCATCGGCCCGTGCAGGGTGACCAGACCGAGCCGGGTCGCGAACGCCTCGTGCAGGGCGGTGATGTCGCTGAACCCGACGAGGACCTTCGGTCCGGCGGCCCGCATCGCCGGCCAGTCGAGCAGGTCGACCATGCGCTGCACGCCGTAGCCGCCCCGGGCGCAGATCACCGCGTCCACGGCGGGGTCGCACCAGGCGGCCTGCAGGTCGGCGGCCCGGTCCGCGTCGGTGCCGGCCAGGTAGTCGAACTCGCCGTGGCGGTCCAGGACGTGGGGGGCGGCCACCGGGTCGAGGTCCCAGCCGCGCAGCACGTCGAGACCGGCCTGCAGCCGCTCCTCCGGCACGGGCCCGCTGGGCGCGACAACGGCCACCCGGGCGCCGGGGCCGAGCCGGGGCGGCCGCCGCAACGGCTCGGCCCGGCTCGGCCACGCGGTTCGGTTCATCGATGCGACCCGGCTCACCGGGTCAGCTCCAGGACCGGCACGCCCGGTACCGACAGTCCGAAGACCTGTGCGTACAGGGACAGTTCGGCCTCCAGTGCGCGCACCATGGTCTCGGCGCGCCGGAAGCCGTGTCCCTCTCCCTCGAAGGTGAGATACGCGTGCGGCACGCCCCTGCCCTCCAGGCGGGCGAGGAACCGCTCGCACTGCACGGGAGGGCAGATCCGGTCGTCCAGGCCCTGGAGGAGCAGGAACGGCGCGGTGAGCCGGTCGGCGTGTGCGGCGGGCGAGCGTTCGGCGTACCGCTCGGGGACTTCGGCGCGCGGGCCGATGAGGCTCTCGAGGTACCGGGACTCGAAGTCGTGGGTCTCTCCCGGGCCCCAGCCGGTCAGGTCGAGCACCGGGTAGATGATGGTGCCGCAGGCGTAGATGTCGGTCGTGGTGAGGGAGGCGGCCGTGGTCCAGCCGCCGGCGCTGCCGCCGCGGACGGCGAGCCGGTCGCGGGCGGCGGTGCCCTCGTCGGCGAGGGCGAGCGCGACGGCGGCGCAGTCCTCGACGTCGACCACGCCCCACTGCTCGCGCAGCCGGTCCCGGTAGGCGCGCCCGTAGCCGGTGGAGCCGCCGTAGTTGACCTCGGCAACGCCGATGCCGCGCGAGGTGAAGTAGGCGATCTCGAGGTCGAGCACGAGCGGCGCCCGGCCGGTGGGCCCGCCGTGCGCCCAGATCACGTACGGCGGCAGCTCGCCGTCGGGCCCGGCGCAGTCGGGGTTGCGCGGCGGGTACACCTGGGCGTGGATCTCGCGGCCGTCCGGCCCGCTGAAGGTGCGGACCTGCGGCTGCGGGTAGTGGGCGGGGTCCACGGCGTCCTTGTGCGGGGTGCCGATCACCCGGGCCCTGCCGGTTCGGGTGTCCAGCTCGACGACCTCGTGGGCGCTGCGCGGGCTCGCTCCGACGGCCACGACGCGCTCGCCGTGGGCCGCGAGCGTGGGCGTGAACTCGGTCCAGGGTCCGGCCACGTCGACGACCTCGCCCCGTTCCGGGTCGAGGATGCCGAGCGTGGCGGCACCCCGGCCGTGCACGACGGCGATCAGGCCGCTGTCCAGCGGGGTGAACCAGCGCGACCCGGGCTTCCACAGCGGCCCGCCGAACTCCTCCTCGCGCGGGCAGACGGGTTCGCCGTCGAGGTAGAGGTTCCACCAGCCGGTGCGGTCACTCGTGTGGAGCAGTCGGCCGTCGTGCGTCCAGTCGGCCTGGGCGACCGACTCGCCCGGGCCGCCGGCCACGGTGCGGGCGTCGTGCAGGGTGCCGTCGGGGGCGACGTCGGCGAGGCGGAGTTCGGTACCGTCCCAGGGCATGCGGGGATGGTCCCAGGCCAGCCAGACGGCGCGCCGCCCGTCGGGCGAGAGGCGCGGCCCGGTGACGAACCGGTGCCGGTCGTCGGTCAGTTCGCGCACGGCACCGCGGTCGTCGGCGGCCGAGCCGTCCAGCGGTACGGCGGCCAGGACGCGGCGCACGTCACTGGGTCCGTCGCCGGTGAACTCCTCCAGGACGCACCACACCTCGCCGCGGTCCGGCAGCAGGGTCGGCTCGGCCCAGCGCAGCCCCTGCCCCACCGGGGAGACGGGGGTCAGCGGCCGCGGCTCGCCGCCCGGTTCGTACCGGTAGAGGCGCTGGTCGGCGAAGTCGACGAACACCACGAGCGGGTCGTCGTCCCGCACGAAGCCGGCCCAGGGTCGTCCGCCGTACTCGTGGACCCGGCTGCGCACGTTCCAGGGCGCGGGCAGGACGGACTCCTCGGTACCGTCGGAGTGCCGGCGCACCAGGGTGCGGCGGCCGCCCTCGGCGGGCCGGGGCTCGGTCCACCACACCTCGTCCCCGACGAACCCCACGTACTCGGGGCTTCCGTCGTGCGCCGCGGCCGTGGCCGCGTCGATGGGCGAGGGCCACTCGCCGTACGGCAGGGTTCGCACCGTCTCCCCCATGGGCTCAGGCCGTCCGCAGGAACCGGTCGAGGACGCGGACGCCGAAGTGGAGCGCCTCGACCGGGACGCGCTCGTCGACTCCGTGGAAGAGGGCCTGGTAGTCGAAGCCCTCCGGCAGCTTCAGCGGGGCGAAGCCGTAGCCGGTGATGCCGAGGCGGGAGAACTGCTTGGCGTCCGTGCCGCCGGACATGCAGTACGGCACGGGGTGCCCCTCGGGTGCGAACTCCTGCACCGCGGCCCGCATGCGGGCGAACGTCGTCGAGTCCACCGGCGACTGGAGGGCCGGCTCCCGGTGGTGGAACTCCCAGTCCACGTCGGGCCCGGTGAGCCGGTCCAGGGTGGCGCGGAAGTCGTCCTCGCCGCCGGGCAGGATCCGTCCGTCGATGTACGCCTCGGCCTGGCCGGGGATCACGTTGACCTTGTAGCCGGCGTCCAGCATGGTCGGATTGCTGCTGTTGCGGAGGGTGTGCTCGACGAGTTTCGCGGCCGGGCCCAGCTTGGCGAGCAGCGTGTCCACGTCGGACAGGTCGGGGTCGATGCCGTACAGGGCGGCGAGTTCGGTGAGTGCCGCGCGGACGGTCGGGGTGAGCCGCAGCGGCCACTCGTGCTCTCCGATGCGGGCGACGGCGGCGGCGAGGCGGGTCACCGCGTTGTCCCGGTTGACCTTGGAGCCGTGGCCGGCCCGTCCGCGCGCGGTGAGCTTCAGCCAGGCCGTGCCGCGTTCTCCCGCGGCGATCGGATAGAGCTGCCGGCCGGAGCCGTCGTGGACGGTGTAGGCACCCGATTCGCTGATGCCCTCGGTGCATCCCTCGAAGAGCTCCGGGTGCCGGTCGGCGAGAAACCCGGAGCCGTCCTCGGCGCTGGCCTCCTCGTCGGCGGTGAAGGCGATCACGATGTCGCGCCGGGGCCGCACGCCCTGGCGGGCCCAGGCCCGCACCACGGCGAGGATCATCGCGTCCATGTTCTTCATGTCGACGGCGCCGCGCCCCCAGACCACCCCGTCGCGCACCTCGCCGGAGAAGGGGTGCACGCTCCAGTCGGCCGCCTCGGCCGGTACGACGTCGAGGTGACCGTGGACGAGGAGCGCGTCGGCCGTCGGGTCGGTGCCCGCGAGGCGCGCGACGACGTTGGTCCGGCCGGGGGTGCGCTCGAGCAGCACCGGTTCCAGGCCCGCTCCGGCCAGCCGCTCCGCCGCGTACTCGGCGGCGGGCCGCTCCCGGCAGTCACCGCCGCCCCGGTTCGTGGTGTCGATCCTGATGAGGTCGGACGTGAACGTCACGACCTCGTCCAGAGCGTGTTCGTCAGCCATACTGCTCCTCCACCGCAGCCGAGGCGATCGTGGTGACCGCCTTGAAGGTGCGGATCCCGTCGTACATGGTCCCGCTGGTGTATGCCACTTTCCGCTCGCCGGTCCGGGCCACGCCCGGCACGACGGTGGCGGCCATGGCCAGATGTTCGGCGTCGAACTCCACCGCGACGCTGAAGGGGCCCGCGGCCACCGGCTCGTGGCGCACCGCGAGCGCGGCGGCGTCCTTGGCCGCCGCACGGATGTCGGAGGCCGTCCGGGCGGGTGTCCGGCACACCGCCGCGTACCGCGACACATGGTCCTTGACCGCGACCTTCAGCGCCCCGGGCGCGTAGCCGAGCGCGTCCTCGCAGGCCACGTCGTCGCCGGTGACCAGGACGACCGGCACCCCGTACTCGGCGACGACGGCGGCGTTGAGCAGGCCCTCGCTCGCCCGTTCGCCGTTCAGCCACACCCCGGTGATGGAGTTGGCGAGGAAGGTGTGGGCGAGGACGCCCTCCATGCCGGCGCCGGCGTGATAGCCGATGAACGCGATGCCGTCCACGTCGCCGTGCTGCACGCCCTCGACCATGGACAGCGACTTGTGCCGCCCGGTGAGCATCTCGGCCCGCTCGTCGAGCCGCTCCAGCAGGAGATTGCGCATGGTCCAGTGCGCCTCGTTGATCAGCACCTCGTCGGCGCCGCCGTCGAAGAAGCCCCGCACGGCGGCGTCGACGTCGGAGGTGAACATGGACCGGCAGCGCTCCCATTGCGGGGTGCCCGGCAGCACGTCGGCCGGCCAGGTGACACCGGTGGCGCCCTCCATGTCGGCGCTGATGAGGATCTTCATGCGCCTCACGCTACGTCGTGCTGCCAAAACTATGCCAGGCCTGTGGAAAACTCCCACCGGCCCAGACCAATGACGGTACAGGGTGCACGGAACCGCCTCCCACCTGCCCCTCCCTCACACTTCGGCCCGCGGACCCGGCCTGATCCGGACGACGGGCTCCGGTCACCCGGCACGTCCCGTCACGTACCAGCCGGAGGGCAGTTCGATGCGGGAGCCGTCGGGCGCGTACTCCGTCGTGGTGAGGGGCGCGGTGCCGCTCGCCAGGAGGGTCAGCCCGGCCGCGGCCAGGAACTCCGGTACCTCGTCGTCGGCCATCCTCCCGGGGGCTATGCCGTGCCGGAAGACCGCCGCCACCTTGGGCGGCGGGCCTGCGGGCGAGGCCGTGAGGCTCTGCAGCAACGCCCCTGCGGCCTCGGCGGGTTCGACGAGGAAAGCACGGCCGCGGTCGCCGGCCAGGGTGGCGATGCCGTCCGCCAGGGGCTGCCGTTCCCCGGCCTCGCACTGGTGCAGCACGCCCCGCACGTAGACGTTGACGTCGCCGAGTTCCGCGTGCAGGTCCTGCGCCTCGCCCTTCTCTGCGGCGTCCAGCTGCCGGTAGGAGACCCGGCCGGCCGGATCGGCACGCCGGGCGTGGTCCAGGGCGGCGGCGGACAGGTCGGCTCCGACGACGTGCGGGAAGCGGTCGGCGAGGAAGCGGGTCTGGGTGCCGTTGCCGCAGCCCAGGTCGACCATCGGCAGGCCGGGATCGGACAGATGCGGTTCGAACAGGGCCAGATGGCGGGCGGCGGTCAGGGCGGGTTCCGCATCCCAGAACACGCCTCCCTGCCCACCCGGCGCCTCGCGCCAGAAACCCTCCCACGCCTCCCGGTACCGACTGGTCACGCTCATGCCCGACTCCCCAGGGTGTGAAGCGAATCCGCCCGCGTGACGGGTCAGTACGGTGTATCGCGCGCCGGGGCACACCGACAAGGAGACGGCGCATTCCTTCACGCCTCGTTCGCCTCGGGTGAGCCCCTGTTCGCCTCGGGTGAGCCCCTGTTCGCGTCGCGTGAACCCTCGTTCGCGTCGACCGGTCGCCCCCTCGCACCGAACGGGAGATGGGGGACGGGAAATGGGGGACGGGAGACGGGAGGCGTGCCGGATCAGCGGCGCGGCAGAGTCAGTTCGAACCAGACGCTCTTGCCGGAGTCGGTCCGGCTGGTGCCCCACTCCCGCGCGAGCCTGCTGACCACCCGCAGCCCGCGCCCGGACTCGTCCGTCGGCCCGGCGTTGAGGAGGGTGGGCAGTTCGTGGTCGTCGTCCTCCACCTCGCACAGCAGGGTGTCGCCGCGGACCAGGCGCAGCGCGACGGGCCGGGCGTGGGCGTGCCGTACGGCGTTGGTGACGAGTTCGCCGACCATCAGCTCGACGTTGGCGACGTGCTTCTCCAGGTCCCACTCGTAGAGCTGTTCGCGGACCATGGCGCGGGCCCGGGGGACCTCCGACGGGTCGGGGACGAGCCGCCATTCGGCGACGTGGTCGGGCTCGATGCCGCTCAGGCGTGCCATCAGCAGGGCCACGTCGTCCTTGCGGCCGCCGCGACCCGCTTTTGAGAACGTCACAGCGAGGGCACGGATGATGGTGTCGCAGGCGTCGTCCATGGACGCGGCCGGGTGGGCGGCGGATTCGCACAAGGTGGCGAGGCCGACACCGATGTCCTCGCCGCGCACCTCGACCAGTCCGTCGGTGCACATCACCAGCCGGTCGCCGGGCTCCACGCGCACGCGCACGGACTCGAACGGCACACCCCCGACGCCGATCGGGGCGCCGGTGGGCAGGTCCAGCAGTTCGCTGCGGCCGTCCGCCGCACGGACCAGAACGGGCGGGATGTGTCCGGCGTTGGCGAGGTGGAGCTCGCTCGCGATGGGGTCGTAGACGGTGTACAGACAGGTCGCCAGGTGGGTGTCACCCAGCCGTTGGGCAAGGTCGTCGAGGTTGCGCAGCAACTGCGCGGGCGGCAGGTCGAGTCCCGCCATGGTCTGCACGGCGGTGCGCAGCTGGCCCATCATCGCGGCGGAGTTCAGGCCGTGGCCCATGACGTCACCGACGACGAAGGCGGTGCGGGCGCCGGGCAGCTTCACCGAGTCGAACCAGTCGCCGCCGACCCGGCCGAGCAGCGTGCCCGGCAGATAGCGGGTGGCTATGTCGCAGCCCGCCATGCGCGGCGGGATCTGCGGGAGCATGCTGTCCTGGAGCGTCTCGGCGACGTTCTCCTGGTAGGTGTACATGCGCGCGTTGTCGAGCACCAGGCCCGCGCGGGCGGCGAGTTCGGCGCCGGTGACGCGGTCCATGTCGTTGAAGACCTGCCGCTCCGGGTGGCGCAGCAGAATCATGAAACCGAGGACGACCTGACGCGCTTTCAGCGGCACGACGAGCATCGAGCGGCCGGTGATCAGCGGGCGGATGTCGCGCTTCTCGAACTGCGAGGCGACGGCATGCCCCATCTGCTCGCTGATGCGCGGCACGAGGACGGGCTCGCCGGTGGTCATGCACTGGAAGAACGGGGTGTGGGCCGGGAAGGGCATGGCTTCACCGACGGGCACGACGTCGTCCCAGCGGCCGGGTTCGTCGGTGTGCTCGAGGGCGACCCGGTGCCACAGGGTGGTGGTGTCGGGCACGCCCTCGTCGAAACCCTCACCGGCGACGACCTGTTCGCGCAGATAGGTGCCGGCGACGTCGGTGAAGCGGGGGACGACGGCCTTGCTGACCTCGACGATGGTGCGGGACAGGTCGAGGGAGGTGCCGATCCGGGAGCTGACCTCGTTGAGGAACTCCAGGTGTTCGCGGACGGCGGCGTACTCGAGGTCCTCGGCCTCGTCGCGCTGGTCCTCGGGCACGGGTTCGCCGGCCGCGCGGGCCCGTGCGGCCCGTGCGCGACGCGCCTTGCGTTCGGCACGGCGGGGCACACCCCAGTCGGGGGTGACGGGCACCCGCTCGTTCTGGCTGAACTCCAGGACGGGATAGCCCATTTCGAGGATCTGGTCGGCGATGCGGGCACTCTCCCCGACGCTCATGCTGGGCAGGATCTCGGGGAGCCGGCGGGCCAGGTCCGCGGAGCCGGGTAAGTCGGTGTGCAGGGCGAACCCGGGGGCGATCCGCTCGAACGCCTCCGTCCCGTCGCCGTGCAGCGCGTCCGCGTCGGCGGCGAGCACCAGCAGCCGCTCGCCGCCGGGACCGACCAGCGGGTAGGCCCACCACAGCACGTCGACACGTCCCGTCCCGGACCCGGAGCCGGCTTCGGGCTCGTGGGCGGGAGCGGAGGCAGGGGCGGCGAGGCGGGCGCGGCCCGCGGCCGGATAAAAAAAGGCCCCGGCCGAAGGAGGATTCGAAACCGGGGCCGGGACCGTCGTAGTCGGCGTACGACGCGTACGCACCGTGTCGCCCGGCTTCTCTCTCCTCCTCGTCCCCGGGGAGGGCGCCGGAGACCGGCAGCAGATCGACGGCCGGGCGGCCGAGGGCGTCGTCCTTGGACAGCCCGAAAAGACGCCGTGCGCCTGTACTCCAGTGCGAGACCAGCCCGTCGCGGTCCACGACGACGACGGCCAGCGGGATCCGGCCGGCACCGAGGCCTTCGGCCGCCGCGCCGTCCTCGGCTCCACGGCCGGCCGGTGCGTCCCGCTCGGTGCCACGGTCCATGGCCCAGGCCCTCTCTCCCCACGGCTCTCAAGATCTGTACCGCCGTACCACCGTACGGGCACGGCTGGTTGCGATGTGTGGCAATACGGGAATTGACCGCCGACGTTCGCACCGGAGCGCGCCCCCCGTGCAAAGGCCCGTTCGCGACCTCGTTCCCGCCCCCGCCCCTGGTCCCGTTCCTGCACCTCGGTCCTCGTGCCCCAGCTGGAGGTCCCCTCCGGCGCGGTCCCGTTCAGCGCGGTCCCGTTCAGCGCGGTCCCCTCCGGCAACCTGCTCGAACCGGTGAGGGGAGCCGGCCCGGACCCGGCCGCACCGGCCGCAGCAAGAAGCCGACCGGCAGCCGGCTTGCGGCCGACGTCCCGCTGCCACCGGCCCCTTGAGACGGCCCGGCCCTTGATACGGCCGGGCCCGCCCCTTCACCTCGGCGGCTACTTCTCGACCTCGGTGGCGAGGTTGGCGAGCAGCGCGTCGTGGATGCGCGCGAGGCCCTTGGGGGCGAAGGTCCTCTCGAAGAAGCCGCCGATGCCGCCGGCGCCGGTCCAGGTGGTGGTCACGACGACCCGGGACCTGCCCTCCCCGGCCGGGGTGACGCGCCAGGTGGTGACCATGGACGAGTTGCGGTCCTTCTCGACCAGTTCGCCGTCGCTCGGCTCGGTGACCTCCATGAGGCAGTCGCGGACGCGCTTGCTGGTGGCCTGGAGCTTCCAGTGGACGAGGCTGCCCTCACCGTCACCGCCCTCGCGGACCTCGTACTCGCTGTACTGCTCGGGCAGCAGCCTCCCGCGCGTGCCGCTGTAGTCGGCGAGGGCATCGAACACCGTCTCCGCGTCCGCCACGACGATCCGCTCCGTAGTGGCCTCGACCTGCGCCATCGACTTCCTCCAGGACATGGGTTCTCGGTGGGTCGGGGCAAGCCAACCACCCCCTCGCCCGGCCTCCCAAATCGGGAGTCCGGAAGTGATCGGGAGTGTGCTCAAACCAGTCGTTCGCGCGATCAAGGGAACACTTGTTCTATTGCGTGAGCCCGTGCTTGGGCCAGTACCACCGAGGAGGCGTCATGCGCTGGGAGAACCTCACCCCGGACTCCGAACACAGCCGGGCCGACGCCGCGCTGTTCGGCGCGGACGCGGTGACCACCCGCACCTTCGACACGCCGGAATTCGCCGGAATCACCTTCCACGAGATCCGCGCCCGCTCGGTCCTCAACCGGGTGCCCGGAGCGTCCCGCATGCCCTTCGAGTGGACCGTGAATCCCTATCGGGGGTGCACGCATGCGTGCGTCTACTGCTTCGCCCGCAAGTCGCACAGCTATCTGGACCTCGACACGGGCATCGGCTTCGACAGCCAGATCATGGTGAAGGTGAACGCGCCCGATGTGCTGCGCCGTCAGCTCGCCGCCCGGCGCTGGCAGGGCGAGCACATAGCGATGGGCACGAACGTCGACTGCTACCAGCGCGGGGGATGGTTGCACGGTAGCAGTAGAGACCGCTGACCGGCGCAAATGATCCCCAACACGCAACGGAAACAACGCACAGACGGGGCAGCCACCAGCACTCACCGCGTCACAGACGAACCCCGCCCCATGCACCAGGAGAGATGCGGCCATGGGCGGGGTTCGTCTGTGGGGAGCAGCTACCTACTGAGCTTTCCGGCTTGGTGTCGGGTGACGGTCGCTGATCGTGAGTCCGGTCCCGGTCAGGCAACCGTCGATCAGGGCCGGCCGGTACTGGATCTGTCGCAGGCCACGGCGGACGGTGCGAACAAGGTGATCGGCGTCGGCGAAGGCGGTGTTGGCCAGCGGTCCGCGTCGCAGTAGTGACCAGAGGCCTTCCACGGGATTGAGGTCCGGCGCGTATGCAGGGAGTTGATAGACGGTCAGCCAGTCGTGTTCGGCCTCGAACCGGCGCATGCCGGCAGCGAGGTGGGTGTTCAAGTTGTCCCACAGCAGCACGATCGGTCCCCCGAGCTGGAGGTGGGCGCACACCGCCAGGTCGCGGTAGTCGGTCCAGGCGAAGCTCTTGCGCTCGTGCTTGAAACGTCGGTAATCCTTGGGCCGCCAGATCAGCCGGGCGCGTTCACCGGGCTGGTAGCAGGCCATCGCGGCGATCGACAGCCGGCGCCAGGAACGGCCCCGCACCTGGATCAGCGGTGTGCGACCACGCCGGCCCCAGGTCCGGGCGCACGGCGGCGTCATCGAGAACCCGGCCTCGTCCTCGAAGACCAGCCAGGCCCCGAGCGCCGCCGCGGTGCTTCCGCGTGCGGCCACACGTCCTTCTTCCACAGCTCCACCGCCGCCTGGTTCCGCTCCAGGGCGTGGCGGGCCGGCGCCTGCCAGGACCAGCCGTGGCAATGCAGCAACCGCCACACTCCCGTCACCGAGCAGGTGAGGTGGAAGCGGCGACCGATCACCGTCTTGATCCGCTCCAACGTCCAGCGCTGGTCCGGCCAGCCGTGCGCGGCCGGCCCTTTGGCCAGCTCTTCCTCGAGGACCGCGAACTGCGCGTCGGTAAGCCTGGGGCGACCCGCCGACCCCTTCGAGGCCAGGCCCTGCGGGCCGTCCTCCCGCCAGGTTCGGCGCCGGCGCTCCACCGAGCGCTCACTCACCCGTAGGTCCGCAGCGATCACCGAGGTCTTCTCACCCCGCGCGAAGCGCTCCGCCGTCTGCAACCGGATCCGCTCACGACTCTGCCGCCGCCCGGCGGTCAGTCCACCACCTTGTGCGTACCGCATACTCCCGGCCTACCACCGACAGCCCCCGACACCAAGCCGGAAAGCTCAGTAACGAGGTGTACCCCACTCCCGCCTAGCCTGTTCTGGCACGTACTGGCAGCACGACCAAGCCCCTGACCCCTTGTTCAGAGGCGAGGGCTTGGTCGAGCCTGGTCAACGGAAGGCCTCCTTGACAGATCCAACCCGGCGCACCAGGGCCGCACCTGGGACACAGAGTCGTCAGAGCGGATTGAGGCGGGCCTTGAGCAGGCAGAACTCATTGCCCTCGGGGTCGGCAAGAACGTGCCACTGCTCTTCGCCGGTCTGGCCGATGTCGGCCGGGCGCGCCCCGAGCTTCAGGAGGCGTTCGAGCTCGGCGTCCTGATCGCGGTCGGTGGCGTTGACGTCGATGTGCAGCCGGGACTTCCCCGGCTCCGGCTCGTCCCTGCGGCTGAGGATGATCGTCGGCTGCGGGCCGCCGAACCCTTCACGCGGTCCGATCTCGATGCAGTCGTTCCCTTCGCGATCGAGCACTACGAAGTCCAGGACCTCGCACCAGAACCGCGCCAGCACCTCGGGATCGCGGCAACCGAGCACGAGCTCACTGATACGACATGCCATTGGCGAAACCTACTCTCAGCGTGGGAACTGCCGGTGCGGCCGCGCGGAGCTCTTGGGCTCCCCGCAGCGGGAACACGCTCGGGACCGTACCGGGCGAGGAGAGCAGGTGCGAAGGGTTTTTGGGGTCCTCTTCTTGCCCGACTCCTTCACCAACACTCACCCCAGCTTCCATCCCGTCCGCCGTCGACCATGCTCAGTTGTGCCGGGGCGGGGTTCGGCCAGGTCGATGACGGCCCAGTCGTAGAAGCGGTGGCCCTTGGCGCCGGCCCCTGCCGACAGCTTCTGCCAGGCTCGCTTGGGCACCTTCGCGGCCAGCGCGTCCGCGCGGAACTTCCCGGCATCGGTGGCCGCTTCGTGGGAGGAGGCGACGGCGAGGACGTAGCCGACCTGGCGCTGTTCCAGCGCGGATCGCAGCTTCGGGTTGCCGCCGTAGACCTCGTCGCCTGCGACCCAGCCCACGCGGTGTCCGGCGTCAAGGAACCGGCCGATCATGCGGGCGGCCAGCTCCGGCTTGGTCGCGAAGACGGTGTCCTCGCCCAGTCCCGCTGCCCGGCAGCGGTCCGGGTCGCACGTCCACGAGCGCGGGATGTACAGCTCGCGGTCCACCGCCGCGTGTCCGCGGCGGCCTGCATAGACGAGGTAGACGGCGACCTGCGCGTTTTCGATCCTGCCGGCGGTGCCGGTGTACTGGCGCTGGACACCCACGCTGTGCGTGCCCTTCTTCACGTCCCCGGTCTCATCGCCGATCAGCACCGCGTCCTCGTCGTGCAGATGTTCCAGCACGTATCCGCGCACGTCATCGCGTACGGCGTCGGCATCCCACTTGGCCCGGCCGAGCAGGTGCTGCATGCCGTCCGGACTGGTCTCCCCGGCCCACTCCGCGATCGTCCAGCAGTTCTTGCGCGGCAGGTCCGACAGCAGCCCCCGCACCAAGTCCCCCACCCAACGCCGGAGTTCGACCCGCGCGAACCGGCTCGCTATCCGGGACATCACGGCCTCGAACGCCTCCTGCCAGCGGGCAGGGTCTACGCCGTGCCCAGCGGCCACCGCATGATCGTTAGTCTCCACACACCGATGATCAGCGGTGGCCGCGGCCTTCCCGCAGCCGGTCCCCCGGCAAGATCGCGTGCACCAGGTCGCGCTGATACCAGGTGCCTGGCTTACCGCCGAGGTGGGCCGGGTCGGCGGGGCCGACGGGAACGAACCCGGCTTTGGTCAGCACCTTTTGAGACACGGCATTCTGGCAGACGGTGGCCGCTCGCAGTGTGCGCAATCGGTACTGGGCCGCCGCCAGTTGGCACAGCTCCCGGACGGTTGTGGTCGCCACGCCTCGGCCGGCGACGTGCTGCGCGACCCGGTAGCCGAGTTCCGCAGTGTGGTCTTCGATGTCGACCAGGTTGAACCTGCCGAGTACCGAGCCGTCCTCGGCGACGAGCACGTGGAAGGCGCAGATGCCAGCCTCCTGCTCAGCCAACAAAGCGTTGTACCGGTCGGTGAACTGGTCGAAGAAGTCGTCGCCGCGGTCGGGGACCGAGGCAGCGAAGTAGGCGCGGTTCGCCAGCTCGAAGGCCAGGACCGCCGGGGCATGGCCGGCATGCAGCCGCTGCAACTCGGGCATTGCCCGACTCTACCCAGATGGTGCGCCGAGGCCACCTGGTTTCCTCCAGCGGCAGACAGCCCCAAGCAAGGCACATAACGATCTACGACTGGAGTACTAGTACTCCAGCAGGACTTTGCTGTCTGACCTGCGGGTTTCGCTGGGCGGCTGGAGTGTAGCGGGACTTCGATCGTGCGGGGGCGGTCTCACGGAGACCGCCCCTCGATCGTGCGACAACGCCGCAGGTAGTGACAGCGGCGGGCGACTGCTTGGCGTCGGCGGCGCCAGTTCGACCGGCTCAGCGCGTGGTGTAGTCCTCGGTGTCCGCTCAGGTGCAGGGGCCGGGCACGACAAGCTGCCAGGAGTCGCCGAACCTCCGCCACTGTGAGCTCGATGGCCCCGGCTGTCCCACCTGTTCCGCCCCTTTTTCCCAGGGCTGGTGTGCCGTGGCGGCCAGGAAGGCGTGCGCGAGCATGGCCAGAGTGATGTGCCGATACCAGCCCACGTAGCGGCGGACTTCGTACTGGTCCAGGCCGCATTCGTTCTTCGCGGCCTGGAAGCATTCCTCGATCGCCCAGCGCGCCCCGGCAACTCGCACCAGTTCCTGGACGGTGACCTGAAGG
>NZ_LIQT01000369.1 GCF_001418415.1 Streptomyces hirsutus
CACGGCGCGCAGAAGCTGTTCGGCTGGTTCGGCGGGGGCGGGGTCGAGGGCACCGGGATGTTCTTCGCGTCCCTCGGCTACCCCTCGCCCGAGGCGTTCGCCGTCGTGGCCGGGCTCACTGAGACCCTCGGCGGACTCGGCCTCGCGTTCGGCCTGCTCACCCCGCTCGCCGCGGCGGCCGTCGCCGGCACGATGGTCAACGCGATCGCCGTGAAGTGGGGCGGCGGCTTCTTCGCCCCGGAGGGCGTGGAGTACGAGCTCGTCCTCACCCTGGCCGCGGTGGCGCTCGCCCTGACCGGTCCGGGCCGGATCGCCGTGGACCGGCTGCTGCCCCGGCTGCGCTCGCACCGCCTCGAGTACGGCATCGCCGCGGTCGTGCTCGGCGCCGTGGTGGCCGGCGTCACCCTGCTGCTGCGTCCCTGAGGCACCGCGGGCGGTTCTCCGCTCAGCGCCGGGTGCGGGCCGCTCGCTGTCCTGGGGACGGCGGCCCGCACCCGGACCACTACCGCCGCTTGATCCTCAGGAACGTCACCGAGTTCTCCGGGAACGTGTACGTGAATCTGCCGGACACGCCCCGGAGCGTGGACGCCACCGGGGTCACCGGCGTGTCCGTCTCGGTGTTCATCGCGTCCGCCTCGGCGGCCAGGGTGGTCACCCGGGCGGTGGAGGCGGTCCTCGCGCCGCCGAGGTCGATGGCCGTACGGGCCTCGGCCGGCTGGGCGTTGACGACCTTGACGATCAGGTCACCGGTGCGGTCGTCCTCGGTGACGACCTGGCGGAACGGCTCGGCCGGCTTGTCGTCGGTGAAGCTGCCCCACTCCTGTCCGTCGAGGGAGAGGGTGACCTGGCGGCCGCGCACCTTGACGTCGATGTCGTAGGCGCGGCCCGTCTCGATTGATCCGGCCTGGGAGATCAGCGTCGACTTGCCGCCGTCCACGGCCTGTTCGACCGCGGACCGGGTGTTGTTCCAGCCGCCCAGGTTCCACCAGTAGTAGTTTCCGGTGTCCTTGACACCGAAGGCGACGAGGAAGCCTTCCTTGCCGGACTTCTTGGTCGCCCTCACCTGCAGGTCGTAGTCCTGCCAGGCCGGGTCGCCCGCCGTGACCAGGGTGTTCTCGGCGGCCTCGTCGGTCTGGACGTACTGCCCGTCCTGGACGCTCCAGCTGCCGCCGCCGCTGTGCGTCCACTGCGAGGCGTCCCCGGAGAAGTCGTCGCCGAGCAGGGGCGCGCCGTCGGCGGCGGTCACCCGCACGTCGTCGTACGCGGCGCTGGTGGCCCAGGTCGACAGGCCGACCGCGCCGCTGAGGGGACCGCTGACGTCCGGGGTGCCGCTCGCTTCCGACGGGACCACGCGGTCACCGGTGTTGGTCATGAACAGCTTCTGGACCTCGTAGTTGGCCGACCCCCAGGAGGCGTGGTTGTTGAACCAGATCATGTCGGGCGACCACTGGACGTAGTCCTCGTTGGCCAGCAGCGGTGCGTACGAGGCGAGTTCCACGATGTCCGCGTTGCGTTCCAGGCCGGTCATGAACGCGGCCTCGGCCAGGCCGTTCTTCCAGGCGTTGCCCTGCGAGGCGTACTCGCCCAGGAAGACCTTCGGGCCGCTGCGGTCGTAGGAGTCGTAGCGGTCGTTGTTCTGCAGGAACCACTGCGGGCTGTTGTAGTAGTGCTCGTCGACCATGTCGACGTCGCCGTCGCGGTTGAGCTGCCAGAGGGTGTCGAAGGTCGTACCGGTGTCGTCCGGGCCGGAGTTGGAGACGACGGTGATGTCCGGGTACTCGGCCTCGATCGCCGCGCGGAACCGCTCGAAGCGGGCGAAGAACTCCCTGGGCAGGTTCTCCTCGTTGCCGACCCCGAGATGGGTGAGCCCGAAGGGCTTGCGATGGCCCATCTCCGCGCGCACCTTGCCCCAGGTCGAGTTCGCCGGGCCGTTGGCGAACTCGATCAGGTCGAGGGTGTCCTGGATGTGGCGCTCCAGCAGTTCCTCGTCGTCGGTGGCCCTGTTCTGGCCGCATCCGGTGACCAGGGCGGGCACGACGGGGAGCGGCATCGCGCCGACGTCCTCGGCGAAGCGGAAGTACTCGTAGTAGCCGAGGCCGTAACTCTGGTTGTAGCCCCAGAAGTTGGCGTTGGTGGCGCGCTCCTCCACCGGCCCGACGGTGTCCTTCCACTGGTAGGCGCGCTTGCGCTGCCAGCCGGAGTCCTCGCTGTAGCCCTCCATGGAGCCGGTGTTGACCAGGCAGCCGCCGGGGAAGCGGACGAAGCCGGGTTTCAGGGCGGCGATCTTCTCGGCGAGGTCCTTGCGCAGGCCGTTCGGCTGCCCTTTGTAGGTGTCGCGCGGGAACAGGGACACCATGTCGAGGGCCGCGGCGCCGGAGGAGGCGACGGAGAGGCGGCCGCGGTTGCTGGTGCGGGCGGCGGTGAAGGTGGCCTCGTACCGGGCCCAGTCGCCCCTGACGGCCGCCCGGCGGACGTTCGCGAGGCTGCCGGCGGCGTCCTTGAGCGTGACGGTGAGGGTGCTGCCGCTCTCGGCCCGGGCCCAGACCGAGAAGTCGTACCGCTTGCCCTGCTCCACCCGGATGCCGGTGTTGTAGCCCGCGTTGGTGACGGACGAACCCGCTGCCAGGGACAGGTAGGCGCGGTTGCGTTCATTGAGCCGGCCGGAGTCGTTCCGCACCTCGGCCGTGCCGCCGGCAGTCCAGGAGGTCAGGGGCGTGTAGGAGCCGTTGTCGGCGGTGGAGTACTCGAAGGACCGGTTCTGCACGAGCTCGGCGTACAGCCCGCCGTCGGCGGCCCGGTTGATGTCCTCGAAGAAGACGCCGTACATCGTGTCGCCGATCGCGGCTCCCTCGGCGTGCGGGTCGACGGTGATCGTGTAGTCGGTGACGTCCTCGGCGTGTGCGGGGGCCGGCAGCAGGGCGGCGGCGGTCAGTAACGCGGTGGCGGTGAGGCCCGTTCTGAGGCGGGTGCGGTTGCGTGGACGGGTGCGGGCGGTGCGTGACATGGATACTCCGCGGCTCTCGTGGGAGTGGGGGGAGTTTCGCCTGACGTGGCACTCTCGGCTTGTTCGATATATCGAGCACTGGTCAGCACTTCGAACGGCAAGATAGGGAGGAGGCGGGAGCACGTCAATGGTGCGTGCGCGCCGGAGACGACGGGAGCGGGGCGGGATGGGCGAGTTCTGGCCGGTACCGGACGCACTGGCCCATCTGAGGGGGAGCTGGCGGGTGACCCGGTCCGTGCGGGACCTCGGCAGTGGCGACCTGGGGCGGTTCGAGGGCATCACGCTTTTCGGTCCGCTGGAGGGCGGCGGCCTGCTGCACCAGGAGTCCGGCACCTTCACCTGGCGGGGCGTCCCCCGGCCCGCCGAACGCACCCTGCGCTTCCTGCCCGGCCCCGGCGGCACGGTGGACGTGCGGTTCGCGGACGGCCGTCCGTTCCACCACCTGGACCTCTCGGCGGGCCGGTACGTCGCCGACCATCCCTGCTCCGCGGACCTCTACCGGGGCGAGTTCACCGTCCGCGACGAGGACCACTGGCGGACGGTCTGGCGGGTGCGCGGCCCGGCCAAGGACCTGGAGCTCGACACCGGCTATGTCCGCGCGGACTGACGGCCGCCTCCACGGAGGCGGCGTACGGCCGCATCCGTCGTAGCCGCTATATCCGCGTCGCCCGGGCGGAGACCCCTTCGATGCGCAGGCTCCAGCGGCCGGCCCGTCCGCTGACGCTCACCCGTGACAGCGAGCGGACGTCGATGTTCCAGTAGGTCGCGGGCGGCGCCTTCAGCGCGTACACCAGTGCGGCGCGGATCACGGACGGTTCGGCGACCGCGACGACCCGGCAGTCGTCCTCCGACGGCCGGGTGTCGAGCCAGTTACCGACGCGGGTGATGAAGCCGAGGAGCGACTCCCCGCCGTGCGGGGTCGCGCGCGGGTCGGCGAGCCAGGCGTCCACGGCCTCCGGCTCCCGGGCCATTGCCTCGCCCAGGGTCAGCCCGCGCCAGCGGCCCATGCCGCAGTCCCGCAGGGCGAGCTGGACCAGCGGGGCGTAGCCGAGTCCGTCACCGGTGGCACGGCTGCGCGGGTTCGGTGAGCAGTAGCGCAGATCGGCGGCGGCGAGCGGGAGCAGCTCGCGGGCCACCCGCTGCACGTCACTCCATCCGGCGTGATCCAGTGGCCGGTCGTCCTCGAAACGCTCGGTCAGCCGCGAGAGGCTGCCCGCCGCGGCAACGAACGTGACCCGAAGTGCCATGCCGCGATGGTCAGTCCCTGAAGTGCACAAATCAAGGGGTATGGCCATGGTGTTACCCGGAGTGCATCAGGTCGTCGGACAGCAGTCGGGACCTGCCGGACGAACCGGCATGAAACGCCACCCTTTCACCCCGTCCGCCCCAGCACCTCGTCCCAGGCGGTACGCAGTCGCCGTACGCCCTCCGTGATCTCGCCGGTGCCCGCGACCGCCGCGAAGCTCAGCCGCAGGTGGGCGGCCGGGGGCTCGGCGCTGAAGTAGGGGCGGCCGGGGGTGACGGCGACGCCGGCCCGCAGGGCCGCCGCGGTCAGGGCGGACTCTCCCCCGGGGCCGAAAGCCCGGGAGGTGCCCCCGGTGCCGTCGGGCAGGCGCAGCCAGAGGTGGTAGCCGCCGGCCGGGATGTGCGGCAGGGCCAGTTCGGGCAGCCGGAGCCGGAGCGCGGCGGTCATCGTGTCGCGGCGGGCTCTCAGCTCGGCGGAGACCGTCCGCAGGTGACGCGGCCAGGCGGGCGAGCCGACGAGTTCCAGTGCGGCCTCCTGGAGGGGCCGGGGGACGAAGAAGGTGTCGACGATCTGGATGGCGCGCAGCCGCTCCAGCACCGGGCCGTGCGCGACGAGGGCGCTCACCCGGAAACTCGGCGAGGTCGCCTTGGTGAGCGAGCAGACGTGGACGACGACGCCGTCGGGGTCGTCGGCGGCCAGCGGGCGGGGCAGGGGGCCCGCGTCCTCGTGGACCAGGCGCCGGACGAAGTCGTCCTCGACGACGAACGCGTCCGCCTCGCGTGCGATGCGCAGCACCTCGCCGCGCCGTTCGGGGGCGAGGACGGCGCCGGTGGGGTTCTGGAACAGGGGCTGGCAGACGAAGACCCGGGCGCCGGTGGCTCGGAAGGCGTCCGCGAGCAGCTCCGGCCGTACTCCGTCCGCGTCCACCGGCACGGGCACCGGACGCAGTCCGGCGGCGCGGGCGATGGCCAGCATGCCGGGGTAGGTGGGCGATTCCACGAGCACGGGGGCGCCGGGCGGGGCGAGCGCGCGCAGAGCGGTGGTCAGCGCGGACTGGCCGCCCGCGGTGATCAGCACCCCCGCCGCGGTGACCGCGCCTCCGACGCTGCGCGCGAACCACTCGCGCAGCTCCACCAGTCCTTCCACGGGCGGTCTCCCCCAGGCTCCCGGCCGGCGTCCGGCCCGGGACAGTGCCGCCGCCATCGCGCGCTCCGGCTGCAGCGAGGGGTGCAGATAGCCGCCGTTGAACTCGATCACGCCGGGCGCCGGGGCGGCGAGCGAGACCAGGACGCCGGAGGCGTCGACCGAGCGCGGAACGAGATCGGCGGCGCCCTCGGCGCTGAGCGACACTTCCTGCCAGGAGGTGTCGCCGGCCGTGGGGGCCGGGGAGGCGGGCCGGTCGGCACGGAACGCGCCGGCTCCGGGCCGGGTCACCACCAGCCCCTCCGCGGCGAGCTGGGCCAGCGCCCGCGAGACGGTCACGGGGCTCACCCGGAACCGCTCCACGAGCGCCCGGCTCGACGGGAGCTTTCCACCCGGCGAGTAGCGGTCCAGCTCCCGCCGCAGCCGATCCGCCAGTTCGGCCACGCTGCTACGCTCATGCATGAGAGCAGAGAGTAGCGCTACTACCGCGAACCCGATAGCGGTCCCCGCCCGTCGTGACCCCGCCCGCCGGGATTCCGCCGGCTTGGGCACCCTGCAGGCCTCCCTCGGCGTGGTCGCCTTCTCGCTCACCTTCCCGGCCACCGCCTGGGGACTGGAGGGGTTCGGCCCCTGGTCCCTGGTGGCCGTGCGCTGCGTGCTGGCGGGTCTGATCGCGGGCGGCTGCCTGCTCGCGGTGGGGATGCGGGCGGGGACCCCGGAGGCGGGAGCGGCAGGTGTCCCCGTGCGTTCCCGGAAGAGTCCGGCGCGGTGGCGCGGTGTGCGGCTGCCCGCCCGCCGGCACTGGCCGGGACTCGCGGTGGTCGCCGCCGGAGTCGTCCTCGGGTTCCCGCTGCTGACCACGCTGGCCCTGCGGACGTCGACCACCGCGCACGCGGCCGTCGTGGTCGGCCTGCTCCCGCTCACCACCGCGCTGTTCTCCGCCCTGCGCGTCGGCTCCCGCCCTTCACGGACCTTCTGGGCGGCGGCCCTCGCGGGTGCCGCCGCGGTGGCGGTCTTCACGGTGCGGCAGAGCGGCGGCGCGCTGACCACGGCCGATCTGTACCTCTTCGCGGCGCTGGTGGTGTGCGCGGCCGGATACACGGAGGGCGGCAGGCTGGCCCGGGTGATGCCGGGCTGGCAGGTGATCGGCTGGGCGCTGGTGCTGTGCCTGCCGCTCGCCGTACCGGCCGCCGCCCTCGCGCTGGCCGTCGAGCCGGTGCGGCTGACCGCGCACGGCGTGGCCGGAGTGCTGTGGGTGGCGGCGGGGTCCCAGTTCCTGGGACTGGTCGTCTGGTACCGGGGCATGGCGGCGATCGGCATCCCCCGGGCCAGCCAGCTCCAGCTCGCCCAGCCGCTGCTCACCCTGGTGTGGTCGGTGCTTCTCCTGGGCGAGCGTCCGACCGCGGCGGCACCGCTGACGGCGGCGGCGGTCCTGGTGTGCATCGCCGTCACCCAGCGGGCACGCGGCTGAGGAACCGGTCCCGTCGCCCGCGCCACGTGCAGAGCTCCGGGGGCGCCGACCGCGCGCCCTGCCGGGCGGCGCGCTCCGCCGTAGACTCGGAGCTACGGACCGCTGCTCCCGCACGTGGTGAGGAGACCCCGATGCGCGCAACTGTGGGCGACCAGCTTGTCCAGCACGGCAGGGTGGTCGGCCAGCACGACAAGGTCGCCGAGATCGTCGAGGTGATGGGCCGGAAGGGCGATCCGCCCTACCGCGTCCGCTTCGAGGACGGGCACGAGGCCGTGTGCTCACCCGGCCCCGATTCCGAGATCCGGCACAGGGACCACTAGGCCGGAAAACAACCTTCTGAACCCGTCAGGCCGGGGGTGGCGCCGGCTCACCGTAGTGGTCGGCGACCACCCGGGCCATCGCGCCGGCCGGGTCGGCGGCCGCCTCCCGGGCGGCGAAGAAGACGTGCCCGCGCGCCCGCGGGTACGACGTCGCGAGCGTGAGGTGCCGGGACAGCTCGGCCGGGTCCTGCCAGGCGGCGGGCTGCGCCGGGTCACCCGCCTTGTAGAGCGCCTCGCCCACGTACAGCTGTGTCCCGGAGCCCTCCACGACCGCGGACCACCAGGGCAGCAGCCTCGCGTAGTCGGCGGCGGCGAAGCCGATGTTCCAGTAGCACTGAACAGGTGTAGCCAGCGTGACAACGCCACTAGGCTTGGCGTATGACGACCGCAACAGTGAGCCTTCAGCACCCGTGGACAGAGGGCGAGCTGACTGAGCTTGCGCACCTCAAGTCCGTGAACGAGCAACTCCCGGAGGACTCTCCGCGTGCCCTGCTCTCAGTCCGCCTGTCCATCCTGACCGACGACACAACGTCTCCCGTACGCCAGGAATTAGACCTCTGGCGCAAGGCGAACGACGACAGGGTCAGGGTTGTGGGAGTCGCCAGGGACCTGAACGTCTCGGCTACCAAGGTTCCGCCCTGGAAGCGCAAGGAGCTGGGGGGCTGGCTCAACGATCGGTCCCCGGAGTTCGACGTTCTGATGTTCTGGAAGCTGGACCGATTCGTCCGCCGCATCCTGGACCTACAAGTAATCATCAACTGGTGCCAGGAATACGGGAAGAATCTAAAGTCCCTCCACGACCCCATCGACCTCTCCAGCGCGATGGGCAGGACAATCGCCTCCCTCATTGCTGGCATGGCGGAGATCGAGGCCGCGAACACCGGAATCCGGGTTGCCTCCTTGTGGCAGCACGCCAAGAAGCAAGACGCCTGGATTATCGGTCGACCCTCGTACGGATATACGACGGAGAAGGACAAGAGCGGAAAGATCCGCCTCGTGATTGCCCCTCTTGGCCACAGGGTCTTGCGGTGGGCCTACGGGGCGGCACTCCGTGGCGTCTCCGCATCGAAGATGGCCAAGATCCTCAACCGTGCGGGCATCCCGGGCGCCAACGGAGGGAAGTGGACATCAACCACGCTCCTGATCCAGCTCCGCAACCCGGCAATCAAGGGACTACGCGTTGAAGTCGCCGGAAGGTCTGGACGGAGTCGCTCAAAGGAAGTTCTCGACACCAAGGGAAATCCAATCAAGGTGGCGCAACCCATCCTGACCCGGAACGAGTTCGACGAGCTGCAGAGCGCCTTGGATCGGGCCAGCAGAACCAATGAAAACCCGTGGACTCCAGGGGCAACCAAGTTCCTTGGCGTCATCGTCTGCCGCGACTGCAAGGGCAATTACACCGTACGAACGTCCACCAGTCGCGGAGTTCGGTACAAGTACCTTCGTTGCCGCGCATGCGGGGGCAAGGGAACAAACCCCGAAGAGCTGTACGCAGCTCTCGTAGAGGCCGTACTTGAGGAGCTCGGGCATCACCCCGTTGAGTACAGGGAGTACGCCCGCGGTGCGGAAAAGAGGGACCAGCTCCGCCAGCTGGAAACATCCATTAAGTACTACATGGAAGGCCTCGCCCCGGGGGGCCGGTTCGACCGAGGGGGATTCGCCAAAGAGACCGCAGAGGAAACCCTTCAGTCCCTGCTCAACCAGATGGACGACATCGATCCGGAGAGCACCAAAGACAGATGGGTACTCACTTACGGCGGTCGCACATACCAACAACTATGGGAGGACGGAGGCATGGAGGCCATGTCTCGGGATCTCATCCGTGCCGGTATCACATTTGAGGTGGGATACAACGATTCCAACGAGGTTGAGGCAGACCTACTGATTCCCGAGGACGTGCGAGAGCGGCTGGCAATCCGAGAGGACGCTTTTAAGACCAGCCCCTGAGGAGACAATAAACCCCGACCTCTACAAGGGGGTCGTAATTTCTTTGCGTCAGGAATTCTTGACACGGACGAGTTTCCGCTCTCACCTACTCGATACACGTGAACCCCCACTCTTTCACCCCGCTCAACGGCCCACCAATGGGGGTCTTCGAATTTAGTGGGGGTGTGCGTCCCGTCGGCTCCGGCGGGTGGTTGCGCAGTATGAGCGAAGGCGTTGGTTTTCTCGGTTCCGGAAGCCGAAGGCGTTGCGTGCTTCGAGTTTGACCTCGATTCGTCAGTGACCGTGATTGCCTGCGCGGGCTACCGGTTCGCCCCGTTTGTTCCGCGTGCTCGCGGGCGGGCCTCCGCGTGTCGCTGCGGCTGCGCCAGGGTTCCCACGGCACCCGGAGGTCGTGCGGGCCTGCTCCTCCCCTTGCCTCGTCAGAGCTGGTGGTCTGGTTCGTCGGGTAACGGCGGGCAGGGCGGTCAGACGCTGCCAGCAAGTGGTGAACGCCTTCGCTCAGGGCCAGGTCCGCTCGATCCGCAGAAAGCGGCGGCGGGCGTGGTCGGCAAGGCGGGCAGGCAGGTGGTAGAGGCGGAAGCGCATGGTGTCCGGCGTCCAGGAACCGTTCGATCATCACCCGGGCCAGTTCCGACTGGGTCGCGAAGACAGTGTCCTCGCCGAGCCCGGCGGCCCGGCAGCGGTCCGGGTCGCAGGTCCATGAGCGCGGGACGTATAGCGCCCGGTCCACCGCCGCGTGGCCGCGGACGTAGACGCGGTAGATGGCGACCAGGGAGAGTTCTCGATCCTGCCGGCGGTGCCGGTGTACTGGCGCTGGACCCCGACGGTGTGGGTGCCCTTCTTCACATCGCCGGTCTCGTTCCACGACCAGCACCGCGACCTCGTCGTGCAGGTGCTTGACGACGTACTCGCGCACCTCGTGCGGACGGCATCGGCACCCCAAGCGGCTGGCACAGCAAATGCCGCACGCCGTGCGGATTCGCATCCCCGGCCCGCTCGGCGATCATCCAGCAGTTCTTGTGTGGCGGGTCCGCCGGCGGGCCCGCCACCAACCGCTTGGCCCGCCGCCGGGGTTCGGCCCGGGCGATCCGGCCCGCGATAAGTCCCATGGCCCCCTCGAACGCCTCCCGCCAACGGACGGAATCCATGCTGTGACCTGTGGCCACCGTCTGATCTTCTGTCTTCACACACCGATGATCACCGGTGGTCGCGTCCGTTCCCGGTCCAGCCTGGACCTGTGTGATCGGCCGGCGGGCGGCGCACCGTCGGAAATTTGGGCGCCGGCCACCGACCCGGCTGACACCCTGGCGCACATGACCACGTCGCCGACCGCGAGACAACGACTTGCCGCGCTGCACCGCCATGCGGCCGTGAACCGTGAGGACTTCACCGGCCAGAACCTTGCTTCCACTCGCACGTCGCGTCTGCGGTTCACCCGCTGTTCGTTCATCGGGGCAGATCTACGCCACGCCACCCTGGACGGGTGCTGGTTCAAGTTCTGCGACCTCAGTGGCGCAGACCTGCGCGGGGCCTCACTGCGCGAGGTCAGCCTGGCCGGATGCGATCTACGGGGTGCGGATCTGCGCGACACCGATCTGACCGGCGCCAGACTTGGAAGCGTGAACACCGGTAGGCCCCCGCTCGGGCTGACCGACGTCACCGGGGCCCGGTTCGAGGGAGCGACCCTGCGCGATGTCCAAGCGAAAGGCGTCATCGGCTGGCCACCCGGGCACGGCGGGAACGAGTAGCGCCTGCCAGGCGGCGCGCCGATCTCAACCCCAACCGAGCTGAGTTTGGGCACCAGCCCTCGCCAACCGAAGCACCCAGCGACACCACGCGAGATCACGATCTACAGCTGGAGTAAGGGAAATTCAGCCCTCTCGTGTCCTGAAAGAGCCTCAGGACGACTTTGGCACTTGCCTTCTCACAGCAACCTTGACGGAAGCTGCCCCGGACTTTCTCCGGGGCAGCGGAGTGACTTCCCTCGGTTCTGCACGTTGCTGCCGGAAAACTGCCTCAGCCCTGAACAACGTCCCACGTATGTGGGTCTGCTCCCGCTGGCTGTGCTGATCAAGGAACTCGGCCAGCAGGGCATAGGAACCATCGACTCCCGTACCGCTGCCGTCCGTCATCGCGGCACCCTCGCTTGCCGCTAGTAGTGATCGGCAACCACGCGAGCCATCGCGCCGATCCGGTCCGCCCCGACCTCCTTGGCAGCGAAGAAGATGTGCCCCTTCACCTCCGGATACTTCGCGGCCAGCGTGAGGTGTCGGGAAAGTTCGGCCGGATCCTGCCAGGCCGCAGGCTGCGCCGGGTCGCCCGCCTTGTAGAGGGCTTCGCCGATGTAGAGCTGTACATCAGTGCCACGGGCGACCTCTGACCACCACGGCACGAGGACTGAATAATTTGCCGGAACCTGCTGGTCAAGCGGTTGCGCCAACCAATATAGCTGCGGACAGATGTAGTCGATCCAGTTCTCCCGTGCCCACCGGCGGGTGTCCGCGTGCAGGTCGTCATAGGTCTGCACGCCCGCCCGGGTGTCCGAGCCGAGGGGATCGGCCGTCGCGTTGCGCCAGACCCCGAAGGGGCTGATGCCGAAGCGGGTGCCGGGTCGGATCTCCTTGATCCGGGCCGCCGTCTCGCGCACCAGCCGGTCGATGTTGTCCCGCCGCCAGGCCGCCCGGTCGGGGAAGGCTCCGCCGTGCGTGCCGTAGGCGGTGTCGTCGTCGAAGGTATGTCCCGCCACGGGGTACGGGTAGAAGTAGTCGTCGAAGTGGACCGCGTCGACGGGATAGCGGCGCACCGCGTCGAGCATCGCGTCCTCGACGAAGGCGCGGACCTCGGGCAGGCCGGGGTTGTAGTAGAGCTTCCCGCCGTACGGGACCACCCAGCCGGGGTTCTCGCGGGCCGGGTGCGTGGCGGCGAGCCGGGTGGGGTCGGTGTGCGCGGCGACCCGGTACGGGTTGAACCAGGCGTGCAGTTCCAGGCCGCGGGCGTGGGCCTCGGTGACGGCGGTGCCGAGCGGGTCCCAGCCGGGGTCCACGCCCTGGGTGCCGGTGAGGCAGGCGGACCAGGGTTCGTACGGGGACGGCCACAGGGCGTCGGCCGTGGGCCGCACCTGGAGGATCACGGTGTTGAGCCGGTTGCGGACGGCCGCGTCGAGGTGGGCGATCAGCTCGGCCCGCTGCTCGGCGGCGCTCAGCCCCGGGCGGGACGGCCAGTCCCGGTTGGCGACGGTCGCCAGCCACACGCCCCGCATCTCACCGGCGGCCGCGCCCCGGCCCCCCGTCGCACCCGACGGCCCGGACAACGGCCGTCCCGGGGCGGCCGACGCGGCCGACATCATCGTCACCGCCGACAGCGCCGCCACCGCGAACGCCCTGCGTGACACTCGTCCCATTTCGCACCCGTCGCAAAAGCCGCGATCCGCCCGGCCGCGGACCGCTCCGGACCTCAGGATGCCCGCCCCCCGCGATCGATCATCGATACTTCCGGGTAACGTGCACGAACGGAGCAGGCGGCCGGAACCCGGTGCCCCTGCCAGGAGTCGTAGACAGCGCAGGCCAGAAGGACCCGAGCCGCGCCCAGGAAGCGAAAGGGACGATGTGACCGACATCGAACGCGTCGGAGTGGTGGGCTGCGGCCAGATGGGCGCGGGGATCGCCGAGGTGTGCGCCCGCGCCGGACTGGACGTGCGGGTCGCCGAGACCACCGGTGAGGCCCTGGAGATCGGCCGCACCCGGCTGTTCAACTCCCTGACGAAGGCAGCGGAGCGCGGCAAGATCACGGCGGAGGAGCTGGAGGCCACCCAGGCCCGGCTGAGCTTCACCACGGACCTGGGCGAGTTCGCGGACCGCGACCTGGTGATCGAGGCCGTCGTCGAGAACGAGCAGGTCAAGACGGAGATCTTCCAGGTGCTCGACCAGGTGGTGACCCGGCCGGACGCGATCCTGGCCTCGAACACCTCCTCCATCCCGCTGGTGAAGCTGGCGGTCGCCACCTCGCGGCCGGACCACGTCATCGGCATCCACTTCTTCAACCCGGCCCCCGTGCAGAAGCTGGTCGAGCTGATCCCGGCCCTCACCACCTCCGAGGGCACGATCAGCCGGGCGCAGCTCTTCGCCGAGAAGGTGCTGGGCAAGCACGCGATCCACGCCCAGGACCGTTCCGGGTTCGTGGTGAACGCGCTGCTGATCCCGTACCTGCTCTCCGCGATCCGGATGTTCGAGTCGGGCATCGCCAGCCGCGAGGACATCGACAACGGCATGGAGATGGGCTGCGCCCACCCGATGGGCCCGCTGAAGCTGTCCGACCTGATCGGCCTGGACACGGTGGCCTCGGTCGCGTACTCGATGTACGAGGAGTACAAGGAGCCGCTGTACGCCGCGCCGCCGCTGCTGCAGCGGATGGTGGACGCGGGCCGTCTGGGCCGCAAGAGCGGCTCGGGCTTCTACAACTACGGCTGAGGCGGCCATCCGCGACAGTGAGCTGACGGTCCGTCACGTTCACCGAACGTCGCATTCCGGCCATGCGCATGGGCCCGGCACCCCTGAACCGCAAAGGGTGCCGGGCCCGCGGCGTTCACACGCCGTGTGCGCTCCGGGCCCGCATATGCCCCCCGCACACTCTTACCCCGCGTCCACCAGGGGAGTTGACTCACCCTCCGCAGACACGGAACGAGAAGAACTACGGAGAGGAGCTGACTCGTGACCGCCGATCCCGAACAGCCCGCCGTCCAGGGTGAGGTCGCAGAGTTACGGCGCCGCCTCGATGTGGCATACGCCCGCGTCGAGGGCGGACTGGCCCTGCTCAGCCACCGCACCGAGGAGGCGGCCAGGGAACTGGACGAGCTGAACACCCGGATCGTCACCCTGGAACACGCCCGCTGGCCGCTCCAGGCGGTCGCGGCCGTCACGGCCGTGGGCGCGCTCGTCGTGACGGCCTGGCAGGCGTTCGGCCACTGACGCACGCGCCCGGGCCTGGCGGCCGACGGCTGCGAAGAGGTCAGGGCATGGGGTCCTGGCCCAGCCTGAGATGGTGCAACAGGAGTAACGCGGCTGCCATGTTGGCGGCCGGGACCTCGCCGCGGGCGACCAGGTCGGGAACCACCTTGAGCGGCACCCACTCCCGGCGGTCCGACTCGAAGTCGTCCACCGGGTGCCCGAGGTACTCGCCCTCGTCGGCCCAGTAGATGTGATGCCGGGCGTCGGTGAGCCCGTTGGACGGCTCCACGCTCATGAGATGGCGCAGGGGTCCCGGCCGCCAGCCGGTCTCCTCCTCCAACTCCCTGGCCGCCGCCCGGACGACGTCCTCGCCGTCCTCGACGACCCCTGCGGCGAGTTCCCACCCCCAGCTGTCGGTGATGAAGCGGTGACGCCACAGGAGGAGCACCTCGTTGGCCTCGTTCACCACCGTGGCCACGGCGACGGGCCGCAGCCGGATGAGGAAGTGGTCGAGACGCCGGCCGTCCGGCAGCTCGACATCCGCGAGATTGACACTGAACCAGCGGTTCGCATACACGGTTTCCTCGTTCTTGTTCGCCCACTGCACGGTTATGCCACCTTTCGTTCGACAGGTGGCAATATCGCAGCAGCGGCGGTTCGGCAGCAGGCGCACAGGAGGCCGTCGGCGGCGCAGCGGACGGCGCGGCACGGCGCACGACGCACGGCCGGGGCATCCGGAGAACTCCCTGCCCCGCCGTGCCTACAGCGGTACGCGCAGGGCTCCGTCGATGAGTTCGGCCGCCTCGGCGGTACCTTCGCAGCCGTTGCGCACCAGGTGCTCGCGCACCGCCCGGAGTCTGTCGCGCAGCCGCTGCGACTCCATTCCCCGGGCCTGCTCGGCCATCTGCACGGCGATGGCGACCGCCTTGTCGGCGTTGCCCTGCCGCAGTTCGACGGTGCTCAGCATGGCGAGGCGGTGCACCCGGCCCCGGTCGTGCGCGGGGTTGTCGACGGCGGCGGCCGCGTGTTCACCCGCCGCCGCCAGCTCGCCGAGGCTGAGCAGGGCCTCCGCCACCTGTACGTTGACCAGGCCCGGCTGGACATAGCCGGTCTCGTCGGGTTCGTGGCCGCGCCGGATGCGCTCGGCGGCCTGTTCGGCACGCCGGATGCAGGACAGCGCGCCGGAGCCGTCGCCCAGGTGCGCGTACGCCTTGGCCTGCATCGCGTACAGGTCGGAGGCGAGCGCCGGGGTGATGTGCTTGCCGGCGGCGCGGAGCGCGGCCTCCGCGAAGGCGACGGCCTGCCGGTGCTCCCGCATGAACAGCGACTGGTTGACGAGGAGCGCGATCACATACGCGCCGAGTCCCCGGTCACCGCTGGCCTTCGCCAGCCGGAGCGCCTGGTGGAAGTAGCGCTGGGCGAGGCCGTGGGCGTCGGAGTCGTACGCGCAGATTCCGGCGACGGCCACCAGTCCTCCGGTGGCCCGGTGCAGTTGGCGGCCCACGGCGTCGGTGTAGCCGCCCCGGAGGAGGGGGGCGGCCTCGGTGTTGAGGAAGCCGACGATGCGGTCACGGGTCGCGACGCCGCCGGCCTTGCGGTACATCTGCTCGTAGTGGCTGCGGGCGGCGCGCAGCATGTCCAGGTCACCCGAAGTCACCTGGTGACGGCCGCCGCGCGAGACATCGACGTCCTCGGGCGGGTTCTCCCACTCCCAGACGGGCATCACGGCGGGGGTACCGGTGACCGCGGGCGCGCCCAGTATGTGCGGGCGCCGCTGCTGGTCGGAGCGCCACAGCGCGGTGGCTCGCTCGACGAAGCCGGAGAGCGTGCCGGTGTGCGGGGCGGAGGGTTCGCCGGGGACGCCGAGGCCGATGTCGTCGAGGGTGACCGGGCGGCGCAGCCGGCCCGCCAGCACCTCGCAGATCAGGTCGGGCACCTGGCCCCGGGACCGCTGGCCCTTCAACCAGCGTGCCACGGCGGTGTGTTCGTATCTGAGGGACAGGCCGCGCGCCCGGCCGGCCTGGTTGACGTGTGCGGCCAGGCCCGCGTGCGAGATACCGGCCTCGTCCAGGACCGCGTCGAGCAGAGTGTTGGGCTGCATGAGGCCCCCCGGGGGATCGGTGCCGACAGAGTAGTGGCTGGGCGTTCACACGGGGTGTGAACGGAGTGCTCGCATCCGCAGGGTGTGCGCGCTGTCGCGGAGAGTCGCCGGCCGGTTGACTGAGGTGCCTCGAAAGAGGCCGGCCGGGCCGCCGGCTCCCCCTCGTACAGTGCGGCGGCCCGCTTCCATGCCGTCCGCCCGGCTGCCTGCCCGACACTCCGTGGCGGGGCGGACGGCACCGCCGGCCCCGGCGATCACGTCGGGCACCCCGGTCATGCCGGGTGCTGCAGCGGGCTCGTCGGGGAAAGGTCCGTCGTGCCGGACCGTGCGGCGCCCCCCGTCCCCGAAGGGGCGCGGGGGGACGGGCGCTCGTTCCTGAGGATCAGCAGGGCGACGTCGTCCTTGGGCGGGTCACCGGTGTGGTGGACCAGCGCCGTGAGGATCGTCCGCAGGACGGCCTGCGGTGTGGGCGCGGCCTCGCGGGCGGCCGAGGCGAGCACCTCGGGCAGCGGAAAGAAGCGGCCGTCGGCGTCCCGCGCGTCCTCGGCTCCGTCCGTGTGCAGGACGAGCGTGTCGCCGGGCAGCAGCGGGGCGCAGGCGACGACGGGGAGTTCGGCGGGCAGCGGAAACGGGCCGAGCGGCGGGAGCGGGTCCGTGCGGGCGAGCGGTTCGGCCCGTGGACCGCTCAGCAGATGAGGCCATGGGTGCCCGCAGTTCAGGGCCCGCATCTCCCCGTCGGGGAGGATCTCGAGCAGCAGGACGGTGACGAACTCCTCGGCGGTCCGGAAGGCGTGGCCGGCGCGCGCCGACAGGCGCTCGGCACGCGCCCGCTCCCGCAGATGCCGGTCCATCGCCCGCTCCAGCCGGCGCAGGACTCCGGCCAGGTCGGGCTCGTCGTGCACGGCCTCGCGGAAGCCGGCGAGAACGGCGTCGACGGTGGGGACGGCTCCGAGCCCATGGCCGCGGACGTCGCCGATGACCACCCGTACGCCGTACTCGGTGGCGACCACCTCATACAGATCGCCGCCGATCCGGGCGCCCCGGTCGGCGGACAGCTGGACGGCGGCGACGGCCAGCCCGTCGACGCGGGGAGGCGGCCGCAGCATGCGCTGCGCGGTGCGGGCGATCGTGCGGTTGCGCCGTACCTCCCGCAGCAGGCTCCGCCCGACGTGCAGGGCCAGTCCGGTACCGAGAGCGCCGAGGACCGTGGGCGGCAGTCCGCAGGCGAGCGCCCGGCGCAGCAGCGGGCAGTGGTCGGGTCCCCATGAGGCGGTCGTTCCCCATGAGCTGGTTCTGGACCGCCCTGTGCGGGGCGCCCCACCCTTGAAGCGGATCATGCCGATGGCCCCCCATTTTGGCCCTGACAGCGCAGACCGGCCTTGAAAGGCCGGTCTGATTCTGCCGACCGGATCACCCGATCCGGACGTATCGCCCGGAAATGTCACCCAAACGAGTGAGGTAACCGGGGGAACGGATGTGCGTGGGGCGCGTACGGCCCTGTGGGACGGCTGAGCCCTGCCCAGCGCGGCAAAGGCGGCCCCACGCCGGTACGGGGCGGGTCTTGCTCGTGGCAGCCCAGGAGCCCTGCGGCCGCCCGACGGGGCTCCGACCGCCCGGCGGGTCTCCGGCGTGATCCGCCGGAGGGCCCGGAAGCGCGCGGGGACCGCGTGGCCGGCCACGGCACGAACGAGCCGTGCGCGGCGGACACGCGGTCCCCGAAGAACGCCGTAGGCCCCGAGGAGTCCTCCGGGCCCGGAGGGCGTCAGCCCCGGAGGGTCGCCCCGGTGCGCTCGCCCGCGAGGGCGACCGCCGATTCGCGGGCCGCGGACGCCTCGTCGACCGTCAGCGTGCGGTCGGGCGCGCGGAACCGCAGTGCGTACGCCAGGGACTTGCGGCCCTCGCCCAGCTGCTCGGCGTTCTCGTACACGTCGAACAGGCGGATGGATTCCAGCAGTTCACCGGCGCCCTCGCGCAGGGCCGCCTCGACGTCCGCGGCCGGCACGGAGCCGTCGACGACCAGGGCGACGTCCTGCGTGGCGACCGGGAAGGTGGAGATGCCCGGCGCCTGCGGGATGCTTTCGCCGGCCTGTTCCAGGGCGTCCAGGTCGAGCTCCATCGCGCAGGTGCGCGCGGGCAGGCCCAGGTTCTTCACCACGCGCGGGTGCAGTTCACCCGCGTGGCCGACGACGCGCTCGGTGCCGTCGACGGTGACCGCCAGTTCGGCGCAGCGGCCCGGGTGCCACGGGCCGTAGCGGCCCTGGCGGACGACGAGTTCGGCGCCCGCCTCGGCGGCGACGGTACGGGCGGCCTCGATCGCGTCGGCCCAGTCGGCCGGGCGGCCCGCGCCCCACCAGCCGGCCTGTTCGCGGGCCCCGGCCAGAACGGCGGCGACGTGCCGCGGCTGGTCCGGGAGCGCCGCGTCGAGCCCGGCGAGTTCCTCGTCGGTGGGCCGCCGGTCCACGGGCAGGCGGACGGCGGCCCGCTGCTCCTCGCGCGGCTTGAAGACCAGGCCGGTCTCGAACAGCGCGACGTCGTGGCTGCCGCGTCCGTCGTTGCGCCGCAGCGCGCCGAGCAGGCCCGGCAGCAGCGAGGTGCGCAGCACGGGCTCCTCGTCGTTGAGCGGGTTGGTCAGCTTCACCACCCGGCGGGCCGGGTCGTCCGCGTCCAGGCCGAGCTGGTCGAAGATCTGCTCGCCGACGAACGGGTAGTTCGGCGCCTCGACGTATCCGGCGCCGGCCAGGGCCCGGCCGGTCCGGCGGTGCAGCCGCTGCCGGGAGGTCAGCCCGCGTCCGGCGGGCGGCCGGGGCAGGGTGACGGGCAGGTTCTCGTAGCCCTCGAGCCGGATGACCTCTTCGGCCAGGTCGTTCGGGTCGGTGAGGTCGGGCCGCCAGGACGGCACGGTGACGATCAGCTCGTCCTGCCCGTAGACGTCGCAGCCGACCTGCTGGAGACGTCGTACGACGGTCTCCCTGCCGTAGGCGACGCCCGCGACCTTGTCGGGGTGGTCGGCCGGGATGGTGAGGGTGTGCGGCGCGGACGGGGCGACGACCTCGGTGACACCGGCCTCGGCGGTACCGCCGGCGAGCAGCACCAGCAGGTCGACGGTGCGCTGCGCGGCAGCGGCGGCGGCCTGCGGGTCGACGCCGCGTTCGAAGCGCCGGGACGCCTCGGAGGACAGCTTGTGCCGGCGGGCCGTACGGGCGATGGACACCGGGTCGAAGTGCGCGGCCTCGACGACGACCTCGGAGGTCGCCTGGTCGAGGTCGTGGTCGGCGATCTCGGTGTCGGCGCCGCCCATGACACCGGCGAGCCCGATCGGGCCGCGCTCGTCGGTGATCACCAGGTCCTCGGCGTCGAGCGTGCGCTGCACCCCGTCGAGGGTGGTGATCTTCTCGCCCTGCTCGGCCCGGCGCACACCGATGGTGCCCCGGACCATGGAGCGGTCGTAGGCGTGCAGCGGCTGGCCGAGCTCCAGCATCACGTAGTTGGTGATGTCGACGGCCAGGGAGACCGGGCGCATGCCGGCCTTCTGCAGCCGGCGGGTGAGCCAGATCGGGGAGCGGGCGTCGGGGCTGAGTCCGGTCACCGTGCGGGCGGTGAAGCGGTCGCAGCCGACGGGGTCGGAGACCTCGACCGGGTAGCCGTAGGCGTTCGGGCCGGGGACGTCGAGCAGGGCCGGGTCGCGCAGCGGCAGCCCGTAGGCGGTGGCGGTCTCGCGTGCCACCCCGCGCATCGACAGGCAGTAGCCGCGGTCCGGGGTGACGGCGATGTCGAGGACCTCGTCGACCAGTTCCAGCAGCTCGACGGCGTCCTTGCCGACCTCGGTCTCGGGCGGCAGCACGATGATGCCCTTGGTGCCGTCGTCGCCCATGCCCAGCTCGTCGCTGGAGCAGATCATGCCGTGCGAGACCTTGCCGTAGGTCTTGCGGGCGGCGATCGCGAACCCGCCGGGCAGGACCGCGCCGGGGAGCACCACGACGACCTTGTCGCCGACCGCGAAGTTGCTGGCGCCGCAGACGATCTCCTGGGGCTCACCGGTGCCGTTGGCCCGGCCGACGTCGACGGTGCAGAAGCGGATCGGCTTCTTGAAGCCCTCCAGCTCCTCGATGGTCAGTACCTGGCCGACGACCAGGGGGCCCTTGAGGTCGGCACCGAGGTGCTCGACGGTCTCGACCTCGAGGCCGGCCGCAATGAGTTTGGCCTGCACGTCGCGGCCGGTCTCGGTGGCCGGCAGGTCGACGTACTCCCGCAGCCAGGAAAGCGGGACCCGCATCAGATCTCCATCCCGAACGGCCGGGTGAACCGGACGTCACCCTCGACCATGTCTCGCATGTCCTCGACGTTGTGGCGGAACATCAGCATCCGCTCGATGCCGAACCCGAAGGCGAAGCCGCTGTACTTCTCCGGGTCGACGCCGCAGGCGGTGAGCACCCGCGGGTTGACCATGCCGCAGCCGCCGAGCTCGATCCAGCCCTCGGACGAGCAGGTGCGGCAGGGGCGGTCGGGGTTGCCGACGGACTCGCCCTTGCAGACGTAGCAGAGCATGTCCATCTCGGCGCTCGGCTCGGTGAAGGGGAAGAAGTTCGGCCGCAGCCTGGTCTTCATGCCCTCGCCGAACAGCGACTGCACCATGTGGTCCAGGGTGCCCTTGAGGTCCGCCATGGTGAGGCCCTCGTCGACGGCGAGGAGTTCCACCTGGTGGAAGACGGGGGTGTGGGTGGCGTCCAGCTCGTCGGTGCGGTAGACGCGGCCGGGGCAGATCACGTAGACCGGCAGTTCGCGTCCGAGCAAGGAGCGGATCTGCACGGGCGAGGTGTGGGTGCGCAGCACGACGCCGGACTCGGTGCCGCCCTGGGGGCCCTGCACGAAGAAGGTGTCGTGCTCGCCGCGGGCCGGGTGGTCCGGGCCGATGTTGAGGGCGTCGAAGTTGAACCACTCGGCCTCGACCTGGGGGCCCTCGGCGACCTCGTAGCCCATGGCCACGAAGATGTCCTCGATGCGCTCGGACAGCGTGGTCAGCGGGTGCCGGGCGCCGGACGGTACGCGGTCGTGGGGCAGGGTGACGTCGACCGCCTCCTCCACCAGGACCCGGGCGTCCCGCTCGGCCTCCAGTTCGCTCTGACGGCCGGCGAGGGCCTTGTTCACGGCACCGCGCGCCTGGCCCACGCGCTTGCCCGCGTCGGCCTTGGCGTGCGGGGGCAGGGCGCCGATCTCGCGGTTGGCGAGGGCCAGCGGCGAGGCGGGACCGGTGTGGGCGATCTTGGCCTCGTGGAGTGCGTCGAGGGAGTCCGCGGCGGCGAAGGCGGCGAGCGCCTCGTCCCGCATGCGCTCGATCTCTTCCGGTTTCAACGCCTCGACCTCTACAGGGTCGTACGACTTATTGGGTGCCGACATCTCTTCCCGTACTTCCGATTGGCTGGCTGATGGTCCCCGTCACCGGCTCATGGCCGAAGCGTCTCCGTCTGGTGGGACACAAAGGTGCCAGAGGCCGAGTCTAACGGGGTGAGGGACCGCGAATGCGCCCGTGGGGCCCCGGGTGCGCGCTAGCTGAGGTACGCGGGGGCCGCCACGGGCAACGTAAATCGGAGTTCCGCGCCGCCACCGGGGGCGCGGCCGACCGTGATGGTGCCGCCGTGGGCCTCGACGATGCCCTTGACGATGTACAGCCCGAGGCCGGTGCCGCCGCGCTTGCTGCCCCGCCAGAAGCGGGTGAAGACGCGGTTCATGGACTCCTCCGGGATGCCGGGGCCCTCGTCGCTCACGGTGACCGACGTGGCCGCGTGCTCGCCGTTCTCCCGGTCACGGGGGGACGCCGAGGGCGTGATGTCGATGGTGACGGTTCCCTCGCCGTGGCGCACCGCATTTTCCAGCAGGTTGCTCAGTACCTGGTCGACCTTGTCGGGGTCGGCCCACAGGTCGGGCAGGGGGTGCTGGATCCGCAGCAGGAACCGGTCGGCGGGCTGTCCGGCGGCGACGTACGCCTGGATGTGCCGTCCGACGGCGGCTCCGATGTCGACGGGCTGGCGGCGCAGTTCGAGGCGCCCGGAGTCGATGCGGGAGATGTCGAGGAGTTCGGCGATGAGCCGGGTGACCCGGTCGGCGTCGGCGTCGACGGTCTCCAGCATCAGCTGCTTCTGTTCGTCGGTGAACCGCTCCCACTTGGCGAGCAGGGTGGCGGTGAAGCCCTTGACGGAGGTGAGCGGGGAGCGCAGTTCGTGGGCGACGATGGCGATCAGTTCGGCGTGGCTGCGTTCGGTGCGGCGCCGGGCCTCGGTGTCGCGCAGCGACACGACGACGCGGTGGACCGGTCCGGTGGGCCGGGTGCGGACGTAGCGCGCGGAGACGAGGACCTCCCGTCCTCCGGGCAGCAGCAGGTTGCGCTCGGGCTGGCTCACCCGGATGGCGAGGCCGCCGTAGGGGTCGGTGAGCTGCCACCAGCGCCGGCCTTCCAGGTCCTCCAACGGCAGGGCCACGTCGAGCCGTTGGCCGAGGGCGCGCTCGGCGGGGACGGCGGTGATACGGGCGGCGGCGGCGTTGAAGCAGATCACCCTGCCGTGCTCGTCGGCGACGACGAGGCCGTCGGGCAGCTGGTCGGGATCGATGCCGAGCTCGGCGGGGCCGGCGGACCGGGGTGCGGGCGGGCGCGCCGCCCGGGGTGCTCCCGGTGCGCTGCTCGTGCCGACGGTCATCCCCGTATCCCACCTCTCCGTACTTCCTCGGGGTGCCCCGCGCTCAGGCGGAGTGCCCCGGTCCGGTCGGAGCCGGGGAGCCTGGGGTACGGCCGAGAGCTGGGGGAGGGTCCCCGGGCAGGTCACCTTACTAGCTCTCGGTGACGGAGCGGCACCCTCCGACGGCGCGCTGTGCACGCGCCGACGCGTAGAGACATACGGCGGCGGCGGTGGCGAGGTTCAGACTTTCGGCCCTTCCGTGAATCGGAACACGGACGACGGCGTCGGTGAGCGCCCGGGTCTCCTCGGGGAGCCCCCATGCCTCGTTGCCGAAGACCCAGGCGGTGGGTCCGCCCATGGTGCCGTGGTCGAGTTCGTCGTCGAGGTCGCGGTCGCCGGCGCCGTCCGCGGCGAGCACCCGTACGCCGGTGTCCCTCAGGGCGGCCACGGCGTGCTCGACGGGGACGCCCACGGCGACGGGCAGGTGGAACAGCGATCCGACGGAGGCGCGCACGGCCTTGGGGTTGTACAGGTCGACGGAGGCGTCGGTCAGGACGACGGCCTCGGCGCCGGCGGCGTCGGCGCACCGCAGGACGGTGCCGGCGTTGCCGGGGTCGCGTACGTGGGCGAGGACGGCGACGAGCCGGGGGCGGGCGGCGAGGATCTCCTCGAAGGGGGTGTCGAGGAAGCGGCACACACCGACGAGGCCCTGCGGGGTGACGGTGGTGGAGATGTCGGCGACGACCTGCTCGTCGGCGAGGTGGATGCGGGCGCCGGCGTCCCGGGCGGCGCCGATGATGTCCGCGTACCGCTCGGCGGCCTCCGGGGTGGCGAACAGTTCCACGAGGGTGGCGGAGCCGGTGTCCCGGTGAGCGGCGGTGCCGCGGTGAACGGCGGCCTCCCGTACGGCCTGCGGCCCCTCGGCGAGGAACAGTCGCTCCTTGCCCCGGAAGTTCCGTTTGGCCAGCCGCCGCGCGGCGGACACGCGGGGCGAGCGGGAGGAGATCAACTCGGGGGTGGCGGGGGGCATTCGGTTCACTTTCGCTCTCGGCTTCCGGGGCAGCTCCCGCGCGGTGCCACGGAAGCTTCCGCACAGACTACGGACCCGCAGGCACTGCCTGCGGGTCCGTTGGATCACGCCGGTTCGAGGCCGGCGCGGCGTCACGCGGCCTTGGGCGCGTTCACGTCCGCCGGCAGCGCCTTCTGGGCGACCTCGACGAGCGCGGCGAAGGCGGTGGCGTCGTTGACGGCCAGCTCGGCCAGGATCTTGCGGTCGACCTCGACGTTCGCGGCCTTCAGACCCTGGATGAAGCGGTTGTACGTGATGCCGTTCGCGCGGGCAGCGGCGTTGATGCGCTGGATCCACAGCTGGCGGAAGTCACCCTTGCGCTTCTTGCGGTCGTTGTAGTTGTAGACCAGCGAGTGGGTGACCTGCTCCTTGGCCTTGCGGTACAGGCGCGAACGCTGACCGCGGTAGCCGGAGGCCTGCTCGAGGATCGCCCGGCGCTTCTTGTGGGCGTTGACTGCCCGCTTGACGCGTGCCACTTTTTAACTCCTTGTAGCGGGGCCGCGGTTGATGGTCACGCGGCCCGAAATCGATTGGGTCCCGGTTCTGACGTGCCTAGGGCGCAGGAGCGCCGGAACGTCACTTGCCGAGAAGCTTCTTGATCTTCTTGGCGTCGCCCGGGGCCATCTCGGCGTTGCCGGTGAGGCGACGCGTCACACGGGACGACTTGTGCTCGAGCAGGTGGCGCTTGCCGGCACGCTCACGGAGCACCTTGCCGGAGCCGGTGACCTTGAAGCGCTTACTGGCACCGCTGTGCGTCTTGTTCTTCGGCATGGCGCCGTTATCTCCTCGTCGGTGGCGCTCCGGTGCCCGGTCACGAAAACCGGGCACGGTGGAGCGTCGTACTTGTTTCGGTTATGTCCTGAGGGCCGGCGGGCCCCCGAGGTCATGCGGTCACACGTCGGCGGGAGCCTCGGTCTGGGCTTCGGCCTCGGCCGGAGCTTCGGCCGATGCTTCGGCCGGTGCTTCGGCGTCCGTCGACTCCTCGGCCTCCGCGGCGTTCTGCGAGCGGCCGGGGTGGGCCTTCGCGTCCGCCTTGCGGGCTTCCTGCGCCTGGCGGGCCTCGGCCATCGCCTCGGTCTTCTTCTTGTGCGGACCGAGAACCATGATCATGTTCCGGCCGTCCTGCTTCGGGTTCGACTCGATGAACCCGAGGTCCTGGACGTCCTCCGCGAGCCGCTGCAGCAGTCGGTAGCCCAGCTCGGGCCGGGACTGCTCGCGACCACGGAACATGATCGTGATCTTGACCTTGTCGCCCTGCTTGAGGAACCGGACGACGTGACCCTTCTTGGTGTCGTAGTCGTGCGGGTCGATCTTCGGCCGGAGCTTCATTTCCTTGATGACCGTGTGCGCCTGGTTCTTGCGCGCCTCACGGGCCTTCATGGCCGACTCGTACTTGAACTTCCCGTAGTCCATGAGCTTGCACACGGGCGGGCGGGCGTTCTCCGCGACCTCGACCAGGTCCAGGTCATACTCCTGAGCAAGCTCCAGTGCCTTGGCCAGCGGGACAATGCCCACCTGCTCGCCACTGGGACCGACAAGTCGCACCTCGGGAACGCGAATCCGGTCGTTGATGCGGGGCTCGGCGCTGATGGATCCTCCTCGATAGCACCACGCGACGGTCTGGCGGACAGCCGCGTAACGTCTGTGTTCGTTAGACCTAACCGCGCCGAAGCAACAAAAATGCCCCGGACGATCACAGGCGGGGCTCCTCGAACTACCGGAACACCGCCGCGGTCACCGCGGGGCGCACTTTCGGGCGGATCACCGCTGAGCGGCACCGCCTGACCGGTGACCTGTCATCCGGGGGACGATCAGGTGGGAGTTCGAAAGCCTCCACTTGTGGGCCGGACACGCATGCTGCGGGCAAACGGGTCCGACCGGTCGTTACACAAGGTTAGCAGCTTCCTCGGGAGCGCGCTAACCGGCTGCACCGCGCCCCTGCCGGCGCCCCTCCTGCTGTCAAGGGGACACGCGCCGGGCCCTATCGTGTGGGGCATGAGTGAGACCTCCCCCTCGGACACCCCCGAGACCGCCGACAGCCCCGACTTCGACGCCATGGCCCGTGACATCGCCGAGGTCCCGGCCGTCGAGGTGATCGTGACGGTCGCCGTCAACCTGATGAGCGCCGCGGCCGTGAAGCTCGGGCTGACCGAGGAGGGCGACGCGCACAAGGACCTGGACGAGGCCCGCAAGCTGGTGCACGCGCTGGCCGGTCTGCTGGACGCGTCCACGACCGAGATCAGCTCCTTCCACGCGGCGCCCCTGCGCGACGGCCTGAAGTCGCTCCAGCTGGCGTTCCGCGAGGCCTCGCTCGTCAAGGACGAGCCGGGGCAGGGCCCGGGCGAGAAGTACACCGGCGCGATCTACGGCTGAGCGTGCCGGAGCCCGGTGGTCCGGGCACCGGCATGCGGGTGCGTACGGGTCACCCGCGTACGTAGAAGGGCTCGCCCGGCGGCGTCGCCCCGGCCGGCAGTACTGCCAGGTCGAGGCCGCGCACCAGGCGGGCCCTCAGTGTTTCGTCGGCGGCCAGGCGCTGTGCCACGGCGCGGGCGGCCTCGGCGACGGGGGCGGCGGGGTCGAGGACCAGGGCGAGGGTGCCGTCGGCCTGTCCCGGTCCGAGGTGGGCGCGCAGGACGGCGGGCTCCGCGGCGACGACGGCGCGCAGGGCCTCGACGACCAGGGGGTCGGCCAGCGGGTCGGCCGTCGTACGCCCCTCGGCGAGCGCGCGCAGCAGCGGGCCGGTCAGTTCGAAGGGCACGGGCCCGGCCATGTCGAGGACGACCGTGTCCGCCTTCTCGTGCGCGGCGGCCTGCAGGGCCTGGTGCAGCGGTACGGCGACCGGGCGGGCCGCCGGGTCCCAGCGGGCGAGCGAGTCGGTGGAGGTGAAGGCGGGCAGTGCGGTACGGTCACCGGCCTTCAGGGTGGGGACGGCCATGTCGCTGGTCTTCTCCCGGCGCAGCCCGTTCTCGTCCTCCTCGACCTCGCCGAGGACGGCCACGACGGGGACCAGCAGCCGGGTGCCCTTGAGCGCGTCGAGGACCGGCGTGACGGCGTTGCCGTCCTCGGCCCAGGCGGCGAGCGCCGCACTCAGCCGGGGGTCGGCGGAGCCGTCGTCGTCACGGTAGCCGGGGTCGGGAATGTTCTTGTTCGCCACGGTCGTCGACCCTATCGGCCTGGAATGGGAGGCTCGCACGCGGGCGGCGGGACGGGGCGGCCGCGGAGCTGCGGGAAGGGGAGGCGCCGGTGAGGTCCGACGGGTGGGACGCGCGGGGGGCGGCGGCGATGGCGGCGGCGATGGCGGCGGTGGCCGTGCCGGACGGCGCCGAGGTGTCGGTGGGGGTGCTGGACCCGGTGG
>NZ_LIQT01000037.1 GCF_001418415.1 Streptomyces hirsutus
CTAGGACGACGGCGAGGTAGAGCCAGCCTTGATCGGTGGGGACGTAGGCGATGTCCGCACTCCAGCGCAGGTTCGGCGCGCTCGCGGTGAAGTCGCGGCCGATCAGGTCGGGGGCGGCCGTGGCCTGCCGGTCCTGGCGGGTGAGCGAGGCCCGGCCGGTGCGGCGGTGCACGCCGGTCAGCCCGGCCTTGCGCATCAGGCGGGCGACGCGCTTGCGCCCGACGGACAGGCCGTCGATCTCGCGCAGGTCCGCATGGATGCGCGGGGCTCCGTAGGTTCCGTGGGACCGCTCGTGGTGCCCGCGGATCTTCTCCGTGAGCTCGGCGTCCCCTCCCGCCGGCGGCGGGAGGGGACGCGGTCCCTCCAGGCGTAGTAGCCCTGCCGTGACACACCCAGCAGCCGGGCCATCAGGGAGACGTCGTGGTGTGCCGTGTTCTCGTCAATCAGCCGGCAGCAGATCACCGGCTGGTCTCCCGGACGAAGAAAACCGTGGCCTTGCGGAGGATCTCCTTCTCCTCGCGCAACTGCTTCACCTCGCGGCGCAGCTGGGCGAGTTCCTCCTTCTCGTCGCTGGTCAAGCCGGGGCGTTCCCCGGTGTCCATCCGGTCCTGGTTGGTCCAGGTCCGGATGGTCTGGGCGGACGGCTCGAACTCCTTCGCCAGCTCCTCCGGCGACCGGCCGGCCCGGACCAGCTCGACTATCTGGCGACGGAACTCCGGCGGGTAGGCCGGACGCGTCCTTGGCACGATGAACTCCTCCTTGCGGGACCCAGTGTCCCAAAGCAAAAGGTTGTCCATCAAACCGGGGCAACTTCACTGCTGGGCTACCACCAAATCGGCGACGACTACCTGGCCGACCCGCCACGGCAGACCCACCGTCAAGATTATTTGAACTGCTAACCGCTGTACCGATCTCAACCCCGGGCTCGGGGTGAGTCGACTGTCCACAGTGGACTCGACGGTGTTCTCCGACCTGATGGACCTCGATGACGCCCACCGGTACGTCGCCGACATGCTCGCCGGCATGGACGTCCGGTACGACCTGGGCGACGACCACCGGCTCGTCGGCACCCTGTGCCCGGACATGAAGTTGACGCTGGAGCGGCCCGACCCGGACGTCGTCACCGCGGTGACCCGGTCGGCGGACCTGCTGCGTGAGGGTCGTGGGCTCCTGCTCGACCTCGTCGACCGCGCGGAGGCCCGCGACGCCGCGGCCGCGTGGACCGGACGGGTCAACACCGTCACCGCCCGCACGGACCGGGTGGACGTCGACGCGTTGCTCATCCGGCCCGACGGCTGTGTCGCCTGGGCCTTGCCTACCGGGCAGGACCTCGACGCCACCACGCTGGTGCGTGCGCTGGGCACATGGTTCGGCCAACCGGCCTGAGCACCGTATTAACAGTCGTCTCAGGTTCGCTCCGTATGAAGTAGGCATCCAGATAAGCGATGCAACCCGTATGTAGGAGGCTAGTGATGGCAGTCAACGCAGCGCCGTCCGGGCAAGCGCCGGCCGGTCGGTTGGCAGGCCGGTGGGTGCCATGGTTGGTGATTGGCTTGTGGCTGGTGCTGGCGGCGGGCATGGTGCCGCTGAGCGGAAAGTTGAGCTCGGTCACCACCGACAGCGCCGTAGACACCCTGCCGGCCAGTGCCGAGTCCACCAAGGTGGCGGCGCTGGACGACAGTCTCCCCGGCGGTGACAACAACACGTTCGTCTTCGTGTACCACCGCGCCGGCGGCATGACCGACGCCGACCGCGCGACGGTCGAGCGCCACTACGACACCCTTGCCAAGCGGTACCCGCCGAAGGCGACGGCGGCGGCCGGCGAGGACGACGAGGGCTCACCGGCGAGCCTCTCCACCGACCGCAAGGCGATGATGTTCACCCTCGAGGTGAGCACGGCCTACGGCGCACCGGAGGAGATCGTCGGCCCGTTGCGTGACGCCGCGAAGGACCGCCCCTCCGGCCTGGAACTCGACGTGACCGGCCCGGGCGCGATCGACGGCGACATGGATGCCGTCTTCGACGGCATCGACGTGCAGGTCCTCCTCACCACCATCGTCGTCGTCACGCTCCTGCTCATCCTCACCTACCGCAGCCCGGTGTTGTGGATCATCCCGCTGGTGGCCGTTGGCGCGGCCGCACTGACCTCGATGGGGACCGTCTACCTGCTCGTCAAGGGCTTCGGCATCGTGGTCAACGACCAGAACTCGGCGCTGCTGACGATCCTGGTGTTCGGCGTCGGCACTGACTACGCGCTGTTGCTCATCGCTCGATATCGGGAGGCACTGCACCACCATGAGAACGTTCGGGTCGCGATGGTCCACGCGCTACGCGGCGCGGCGCCGGCCATCGTCGCGTCCGCGGCCACCGTGGTCGCCGGCCTGCTCTGCCTGCTCGTCGCGGACCTGAACAGCACCAGCGGGTTGGGCCCGATCGGTGCGGCCGGCATCTTGTGCGCGCTGGTGGCCATGCTGACGCTGTTCCCGGCGGTGCTCGTGGTGCTCGGCAGGCGGATCTTCTGGCCGGCCATCCCGCGGTTCAGCACGGCCGTGGAGGAGAAGCCGGGGCTGTGGGGACGGCTCGGCACCGCTATCAGCCGCCGCCGGTGGGTGGCGACGCTCGGCTCGCTCGGAGTCCTCGGCGTGCTCGCCCTCGGGCTGGCGGGCAACACCGGCGCCCTGCGGGAGCAGGACCAGTTCCTGTCCGCGCCGGAGTCGGTCACCGGCTTCACCGTTCTCCGCCAGCACTTCCCGGAGCTCGGCGGCCAGCCGATGACGATCTTCACGCGGCCGGCGCACCAGGAGCGGGTGCTCGACATCGTCAAGGACACTCGCGGTGTGGCCCTGGCCATCCCGGAGCAGACCAGCGGTGGCTGGGCCAACATCTCCGTGTTCCCGAAGGACGCGCCGGACACCGTCGCAGAGTACGACACGATCAAGCGGGTGCGCACCGCCGTGCACGCGGTGAGCGGGGCGGAGGCGATCGTCGGTGGGCCGAGTGCGGAGAACCTCGACACCGAGGTGACCACCAAGCGCGACGAGAAGCTGGTGATCCCGCTGGTGCTCGTCGTCGTCCTGATCGTCCTCGGGCTGCTGCTGCGCGCGGTCCTGGCCCCGCTGGTCCTGATGTCCACCGTGATCGTCTCATTCGCCGCAGCCTTCGGCGGCAGCGTGTTCGTCTTCGACACGATCCTCGGGTTCAAGGGTGTCGACTCTTCGGTGCCGCTGCTGGCATTCCTGTTCCTGGTGGCGCTCGGCATCGACTACAACATCTTCCTGGCCAGCCGGGCCCGGGAGGAGACCGTGCGTCTCGGCACCAGAGAGGGCATGCTCAGAGCCCTCTCGGCCACCGGTGGCGTCATCACCTCGGCAGGCCTGGTCCTGGCGGCCACGTTCGCGGTCCTCGTCACACTTCCGCTGGTGATGCTGATCGAGGTCGGGTTCCTGGTGGCCTTCGGCGTGCTGCTCGACGCCCTGCTGGTGCGGTCGGTCCTGGTGCCCGCCCTCACCTTGCTGATCGGCCGGCGGATGTGGTGGCCGAGCCGGCTGTCCCGTCCAGCGGCGGAGCTGCCGGGCGGTCAACAGCCGCTCGCCGACGACGAGGAGCCCGCGCTGCAACGGTGAGCGCGGCGGCACGGACGAGTTCCGGGACGGGCCCCAGGCCCGTCCCGGATTTTCATGGGCCCGACGGTCGCCGCCCTTTGGTCCTGCGCCGCGCCGCCGGGGCTGGGGTCGGCGCATCGCGGTGTCCTGCCCCGGCGGTGAGCCGCGCGGGGCCATGCCCGAGGGCCGCCGTCCCTTGTCCTGCGCCGCGCCGCCGGGGCGGGTCAGCGCACCTCGGTGTCCTTCCCGGCGGTGAGCCGCGCGATCGGGGCGGGCGGGGCCGCGGCCGGAAGGTCGACCCGAAGCAGCGCGCCACCGCGTGCGGAGCGGGCGACGGTGGCCCGGCCGCCGTGGGCGTCGACGACCCGCTGCACGATCGACAGCCCCAGACCGGATCCCGGCAACGCCCGGGCGCTGTCGGCACGGTAGAACCGGTCGAACACCCGCGGTACGTCGGCGGCGTCGATGCCCGGCCCGGCGTCGTCGACCTCGAGCACCGCCGACGCGCCCTCGGCACGGAGCCGGACCTGGACCGGCTGGTTCGCGGGGGACCACTTGCCGGCGTTGTCGATGAGGTTGAGCACCGCCCGCTCGAGCGCAGCGGGACGCCCGCTCACCCACACAGAGGTCACGTCGAGCGCGACCTCGATGTCGGGCACGCGGGAACGCGCCCGGGTCGCGGCGGCCACCACCACGTCGGCGAGGTCGAGCACCTCGGTGCTCTCGTCGCTGACGGCACCGCGCGCCAGGTCGGTCAGCTCGGCGGCAAGGGTGCTCAACTCGGCCACCTGGGCGCCGAGATCGTTGAGCAGCCGGGTCCGGCTCTCCGTCGGCAGTGCGCTGTCCAGGGTGCCGCGCCGATCGAGCCGGATCAGCAGCTCGACGTTGAGGCGCAGGCTGGTGAGGGGGGTCTTGAGCTCGTGGGCGGCGTCCTCGGCGAGCAGCCGCTGGGCCCGCCGGGAGTTCCGGAGCGCGGCGAGCATGTCGTTGATCGACTGGATCAGCCGCCGGATCTCCCCACCGCCCTCATCCGGGATGTCGGCGTCGAGATCCTGGGTGTGCGCGACACGTACCGCGGCGGCGGTCAGCCGGTCGATCGGTGTCAGCCCGGTCCGCGCCACGGTCCGCCCGACAAGGGCGCCGCCGACCACGCAGAGCAGCCCGATCAGCAGCATGCCAAACCCGAACCGGTTGATCGGGCTGTCGTCGACGACGCGGGCCACCTGGACCGCGCCGTCGCCCGCCCGCAGCGTGTAGATGAGGTAGCCGTCGTCGTCGCTGTCGTTCGACTCCATCAGGTCGGCCGACGCGCCCTGCGCCACGCGCCCGGCGTGCTCGCTGACCGGGGGCAGCGCGGGTTGGCCGGCCGGCGTCCGGATCGAGCCGTCGGGCAGGATGACCCGCACCAGCCGACCGGATCCGGGATACGGCGGTAGCTGGACCTGTGCCAGACCGGCGCGCTCCGCGTTCGTCGCCAGGACGCGGGAGTCGGCGCGTAGCTGATTCTCGGCGGTGTCCTGCAGCTCCCAGTCCAGTAGCTCGCTGGCCACCTGGAAGGCCGCGAACACGCTGACCGCGATGGCCGTCGCCGCGATCACCGTCAGCCTGGTCCGCAGGGACCGCCGGCGCCACCATCGGGTCAGCCGGCGCGGTTCCCGGCCGGCGGGCCTGCTCACGGAGGAGTCTCCCGCAACGTGTATCCCAGGCCGCGCAGCGTGTAGATCAATCGCGGCTCACCCTCGGCCTCCATCTTGCGGCGCAGGTAGCTCACGTATACCTGGAGGTTGTTGGCAGTGGAGCTCATGCCGAAGCCCCAGATCGCCTCGAACAGCACGTCGCGGGTCAAGACCCGGGTCGCGTTCCTCACGAGGACCTGCAGGAGGGAGAACTCGGTCCGGGTCAGGTGCAGCGGCCGCCCGCCCCGCCACGCCTCGAACCTGTCGGGATCGAGCCGGACGTCGGCGAACGACAGGATCTGCGACTCCTCGTCGGTCGGCGTGCGCCGGCGCAGCAGGGCCCGCACCCGGGCCAGCAACTCCTCGGTGGCGAACGGCTTGGGCAGGTAGTCGTCGGCGCCCGCGTCCAGCCCCGCGACCCGGTCGGAGACCTGGTCACGGGCGGTCAGCATCAGCACCGGCAGATCCCGACCCGCGGCCCGCAACCGCCGGCAGGTCTCCAACCCGCCGAGGTGGGGCATCATCACGTCGAGGAGCAGCAGATCCAGCGTGTCACCGCTGGCCCCACCGACCCCGTCGAGCACGGCGAGACCGTTGGCGACGGTGCTCGTGTCGTAACCCTCGACCTGGAGCACCCGCTCCAGCGACTCACGGATGGCCACGTCATCATCCGCGATCATGATCCGCACGCCGGCCCGCCCCCTTCCAGTCGATGTTTTTGCCGCTCATTGTCCCCGATCAACCTGAGGCCAGGATTAGAGCGTCGCTGGGGACCGCGCTCTTACGGATACCTAAGAAATGGAACCCACCGTCGGCTCATGAGCAGGGGAGGACCAGATGACCAGCATCGCACCCAGCAACCAGACAGTAGATCCTCAGATCCTCCGCGCCGGTCACGGGCGCTCGGCGTCCCCAGGTGGCTCCCGCGCCCAACCCTCATCATTCTGCGGCTGCTGCCATTGATCCCGGTGCTCCTGGTGACCGTGCTGCTGGCCGCTGCGCTCACCGGCGACGACGGCGCCGTGGCCACGCTGAAGCAGAATGCTATCGGCGTCCACCGTCAGGACGGTCGCACCAACATCGCCGCCGCCCTCCGCCACCGCCCGCGACTGCCGTAGATCCCTGACCGCCCTCGGCCTCACCGGATGAATCCGGACAGATCTCGATCATGCAAGGGACCCTGCTGCCGGGTATCACGGCCGAAGTCCCAGGCTTGATCATCATGGCCCGCGAGACTTACGACGACGCAGCCGCCGAAATCCGGGAACTGCATGCCCGGCGCTCCCACATCCAGGTACGCACCTACGACTGGCTGATGCGCATCAACGAATCCCCCGACCCTCTGCGCCGAGACGCCCCCGACCAACGCCTTCGGCTCGCTTGAAACCAGCGGTCCCTCTGCAAGCAGCGTCAGCCTGGAAAGACCGAGGCCCTGGCGTTCTCGATGGAGTGCAGAAGGCACGGCTTCATCGGGTACGCCGGCCGGTCAGCCCGAAAGCCCACGGGCGTGCCTGCCGAGCCAACGGGCCGTGCCGGGGCAGTTGGTCGTGGCAGCCTGTTCCGTCCCGGAGAGGAGGGATGTGCTGTGCGTCATGACGCTCGTTTGACGCTCTAGTCTCCCGCAGGCGGGACAGCGAGCCGAGAAATGGCCTCTGACCTGGCCTTTTCCGAGACCCGCTCAAGCCGACATCTTTCCGATGACGTCGCACGTGGAGTGCGTGGCNNTGAAGTGTGCCGTATTCCGGACGAACGTCTCTGACCTGCGGTTTCGGCCAGTGACGTGGAGGTGACGAAGCGTCGTGCCACCATTTCCGCAGGGACGGCGCACGGCAGTCTCGACGCTCACGTGACGCTCGTCCTGATGGCGTGTCAGGCTAGTGATCCCAAAGCGCTGCCCGCCTGCCCATTGCGGCGGCGACGTCTTTCCCGGGCAGTACGGGAAAGCGCTGGGGCGGACGGGCGGGGTCGAGGTCGGTGAAACGGGGCGGCAGATCGACGGAGAGCGCATCCGGTCGGCAGATCTGCACATGACGTCCGGTTACAGCGTCGATCGCGCGACCGGGCAGGGCG
>NZ_LIQT01000370.1 GCF_001418415.1 Streptomyces hirsutus
CGCCGGCCGGCCGGCGAGGACGCCCGCACCGTACGGGACGCGGACGCCGTCTCCCGGCTGGTGGCCGATGTCGACCTGGTCCAGGACGCGCTGTTGCGGGTGGCGCTGCCCGCACTGTCCGCGGCGGCCGTGTCGGTCGCGGCGGTGGTCTGCGCGGCCCTGGTCTCCCCGCAGGCCGCGCTGGTCCTGGCCGTCGGCCTGGCGGCCGGGGGGCTGCTGCTGCCCGCCCTCACCGCCGTCGCCTCGGCCCGCGCGGCCCGACGGGTGGCCGCGCTCCGCGCCCACCTGGCCCAGCAGGCCGTCGACCTGCTGGACGGCGCCGCGGACCTGCGGATCTTCGGCGCGGCGGACCGGGCGACCGCGCGGGCCGTCGCCACCGCCCGCCGGCTGCGCGCCCACGACCGGGGCGCGGCCCTGCAGTCCGCGCTGGCCGCGGCGGCCCTGACGGTCGTCCAGGGCGGCACGGCCGTCGCGGTCGCCCTGGTCTGCGCGCACTCCGCCTCCGGCGTCTGGACGGTGACCCTTCCCCTGCTGGCACTCGCCGCCTTCGAGCCGCTGACCCCACTCCCGGCCGCCGCCCAGCACCTCACCGCCCTCCCGGAGAGCGCCCGCCGCGTCCACGCCCTGCTGCACGTGCCCGCGCGTCCGGCAGCCGAGGCCGTCGCCACGGACGGCACGGACAATGCGGACGGCACGGACAGCGCGGACGGCACGGACAGCGCGGACGGTGCGAACGCCTCCGCCGCTGCCGGCGGTGACGGAACCTGCCCTCATCTGTCCGTACGGAACCTGTACGTGCGCCACCGCCCCGACGGGCCGTTCGCGGTGCGAGGGGTGAACCTGGAACTCCCGCCCGGACGGCGAGTGGCCGTCGTCGGCCCGAGCGGCGCCGGAAAGTCGACGCTGCTTGCGGCGATCGCCCGCTTCGCCCTGCCGCACCGGGGCCACCTCCTCCTCGACGGCGAGGACCTGACCCGCTTCCCCGAAGCGGCCCTGCGCCGGACGGTCAGCGGAGCCCTCCAGGACGCGCACGTCTTCCACACCTCCGTACGCCACAACCTGCTGCCCGCCCGCCCCGGCGCCACCGACGCCGAACTGCACGAGGCGCTGCGCCGGGCCGGCCTGCTCTCCTGGGTGCTCTCCCTGCCACGGCAGCTGGACACCGTCGTCGGCTCGGACGGGGGCAGGCTGTCGGGCGGTCAGCGCCGCCGGCTGGTCCTGGCCAGGGCACTCCTGGCCGCGCCGCCCGTGCTGCTGCTCGACGAACCGACCGAGGGCCTGGACCCCGCGTCCGCCGACGCCGTCCTGGCCGATGTCCTCACCGCCACCCGCGGCACGTCCCTGATCCTGGTCACCCACCGCACCGAAGGCCTGGAGGCCGTCGACGAGATCCTCGTCATGGACGCCGGCCGCGTCGTCCGCCGCGGCGCCCCCCACGCCGTCCTCACCCTGGCCCCGGACACCCACGACGCGCTCACCGCCCCCGGACCCCACCCGGGCTGACACGGCAGGCGGACTTCCCGCACGGCACCCGGTCCCCGGTCGCCGTGCCGCCGACGCCGGGCCGGCGGTGGACTTCCTCCGTCGCTCCGTCGCTCCGTTGCTCCGGGGCGCGGCACGCGGTACGTGCCGGGCCGTGAGCCCCCGACACCGTACGGAGGCACGCCGCACGTCGGCGTCCGTGACGGCACAGAGGGCGTCGGCACCTCGCCGGGGAGCGTGCACGAGGGTGGTTTGGCTCGTTCGTGTGGTGGTCGGCTTTCGGGCTTGGGGTGTCGTGGGCCGTCCGGGCCGGCGTGGTCGTGCGATCCGGGATGCCGGGTACGGCGTCGGTGAGCGGGGCCCCTGCTCCACCGGAGTGATGGTTCAGGGCCTTCCCGTCGCCTCCGGCCGTACTCATGGAGCCGGGTCGCGCGGGGAAGCCGGTCTCCCGGGCCCGGACCACGCACGGGATGCGTGTCGCCGCCCCGGGGCCGAGTACGCCGGGGACAGCGCGCCCAGGACCGTTCGGGGCGTGCGGCTGAGCAGACCCGCTCCTGCTCGGCCCAGAGGAACGGTGCTGCTCACCGGAGGACCGGTACGGCCCACCGGTGCAGCCCTGCGGACGCCCCCGGCCGGTCCTCGCGCCCGGCCTTCGCCGGGCCCGTCAGGACAGCGGCCGCGTCAGGGCGTACACCGTGCGGAGCACCACCGCGGCGGACAGGACCAGCAGGTGGGAGCCGATCACCGCGTACAGGCTCAGGTCGGCCGTGACCTCCGGGCCGCCCTCCGTGCCCAGCAGCTGCACCCCGAGCACCCCGAAGAAGATCCCCAGGCCGGCCAGCAGCACCCGGCTCAGCAGTTCACCGATCACCCGGCGGTCCCGCGCGTCAGCGAGCAGGCGTACGTTCACGCCGAGCCGGCCCTCCTCCAGCGCGCCGGTGATCCGGTCGAGGCGGCGGGGGAGCCGGCGCAGCACCGGCAGCAGCGCCAGCAACTCGTCGCGCGCGGCGTCCCGTACGGTCTCGGGCTCCAGCTGCCGGGTGAACCGGGCCTGCGCGTACGACCGTGAGGCGGCCAGGACGTCGAAGCCCGCCGACACCCGCCCCAGGGTGCCCTCCAGGGTGGCCAGTGCCCGGAACACCGCCGCGATCTCCGGCGGAACGGCCAGCCGGAAGTCGGCGACCAGCCGGAACAGGTCGGTGAACATCCGCACGTCGGGCGTCGACCCCCGCCCCAGGTGCCGCCCGCTGAACTGGCCGAGCGCCCGCTGGAGCCGCTGCTCGTCCACGTCCTCCGGCCGCTCGGTCACCTCCAGCAGGGCATCGCGCAGCGCGGCCGGGTCGCCGCGGTCCACGGCGAGGAACAGCCCGACCATCGCCGAGCGCAGCCCGCCGTCCAGTCGTCCCACCGAGCCGAAGTCGAGCAGTGCCGGGCTCCCGTCGGGCATCAGCAGGATGTTGCCGGGGTGCGGATCGGCGTGGAAGACACCGTCGTACATGATCTGGTCCAGGAGCGCGGTGAGCAGCGTCCGCGCCAGCTTCGCGCCGTGCTCGGGGCTGTCCGGCCGCGCCTGTCCGAGCGGCACGCCGTCGATCCGGGTCATCACCAGAACCCGTTCGCCGCTCAGCTCGTCGCAGGTGACGGGAAGCGTGACGCCGCCGTCGTGGCGGGCCTCGGCGGCCCGGCGGACCACGGTGAGGTTGCGGGCCTCCACCCGGAAGTCCAGCTCCTCGCGCAGCGCCACCGCGAAGCCGTCGGCGAGAGCGGTGAGGCCCAGCGAACGGCCCCAGTCGGTGCGCTGCTCCAGGGTGCGGGCCAGCCGCCCCACGATGTCCAGGTCGCGGTCCACGGCCGCGTCGATACCGGGCCGCCGCACCTTCACGATGACGCGGGTGCCGTCGTGCAGCACCGCCGCGTGCACCTGGGCGACCGAGGCCGCGGCGAGCGGTTCGCGGTCGAACTCGGCGAACACCTCCTGCGGGGGCGCGCCGAGGCTCTCCAGCAGGACGGCCTCCACCTTCGGCCACGGGGCGGGCGGGACCCGGTCCTGGAGCCGGCTGAGCTCGACGACGTACGGCTCGGGCAGCAGATCGCGCCGGGTGGACATCAGCTGACCCAGCTTCACGAACGTGGTGCCGCCGGCCTGCAGCGCCTCGCGCAGTTCGGCGGCCAGGTGCTCGTGCCGGGTGCCGCCGCCGTTCCTGGCCCGGCCGGTGAGGTACGGGCCGAGGCCGTGCCGGCCGACGACGGCGAGGATCTCGGAGTAGCGGCGGGTGCGGGCCAGCCGCCCCCGTACCGCCCGGATCCGGGCGAGCAGCCGGACGCGGCGCTCCGGCGCCAGCAGATCGAGCAGGACGAGGCACACCATGGCGCTGAGCAGCCCGACGCCGAGCATCAGCGGCAGCAGGGCCGGACCGCGCTCCGGGTTCTGCAGCTGGGTGCCGACCAGCGTTCCGGACACCGTGGCACCGACCAGCGCGGCGGCCACCAGCCGCAGCCCGCCGGTCTCCATGCCGAGCAGCCTCCGGGCGATCAGCGCCGGAAGGACGACGACGGTGAAAGCCCCCAGAACCCCTATAAGCCACATACTGCCCATGGTAGTGAACTCACTTCATAGGAAAGGGAGTTGCGCTCGAGAGCGCCTGGAGCCCGGCTCGAGTCCGGCTCGAGCCCGCTGGGACGGGGCCGCCGACGTCCCGTCGTCCCGCCGTCGTCCCGCCGTCGTCCCGCCG
>NZ_LIQT01000371.1 GCF_001418415.1 Streptomyces hirsutus
GGTGCCACGTGTCTGCTTCCCCTGTGCTTCCCCCTGCCCTCCCCGCGTCTCCCGCGGTCTCCGCGTCCGGTGCGGCTCCCGGCCCGACCGCTGTCCCGGGTACGGCCTCCCTCGCTGCCGCCGGCCCCTCGCAGGCGGACCTCCTCGACTTCGTACGACGCGTCGCCGCCGACGCCGAGCTGGTCGCCTCGCTGCCGCTCGATCCGGAGGGCCGCACCTGGGTACGGCTCGACGGTCCCGCGGGCAGCGAGGCCTGGCTGATCGGCTGGCCGCCCGGCACCGGCACCGGCTGGCACGACCACGGGGAATCCCTCGGGGCCTTCATGACCGCGTCGGGTGAGTTGAAGGAGAACTCGCTCTCCGTGCGGCTGCCCACCGACGGCTGGAAGACGCTGGAGCTGAACGACGGCGTGGACCGGGAGCGCCGGCTGGCGGCCGGCCAGGGCCGCGCCTTCGGCCGGCACCACGTGCACGAGGTGCTCAACGAGTCCCCGGAGCGGCACGCGGTCTCCGTGCACGCCTACCATCCGCCGCTCCCCCTGATGCGCCGGTACAGCCGCACCGGCCCGACACTGCGTCTGGAGCAGGTCGAGCGCCCGGCGGACTGGCAGTGAGCGGGGCACCGGAGAGGGCCGCCGACGCCCCGGGGATCGACGAGCTGCTGGAGCGGGTCCGCGCGGGCTACGAACGCATCGAGGCGGTTCCCGCCCACGAGGCCGCCCGCGACGGGGAAGCCCTGCTGGTCGACATCCGCTACGCCGCCCTGCGCGACCGGGACGGGACGATCCCCGGCGCCCTCGTCGTCGAGCGCAACGAACTGGAGTGGCGTCTCGACCCCCGGGGCAGCCATCGCCTGCCCGAGGCGACCGGCCATGACCTGCGCGTGGTCGTGATCTGCAACGAGGGCTACGCCTCCAGCCTGGCCGCGGAATCCCTGCACCGGCTGGGACTCCGCCGGGCCACCGACCTGATCGGCGGCTTTCAGGCCTGGCGGGCGGCGGGGCTGCCGGTCCGGACGTAGAGCGGGCCGGCGGGTTCTCAGTACCCGCCGTCCTCCAGGAACTCCGTGTCCTCGCCCTCCTCCTCCAGCGCCTGCCGGACCACACGCAGGGCGAGGCCTTCGGGGTAGCCCTTGCGGGCGAGCATGCCGGCGAGGCGGCGGATCCGCTTGTCGCGGTCGAGTCCGCGGGTGGAGCGCAGTTTGCGGGCGACGAGCTCGCGCGCGGTGGTCTCTTCCTGTTCGGAGTCGAGCTGGGAGACGGCCGCGTCGATCAGCGTGGAGTCGACGCCCTTGGTCCGGAGCTCCCGGGCAAGGGCGCGCCGTGCCAGGCCCCGGCCGTGGTGCCGGGACTCGACCCAGGCGTCCGCGAAAGCGCTGTCGTTGATCAGTCCGACCTCTTCGAACCGGGACAGCACCTCCTCGGCGGCCTCGTCCGGGATCTCCCGTTTACGCAGGGCGTCGGCGAGCTGTTTCCGGGTGCGCGGGGTTCCGGTGAGCAGACGCAGACAGATCGCCCGCGCCCGCTCGACCGGGTCCCCCGGAGACTCCTCCCGCTCGGCCCTCGGTGAGGAGGAGTCGTCCCCGTCCGCTGCGGCCGCCTCGCCGAAAGCCCGGCGTCTGCGTCCACCACGCGGCCCGCCGTCACGCGAGCCGTTCCCCCGTGAGCCCTCTGCACGACGGGACCCGGCGCCGCGCGGGCGTCGGCCACCACCCGGGTCCTCACGGGAGAAGTCGCCGAAGAAGCCGTCCTCGCCGTTGGCGTCCCCGTACGCCCGGTCACCGTTCGCGGCCGGGTCGTCGCCGCTTCCGGTGCCCGCCCCCCGTGGGGCGCCGGAAGCGGCGGACTCGTACTCGGCCCAGTCGGTTCGTCGGGTCACGGGTCAGCTCTTGACCGCAGCGGCCTTGGACTTGGTGGTCTTGGCCGCCGGAGCCGGAGTCGCGGCCGCGTCGGCCGGAGCGGCGGCGCCGACGGCATCCGCGCTCTTCTCACCGGCCGGCTCCTCGGCCTGCACGCCGATGCCGAGCTTCTTCAGGATCTTCTTCTCGATCTCGTTGGCGAGATCGGGGTTGTCCTTGAGGAAGTTACGGGAGTTCTCCTTGCCCTGGCCGAGCTGGTCGCCCTCGTAGGTGTACCAGGCACCGGCCTTGCGGACGAAGCCGTGCTCCACGCCCATGTCGATCAGGCCGCCCTCGCGGCTGATGCCCTGGCCGTAGAGGATGTCGAACTCGGCCTGCTTGAAGGGCGGCGCCACCTTGTTCTTGACGACCTTGACACGGGTGCGGTTGCCGACCGCGTCGGTGCCGTCCTTCAGCGTCTCGATCCGGCGGATGTCCAGACGCACCGAGGCGTAGAACTTCAGCGCCCGGCCACCGGTCGTGGTCTCCGGCGAGCCGAACATCACGCCGATCTTCTCGCGGAGCTGGTTGATGAAGATCGCGGTGGTCTTGGACTGGTTGAGCGCGCTGGTGATCTTCCGCAGCGCCTGGCTCATCAGGCGGGCCTGCAGACCCACGTGGCTGTCACCCATCTCGCCCTCGATCTCCGCGCGCGGGACGAGCGCCGCGACGGAGTCGATCACGATGAGGTCGAGGGCGCCGGAGCGGACCAGCATGTCCACGATCTCCAGCGCCTGCTCACCGTTGTCCGGCTGGGACAGGATCAGGTTGTCGATGTCGACGCCGAGCTTCTTCGCGTACTCGGGGTCGAGGGCGTGCTCCGCGTCCACGAAGGCGACCTGACCGCCGGCCTTCTGCGCGTTGGCCACCGCGTGCAGGGTCAGGGTCGTCTTGCCGGAGGACTCCGGCCCGTAGACCTCCACCACACGGCCGCGGGGCAGGCCGCCGACGCCGAGGGCCACGTCGAGCGCGGTCGACCCGGTCGGGATGACCTCGATGGGCTCGTTCGTCCGGTCACCCATGCGCATGACCGCGCCCTTGCCGAATTGCCGTTCAATTTGTGCGAGTGCGGCGTCGAGCGCCTTCTCGCGGTCGGTTCCTGCCATGGGTTCCACCCGATTTGCTTGAGTCGATCGCTTCACGTCAATGACGCTAGCGCCTGCCACTGACAACGCCCCCCGACGCACCTCCAGCCTGTGGACAACCAGGGCCCACTCCTACACGAACCGGGCGATAACGCCCACCTTTGGGACTCATCGACACCCCAATGAGAATAGATGTTCGATTTTCATGTCAAGCGCATCCCTCGGCACCCTCACGAGTCGTTCACCCTCCGGCATCCGCTCGGGGCCGGTGGTTCACCTCGTCGGCCTCGAGCAGGTGGTGAAGCGGTATACCGGGCTCAGGAGTCCTCGGTGTCCCCGCTCCGGGGGCGCGCCGAGCCCGGTCGGCGCGCCCAGAGGTGCCGGGCGCGGACGACGAGGGTCCGCCGCTCGCCGGAGCCGGGGCCGCCGTCACCGGGGCCTGTCCCGCGGTGGCCGTGCACGCGGGGATCGTCGGTGACGTCGTAGCGCTTCACGTACGCGCCCAGGAACGCCTGGAGGGTGGCGACCGCGGGAATGGCGATCAGCGCGCCGACGGCGCCGAGCAGGGCGGTGCCCATGACGACCGAGCCGAAGGCGACCGCCGGGTGGATGTCGACGGTCCTCGAGGTCAGCTTGGGCTGCAGTACATAGTTCTCGAACTGCTGGTAGATCACCACGAAGATCAGCACCCACAGCGCGTACCAGGGGTCGACCGTGAAGGCGATCAGCATGGGCAGGGCGCCCGCGAGATAGGTGCCGATGGTGGGGATGAACTGCGACACCAGGCCCACCCACACGGCGAGCGCGGGCGCGTAGGGCACCTCGAGGATCTCCAGCAGCACGTAGTGGGCCATGCCGGAGACCAGCGCCATCAGTCCGCGCGAGTACAGGTAGCCGCCGGTCTTGTTCACGGCGATCTCCCACGCGCGCAGCACCTCGGCCTGGCGCGCGGGCGGCAGTACGGAGCAGATGGCGCGGCGCAGCCGCGGGCCGTCGGCGGCGAAGTAGAACGAGAACAGCATGATGGTCAGCAGCTGGAAGAGGCCCCCCAGGACCTGCGTGGAGACGTCCAGGACGCCGGTGGCGCTGTTCTGCACGTAGTTGCGCAGCCAGTCGGAGCGGAGCAGGCCCTCCTGGATGTCCACCCGCCGCAGTTCGGTGTGGAAGTGCGTGTTGACCCAGTTGATGACGGAGTCGAGGTACTGCGGGAAGTCCTCGACGATCTTGATGATCTGCCCCGCCAGCATGGATCCGAGCAGGGTGACGAAGCCCGCCGTCGCGATCAGCACTCCCAGGAAGACCAGGAAGGTGCCCAGCCCCCGGCGCACCCCGCGCGCGGCCATCCAGCTCACCGCGGGCTCGATGGCGAGCGCCAGGAAGAACGCGATGAGAATGTTGATCAGCAGACCGGTGAGCTCGTGGAAGGCCCAGCTGCCCAGCTGGAACAGGGCGATCAGCGCGAGCGCGAGCAGCATGGCACGCGGCAGCCAGCGCGGCATGCGGGAGCCGGGCGGCGGGGCCGCCTCGCCCGTCGGAGGGCCGGGCGGCGGCGTGCCTGGTGCGGAGGGATGCCGGACTGCCTGCTCGGTCTCTTCGGTGGGTGCCACGGAGCAAGTCTCGCCCACACCACCGGCAGCCGTCTGCCCTCCGGCGATCTCTGTGACGATCAGCGCTTTTCCCGGGGAACCCCCATCACCGCGCAGACCACCTGCCAGACGTCCTTGGCGGCCCAGCCGGCCTCCAGTGCCTCGTGCACGGTGCGCCCGTCGAGTTCCGACATGACGTGATCGCGCGCGAAGGTGTCGGCGTAGCCCGTGCCGAAGTGCTCCGCCATTCGTTCCCAGAAGACCGTCAACCGCATGCCCCCAGTATCCCGTCCGCGGGGGTGAGCCGGTTCGGGGACCGCCTGCCGGTCGAGCAGCGGGAGGACGGCGGCCGCCTCGTACGGTGGCGTAGATGGGCGCCCGCCCCCGCCCTGGAGGCCCGCCCGAGGGTGTCCGTCGACGCATCGCGCACGCTCACGGCGTACGGCCGCGCGATCGGCCGGCCGAAACCGAGCCCGCCACCGGCCGCGACCATCCGGTCCACCGCTCGGCGCAGCCTCACCCGCCCAGGGCCCGGACTCCCGCCGTCACGGCCACGGCCGCCCCGACGACGACCAGGAACGGGGCGCGCAGCATCAGCGCCACGGCGGCGGCCGCGAGTCCCACCGCCCGCGCGTCCAGCACGAGCGTCCGGCCGTCGGCGAAGGTCTGCTGGGCGGTCAGGGCGGCGAGCAGGGCGACGGGCAGCAGGGCGGCGAGCCGCCGGACGAGCGGCCGTTCGAGGGCGCCGGCGGGCACCAGGAGTCCGGCCAGTTTGACGGCGTAGCACCCGAGGGCGGTCACGCCGATCGCGATCCAGATGTTCAACGGTCCTCCTCCGGTATGCCGCCGCGCGCCGGCGCATCGCTCCGTTCCTTCGCGTCGCCCCGCCCGGTGCCCCTGCGGCGGCCCTGTGCCCACAGGACGGCCGGTGCCGCGAACGCGGCCACCAGGACCGGTACACCGGCGGGCAGGACCGGCAGCAGCCCGAGCCCCAGCAGGACGGCGAGCCCGGCGACCAGCCGTTCGGTGCCGGTCCGCAGCATCGGTGCGAGCAGGGCCAGGAAGACCGCGGGGCCGGCCGCGTCCAGGCCCCAGGCGTCGGTGTCCCCGATGGCCTCGGCGCCCAGCGCGCCGAGCAGCGTGGTGAGGTTCCACAGGACGTACAGGCTGAGCCCGGTGACCAGGAAGCCGATCCGGGCGCTGCGCCGGGTGGGCTGGGCGAGGGAGACCGCGGCGGTCTCGTCGATGACCCACTGGGCGGCGAACGGCCGCACCGCGCGCGGGAGGGCCAGCAGCTGGGACAGGCGCAGCCCGTAGAAGGCGTTGCGCACGCCCAGGAAGAACGCTCCGGCGGCGGCCGTGAACGGGCTCCCTCCGGCCGCCAGCGCCCCCACCAGGGCGAACTGGGACGCCCCCGTGAACACCAGCAGGCTGAGTGCACAGGTCTGCAGCAGTGTGAGCCCGCTGCCGGCCGAGGTCACCCCGAAGGCGAATCCGGAAAGTCCGACGGCGATGCCGACCCCCAGGGCGTCCCGGACGACGGCGCCGTCCGGTTTTCCGCCCGGAGCGGCCGCGTCGCGTGCCTCTGCGAGTGTTGTCTGTCGTTCTGCTGCCACACCCCGGACCGTACGTGGAACGTTCGCCGGGTGTCTTGTACGTTCTTGCGCTCCCGCTGGTAGGCGCCCGGCGGCACGCCGACGATCCGGCCGAAGTGCCGGTTCAGGTGCGGCTGGTCGGTGAACCCGACGGCGACGGCGGTCTCCGACGGCAACGTGCCCGCGTCGAGGAGCCGGCGTGCCCGCCGTACCCGGGCGTCGGTGAGCCAGGTGTGCGGCGGCATCCCGTAGGTGTCGCGGAAGGCCCGCAGCAGTGCGAACGGACTGGTCCCGAGCTCGTCGGCCAGTTGCTCGAGCGTCGGCGGCGCGGTCATCCGCTCCTCGAGCAGCACCCGCGCGCGTGCGGCGGTCCGGGCACCGGCCGTGCGCACCCGGCGCCGGGGCAGCGATCCGCCGTTCAGCCGGAGCAGCCGGGTCACGGCCACCCGCAACAGGGTGTCGGCGGCGAGCGCGTTGCCCTCGTCGGTGGCCCGCAGCACCTGGTGCACCAGACGAACGGCGTACGGGTCGTCGAGGACCGGTGTCACGAACCCCGGGGTGCCGCGCAGTGTGGTGGTCTCGGCGGCGATGGCCGCGACCACCTCGGGCGGCGGGTAGACCGCGCCGTACCGCCATCCCTCGGGCACGCCCGCCCGTCCGGTGTGCGGGGTGTCCGGGTTCACGAGTGCGAGTGTCCCGGCGCCCGCGTACTGGTCGGCCCCGCCGTGGTGGAAGACCTCCACCCCGTCGGCGATGGCGGCGATGACGAAGTTCTCGTGGGTGTGCCGCACGAACGACTTGCGGATGTAACGGGCCCGGAGCAGGTCGACGCCGGGCAGCTCGGCGTACTGCCAGTGCCGCGCACGCTCCTTTCCCGTTTCCGCTCCCGTTTCCGCCATACGGCCATTGTCACGCGCTCCCGCCGGTGCTCCCCGCCGGGTCCCGGGACCACGACCCGCCCGGTCAGCCCCGTTGTCAGTGCCCGGGTGCACGATGGACGCATGGTCAGCACTCCGCACCCTGCCCTGGACGGCTTCTCCGCCGCGACCCGCGGCTGGTTCACGGGGGCGTTCTCCGCGCCCACCGCGGCCCAGGCGGGCGCGTGGCGTGCCCTCCAGGAGGGTTCGGACGTGCTGGTGGTCGCTCCCACCGGCTCCGGCAAGACGCTGGCCGCCTTCCTCGCGGCCCTGGACCAGCTCGCCGCCGCGCCCCCGCCCGCGGACCACCACAAGCGCTGCCGCGTCCTGTACGTCTCCCCGCTCAAGGCCCTGGCCGTCGATGTCGAGCGCAATCTGCGCAGCCCGCTGACCGGCATCCGCCAGGAGTCCGTGCGCCTGGGGCTGCCCGAGCCCGAGGTGAAGGTCGGGATCCGCTCCGGCGACACCCCGCCCGCCGAGCGCCGGGCCCTGTCCACCCGCCCGCCGGACATCCTGATCACCACCCCGGAGTCCCTGTTCCTGATGCTGACGTCGGCCGCGCGCGACGCGCTGACGGGCATCGAGACGGTGATCCTGGACGAGGTGCACGCGGTCGCCGGTACCAAGCGCGGGGCGCATCTGGGGCTGTCCCTGGAGCGGCTGGACGAGCTGCTGCCCCGGCCGGCCCGCCGCATCGGTCTGTCGGCGACGGTCCGTCCGGTCGACGAGATCGCCCGTTTCCTGTCCCCGCGCGGCAAGGTGGAGATCGTCCAGCCGGATGCGGACAAGGAGTTCGACCTGTCCGTCGTGGTCCCGGTCGAGGACCTGGGCGAGCTGGGCGGCTCCCCGGTGGCGGACGGCTCGCAGGGGGCGGACGGCTCGGGAGCGGAGCGCCCCTCGATCTGGCCGCACGTCGAGGAACGGATCGCCGACCTGGTCCAGTCCCACCGTTCGACGATCGTGTTCGCGAACTCCCGCCGCCTCGCGGAACGCCTGTGCAACCGGCTCAACGAGATCGCCTACGAGCGGGCCACCGGCGAGACCCTGGACGAGCACCACTCCCCCGCCGAGCTGATGGGCGGGTCCGGAGCCGCCCAGGGCGCACCCGCCGTCATCGCCCGCGCGCACCACGGCTCGGTGTCCAAGGAGCAGCGCGCCCAGGTCGAGGAGGACCTCAAGGCGGGCCGGCTGCCCGCGGTGGTGGCCACCTCCAGCCTTGAGCTGGGCATCGACATGGGCGCGGTCGACCTGGTGGTCCAGGTGGAGTCGCCGCCGTCGGTGGCCTCGGGGCTCCAGCGGGTCGGCCGCGCGGGCCATCAGGTGGGCGCGGTCTCCACGGGCGTGGTGTTCCCGAAGTACCGGGGCGACCTCGTCCAGGCCGCCGTGGTCACCGAGCGGATGCGGACGGGCTCCATCGAGTCGCTGCGCGTTCCCGCGAACCCGCTGGACGTCCTGGCCCAGCAGATCGTCGCCATGACGGCCATGGACACCTGGCGGTTCGACGATCTGCTGGCGACGGTCCGCCGGGCCGCGCCCTTCGCCTCACTGCCCGAGTCGGCCTTCACGGCCGTGCTGGACATGCTCGCCGGACGCTACCCCTCCGACGCGTTCGCGGAACTGCGCCCGCGCGTGGTGTGGGACCGGGTCACGGGGGAGATCACCGGCCGCCCGGGGGCGCAGCGGCTCGCCGTCACCTCCGGGGGCACCATCCCCGACCGGGGCCTGTTCGGAGTGTTCCTCGCGGGCTCCGACCCCAAGAAGGGCGGCGGACGGGTCGGCGAGCTCGACGAGGAGATGGTCTACGAGTCCCGCGTCGGCGATGTGTTCACCCTCGGCACCAGTTCCTGGCGCATCGAGGACATCACGCGCGACCGGGTGCTGGTCTCCCCGGCCCCGGGCGTGCCGGGCCGGCTCCCGTTCTGGAAGGGGGACCAGCTGGGCCGCCCGCTGGAGCTGGGCCGCGCGGTGGGCGCCTTCCTGCGCGAGGTCGGCTCGCTGTCCCGGGAGGAGGCGCGTGGGCGGCTCCTCGCCGCCGGGCTCGACGCCTGGGCCGCGGACAATGTGCTGGCCTACCTCGACGAGCAGCGCCAGGCCTGCGGCCATGTCCCGGACGACCGCACCGTCGTCGTGGAGCGCTTCCGTGACGAGCTCGGCGACTGGCGGGTCGTCGTGCACTCCCCGTTCGGCGCCCAGGTGCACGCCCCGTGGGCGCTCGCGCTCGGCGCCCGTCTCTCCGAGCGGTACGGCATGGACGCCCAGGTGATGCACGCCGACGACGGCATCGTGCTGCGCCTGCCGGACGCCGACCTGATGGGCCTGGACCTGCTCGACCAGGAGCCGGTGCGGGCGGGCACCGAGTACGACGCGGACCAGGCGCCGCTGGGCGCCGCGGACGTCGTCTTCGACAAGGGGGAGGTCGACCAGGTCGTCACCGACCAGGTGGGCGGCTCGGCACTGTTCGCGTCCCGCTTCCGCGAGTGCGCCGCCCGCGCGCTGCTGCTTCCGCGCCGCAACCCCGGTAAGCGCACCCCGTTGTGGCAGCAGCGCCGGCGTGCGTCCCAGCTGCTCCAGGTGGCGGGCGAGTTCGGCTCGTTCCCGATCGTCCTGGAGGCGGTCCGCGAATGTCTCCAGGACGTCTTCGACGTCCCCGGGCTCGTCGAGCTGATGGGCGACCTGGAGTCCCGCAGGGTGCGGCTCGTCGAGGTCACCACTCCCGAGCCGTCCCCCTTCGCCCGCTCCCTGCTGTTCGGCTACGTCGCCCAGTTCCTGTACGAGGGCGACTCCCCGCTCGCCGAGCGCCGCGCGGCGGCCCTGTCGCTGGACTCGAGGCTGCTGGCCGAGCTGCTCGGCCAGGCGGAGCTGCGCGAGCTGCTCGACGCCGAGGTGCTGACCGAGCTGGGGCGTGAGCTGCAGTGGCTCACCGAGGACCGACGGGTCAAGGACGCGGAGGGGGTCGCCGACCTGCTGCGCGTGCTCGGCCCGCTCACCGGGGCCGAGCTGGCGGAGCGGGGCGCCGAGCCGCAGTGGGCGGCAGACCTGGCGTCGGCACGCCGCGCGATCCGGGTCCGCGTCGCCGGCACGGAGCACTGGGCGGCGATCGAGGACTCCGGCCGGCTGCGCGACGCGCTGGGCACGGCGCTGCCGGTCGGTGTACCGGAGGCGTTCACCGAACCGGTCAAGGACCCGCTCGGCGACCTGCTCGCACGGTACGCGCGCACGCACGGCCCGTTCACGTCGGCCGCGGCCGCGGCCCGCTTCGGGCTGGGCGTGGCGGTCACCGAGGGCGCCCTGCAGCGGCTCTCGGCGGCGGGCAGGGTCGTCCAGGGCGAGTTCCACCCGGCCGGGATCGGCCAGGAGTGGTGCGACGCGGCCGTGCTGCGCCGGCTGCGCCGCCGTTCCCTGGCCGCCCTGCGGCACGAGCTGGAACCGGTGCCGCCGGCCGCGCTCGCCCAGTTCCTCCCCCAGTGGCAGCACATCGGCAAGGGGCACGCACTGCGCGGCGTCGATGGTCTGGTGCGCGCGATCGAGCAGTTGCAGGGTGCGTCCGTGCCCGCGTCCGCCCTGGAGAAACTGGTCCTGCCCTCCCGGGTCGCGCACTACTCCCCCGCGATGCTGGACGAGCTCACGGCCACCGGCGAGGTGGTGTGGGCCGGTGCCGGTTCCCTCCCGGGCAAGGACGGCTGGGTCTCCCTCCATCTCGCGGACGCGGCCCCGCTGCTGCTGCCGCCACCGCACCCCCTGGAGACGACCGCCCTGCACCAGTCGGTCCTCGACGCCCTCTCCGGCGGCTACGGGCTGTTCTTCCGCCAGATCGCCGACCAGGTCCGCGCCACCACCCACCCCGAGGCCACCGACCCCCACCTGGCCGACGCCGTCTGGGACCTGGCATGGTCCGGCCGGCTGACCAACGACACGCTCGCTCCCCTGCGCTCGCTGCTGGGCTCGGGCCGCACCGCGGGCTCCACCGCCCACCGCGCGAAGCGCCAGGTCCCGCGCGGACGCTACGGCTCACTCACGGCTGCCGCCCGCGGCGCCTCCCGTACCGGCCCGCCGACGGTCGCCGGTCGCTGGTCGCTGCTGCCGGAGCGGGAGAGCGACCCCACGGTCCGCGCCCACGCGCTGGCCCGGACCCTGCTCGACCGGCACGGGGTGGTCACCCGGGGCGCGGTCGCCGCCGAGGGCGTCGAGGGCGGTTTCTCCGCGGTCTACCGTGTTCTGTCGGCCTTCGAGGAGACCGGTCAGGCCCGTCGCGGCTACGTGGTGGAGGGCCTGGGGGCCGCCCAGTTCGCCATGGACGGTGCGGTGGACCGCCTCCGCGCGGCGGCCAACGCCCGCGAGCGGGGCGACGCCTTCCCCGGGCCCGGCCCGGACGACCCGTTCGAGGGTGGCCCTTTCGGTGCCGGCCCTGACTTCCCCGGCGGCCCCGATCCCCTCGCCC
>NZ_LIQT01000372.1 GCF_001418415.1 Streptomyces hirsutus
GGACGATCGCGTTGAGCTCCTTGGCCGACTTCAGGTCGTGGCCGAACGGCTTCTCGATCACCGCGCGCCGCCAGGAACCGGCGGGCGCGTCGGCCAAGCCGTGCTTCTTCAGCTGCTGGACCACCTTCGGGAAGAACTTCGGTGGTACCGAGAGGTAGAACGCGAAGTTGCCGCCGGTTCCCCGGGATCTGTCCAACTCGTCGACGGCCGAGCGCAGTCGCTCGAACGCCGTGTCGTCGTCGAAGTCGCCCGGGACGAATCGCATGCCCTCGGCGAGCTGCTGCCAGACCTCCTCGCGGAAGGGGGTGCGGGCGTGCTCCTCGACCGCGTCGTGCACCACCTCCGCGAAATCCTGGTCCTCCCAGTCCCGGCGGGCGAAACCGACCAGCGAGAAGCCCGGCGGCAGCAGACCCCGGCCGGCGAGGTCGTACACCGCCGGCATCAGCTTCTTGCGCGACAGATCGCCCGTGACCCCGAAGATGACGAGCCCGGAGGGGCCGGCGATGCGCGGGAGACGGCGGTCGCGCGGATCACGCAGGGGATTGGACCATTCGGTACCGGCCGGATCCCCGGACGTCTCCCCGTTCGGTGCCTCGGTCGTCTCCTCGGTCATTCCCGTCAGCTCCTTGTCGTCGAGGTGGTCGAGGGCCTGCCCCGCCGTTCCGCGGATTCCTGCCGGGCGCGCCCGTACGTCGTGACGTCCTCGGTCCTCTTCCTCCACTACAGGGTGTCCCGGTACGCCCGAACCCTCACCTCCGTAACACGTTCACCAGTAAAAGTATGACGTATTCGCGGGAAGGCGGCCCTGCGGCGCGGGCGTCCCGGGAAAGCGTCGGGTCGTGGACATGGGGGAGGGGCCCCACGCACGCGTGGGGCCCCTCGGCCGGTCGGGGAAGCCGGTGGTTCGGGGAGCGGCCGGTCACACGGGCCGGCCGGCGGTCAGCGGCCGAACGTGAACCAGTTGACGTTCACGAAGTCCTGCGGCTGGCCGCTCGTGAAGGTCAGATACACGTCGTGCGTGCCCGTCACGGACGCGATGTTCGCCGGGACGGTCCGCCACGACTGCCAGCCGCCCGTGTTGCCCACCGAGAAACTCCCGATGGGGGCGTTGCCGCGGCTGTCCAGACGCACCTCGACCAGACCGCTGACCCCGGCGGGCGCACCGCTCGCCACCCGTGCCGAGAACTGCCTGGCCGCGGGCGAGCCGAAGTTGACGCCCTTGAACTGCAGCCAGTCGCCGTTGGCCAGCGCGCCCACGTTCTGACCGCCGCCGGAGTCGGAGGTGGTCTCCGTCATCGTGCCGGACTGGCCGTCGAAGGACTCGGCTTGGATGGTGCCGTACGCGTCGCGGTTGCCGGTCGGCGGGGGCGTGGTGCCACCGCCGCCGGAGGTCAGCACCTGGACGTAGTCGACGAGCATCGAGTGACCGGGCTGCGTACCGGCGTCCGGGCCGCCGCCGAAGGCGTCGGGGAAGCCGCCGCCCATCGCCACGTTGAGAATGACGAAGAAGCCGTGGTCGGTGGCGTTCGACCAGGTCGTCGCGTCGACCTGGTTCTCCCGCACGGTGTGGAAGGTGTTGCCGTCGAGGGAGAAGCGGATCTCCTCCACGCTCTTCGAGCGGTCCTACTCCAGCCGGTAGGTGTGGAAGCCGGCCTGACAGGTCGTGCCCTGACAGGTGGTCGAACTCCCGATACCGCTGTTCTCGTTGCACGGCCCGCCGGGCGCGGTGCCGCAGTGCATCGTGGCGAAGACGGTGTTGTTGCCCTGCGTGTTCTCCATGATGTCCAGCTCGCCGACCGCCGGCCAGTTCCAGTAGTTGCCCCGGTACGGAGCGCCCAGCATCCAGAACGCCGGCCAGTAGCCCTTGGCGGCGGCACCGGTCACGTTCGGCACCTGGATGCGGCTCTCGACGCGCAGGGTGCCGCCGGCCGGCGGCTCGAAGTCGGAACGGTTGGTCTCGACACGGCCGGAGGTCCAGTTCCCGGAGGCGTCCCGGCGCGGGGTGATACGGAGGTTGCCGTTGCCGTCGAGGGAGACGTTCTCCGGGTTCGACGTCATCGTCTCGATCTCGCCGGTGCCCCAGTTGGCGGGGCCGCCCGGGTATCCCTTGCCGGTCGCGTACTGCCAGTTGGAGGTGTTGACGCCGCTGCCCGCGGCGCCGTTGAAGTCGTCGACGAAGACCTGGTTCCAGCCCGACGGGGGTGTCGGGGCGGAGGCGCTCGCGGACGGCAGGGCGATGGTGGAGGCCGCGAGCGCGAGCCCGAGCGTGCCGACGGCGGCCAGCAGCGCCCGCCGCAGCGAGCGGGATCTGCGCGGGGCACGGGGTCTGCGGGGGGTGCCGGAGGTGTCACTCATGTGGGGATGCCTCTCGGAGACGGATGCGGATGCATGGGTCGATCCGTGTACGGATCCGCGTTCGGTTTCAGGTGCGGATCCGGGTGTGGATCCTGGTGCGGGGGAGTGCCTGAGAGCCCTGCTCATCGGCTGTGAGAGCGCTCTCAAGGTGTCGCCAATGTGCTCCGCGGCCCCGTGGCCGTCAAGAGGTGTAACCGAGAAAGTCCTTGAGCGCGAGGAGGGTTCACCTCGTGAATTGACGCGAATGGGTGCAACAGCGCCACGCCCGGCCGTGCGAAGCNNGCTTCGCACGGCCGGGCGTGGTTCTCCGTTCGACCATGCGTCGAACGTGTGTTCCATCGCTTGGTCTCGGGCCTTCACCGGCACCCGCGGGCGGAGCCCTCACCGGAGAGAGGGGCGTCCCCGGGCTCGGACGGGCCTCCGCCGCCGGCCGGAGGCATCATGATCGAGGGCGGACGTGGTGGACGATCGGACCGGCAGGCGTCGACGCCGCCGCGACGGGAAGGGTGCGGACGTGAAACTGACGATTCTGGGCGGCGGGGGCTTCCGGGTCCCGCTGGTGTACGGCGCGCTCCTCGGGGACCACGCCGAGGGGCGGGTGACCCGGGTCGTTCTCCACGATGTCGACGACCGTCGACTGTATGCAGTCGCCCGTGTGCTGGCCGAACAGGCAGCCGGCGAGCCCGACGCTCCCGAGGTGAGCACCACCACCGACCTGGACGAAGCACTGCGGGGCGCCGACTTCGTCTTCTCCGCGATCCGCGTCGGCGGCCTCGAGGGCCGGGCGAACGACGAGCGGGTCGCACTCTCCGAGGGCGTTCTCGGGCAGGAGACGGTCGGCGCGGGCGGCATCGCCTACGGACTGCGTACCGTCCCCGTCGCCGTGGACATCGCCCGGCGGGTGGCCCGGCTCGCCCCCGACGCCTGGGTCATCAACTTCACCAACCCGGCGGGCCTGGTCACCGAGGCCATGTCCCGCCACCTCGGCGACCGGGTCATCGGCATCTGCGACTCGCCGGTCGGCCTCGGCCGTCGCATCGCCCGGGTCCTCGGCGCGGACCCGCGGGAGGCGTGGATCGACTACGTCGGCCTCAACCACCTCGGCTGGGTGCGCGGCCTGTACGTCAAGGGCCGTGACGAACTCCCGCGCCTGCTCGCCGACCTGCCCCTGCTCGGCTCCTTCGAGGAGGGCAGGCTCTTCGGCGCCGACTGGCTCCAGTCCCTCGGTGCCATCCCCAACGAGTACCTGCACTACTACTACTTCAACCGGGAGACCGTACGCGCCTACCAGCAGGCCGAGAAGACCCGCGGCGCCTTCCTCCACGACCAACAGGCCCGCTTCTACACGCAGGTGGGCACCCCGGACACCCCCGCTCTCGCCACCTGGCACCGCACCCGCGCCGAACGCGAGGCCACCTACATGGCCGAGAACCGCGAGAGTGCCGGTGCCGGCGACCGCGAGGAGGAGGACCTGTCCGGTGGCTACGAGAAAGTGGCTCTCGCCCTGATGCGGGCCGTCGCCCGCGACGAACGCACCACCCTGATCCTCAACGTCCGCAACCGCAGCACCCTTTCGGTGCTGGACGGGGACGCGGTCATCGAGGTTCCCTGTCTGGTGGACGCCCAGGGAGCGCACCCCGTCTCCGTCGATCCGCTGCCGGACCACGCCACCGGCCTGGTCTGCGCGGTCAAGGCGGTCGAGCGCGAGGTGCTCCGTGCCGCCGAATCCGGCTCCCGTACCCATGCGGTCAAGGCGTTCGCGCTGCACCCGCTCGTCGACTCCGTGAACGTGGCCCGCCGCCTCGTCGACGGCTACACCGCCGTCCACCCCGGTCTCGCCTACCTCAAGTAGCTCTGCGGGACGAGTACTTCGGAAGGAGAGCACATCAGGAGGAGAGCACTTCATGGCGCTGACCCCGCGGCCGACGACGGGGCGGGACCGGCGGCATGCATCGGGTCGGCCGGTCGCCCCCCGTGACAGCGGCCGACCGACCCGAGCCCCCCGTTCCCC
>NZ_LIQT01000373.1 GCF_001418415.1 Streptomyces hirsutus
CCCCATGCCCGTTCCCCTCCCCGCCCAGCGCCGCGTGCCGCAGGACCACCGAGCCGCCCATCGAGAACCCGACGGTCGCCACGCGCGTGTGCCCCAGTTCCCGCGCCCACGACACCGCCGCCGCCAGGTCCAGCACCTCGCGGTCCCCGAGCGTGGACCGTCCGCCCGAGGCACCGTGCCCGCGGAAGGAGAAGGTCACCACGGCCCCGTGCCGGGCGAACTCCCGTGCGACCCGCCGTACGTGCGGCCGGTCCGCGTTCCCCGTGAACCCGTGCGCGATCACGAACACGAGGTCATGGGAAGGCGGCCGCGAGATGTCCTTCCCGGTCACCCTTTCGGCCGCAGCCGGGTTGTATACAGAATTGATCCGCACGCCGTCCACCGTGCGCAAAAACGTCCGAAAAGACGTACCGCCCCAGGTAACTTCACGCGTCACACCACGTATCTTGAAATGCGGACCATTGGCGGAACGTGCCACATGACCTGACGGACCGGTGCTCATGTCGGCTATTCTCCTGAGAAGAGGACTCGGGCAGTGAAGCCCCCGGGTCCTTTTGTGCTTTCGGAAGCGTTGTATACGACGCGGGAAACCGCCGGTGTACGGGCCGTCGAAACGCACGAAGCAGTGCCGTAAACGTCCTCGCAGGGACCGAGGAGGAACCAGACGTTATGGGCGAGCGAACCGTGCACGTACGAATGACGACCCGGTCGTGGGCAGCACCACGACCCGAGCCCCGGGGCCAGGACCGCGTCCTCGACGGACTCGAAGGAGGGGTGCGATGAGTTCACTGCTCCTGCTGACCAACGCCCTCCAACCGTCGGCGGAGGTACTCCCCGCCCTCGGCCTGCTGCTCCACCAGGTGCGCGTGGCCCCCGCCGAGGGGCCCGCCCTGGTCGACACCCCCGGCGCCGACGTCATCCTCGTCGACGGCCGGCGCGACCTCCCGCAGGTACGCAACCTGTGCCAGTTGCTGCGGTCCACCGGTCCCGGCTGCCCCCTCGTCCTCGTGGTGACCGAGGGCGGCCTCGCCGCCGTCACCGCGGACTGGGGCATCGACGACGTCCTCCTCGACACCGCGGGACCGGCGGAGGTGGAGGCCCGGCTGCGGCTCGCCATGGGCCGGCAGCAGATCGTCGGCGACGACTCCCCCATGGAGATCCGCAACGGCGACCTGTCCGTCGACGAGGCGACCTACAGCGCCAAGCTCAAGGGACGCGTCCTCGATCTCACGTTCAAGGAGTTCGAGCTCCTGAAGTACCTCGCCCAGCACCCCGGCCGCGTCTTCACCCGCGCCCAGCTGCTGCAGGAGGTCTGGGGCTACGACTACTTCGGCGGCACCCGGACGGTCGACGTCCACGTACGGCGGCTGCGTGCCAAGCTCGGCCCCGAGCACGAGTCGCTGATCGGCACCGTGCGGAACGTGGGTTACCGATTCGTTACCCCGGACAAGGGTGAGCGGGCCGCCGAGGGCGCCAGGGCGAAGGCCGACCGGCAGCAGGCCGGGCCCGACCGCCAAAAGACGGCAGATGCGGACGAGACGGCCACCCTGGACACCACCGAGGCCCCGAGCCAGGCGTGAACGGCATCCGCACGAGCGTCGCGCCCGCACACGCGAGCCGTTTCCGTGCTGTTCACAAGGTCGTTCACGCTCTGCCCCGACCGGTTATATCCGCGTAGACTCCGCGCGTGGCCAAGGTGACTAGGGATGATGTGGCTCGGCTGGCGGGTACGTCCACCGCCGTCGTCAGCTATGTCATCAACAACGGACCGAGGCCGGTCGCCCCGGCCACGCGCGAACGCGTACTCGCCGCGATCAAGGAGCTGGGATACCGGCCGGACCGGGTCGCCCAGGCCATGGCGTCGCGGCGGACGGATCTCATAGGCCTGATCGTGCCGGACGCGCGCCAGCCCTTCTTCGGGGAGATGGCGCACGCGGTCGAACAGGCCGCGTCCGAGCGCGGAAAAATGGTGCTGGTCGGGAACTCCGACTACGTGGCCGAGCGCGAGGTCCACTACCTGCGGGCGTTCCTCGGCATGCGCGTCTCCGGCCTGATCCTGGTCAGCCACGCGCTGAACGACCTCGCCGCCGCGGAGATCGACGCCTGGGACGCCCGGATCGTCCTGCTGCACGAGCGCCCCGAGGCCATCGACGACGTCGCCGTCGTCACCGACGACCTCGGCGGCGCCCAGCTCGCCGTCCGCCACCTGCTGGAACACGGCAACGCGTACGTCGCCTGCGTCGGCGGCACCGCGGAGACCCCCGCGGTGGGCGACCCCGTCTCCGACCACGTCGAGGGCTGGCGGCGGGCCATGGAGGACGCGGGCATCCCGACCGAGGGCCGCCTCTTCGAGGCCCCGTACAACCGCTACGACGCCTATCGCGTCGGGCTCGACATCCTCTCCGGACCCAACCGCCCGCCCGCGATCTTCTGCTCCACCGACGACCAGGCGGTCGGCGTGCTGCGCGCGGCGCGCGAGCTGCGCATCGACGTGCCCGGCGAGCTGGCGGTCGTCGGGTTCGACGACATCAAGGAGGCGGCGCTCACCGACCCGCCGATGACGACGGTCGCCTCCGACCGCCCGGCGATGGCGCGTGCGGCGGTCGACCTCGTCCTCGACGACGGGCTGCGGGTGGCCGGCTCGCAGCGCGAGCGGCTGAAGATCTTCCCGTCCGAACTGGTGATCCGCCGCTCCTGCGGCTGCGGGTAGCACCGGACCTCCGGGCGGCCCCGCCGCCCTTGCGGCCCCGCCGTCCTTATATCGGGCATACGAGGTTCTGTCGGGCTTCTCAGCGGGCACTCAGGATGTTCTCATCGTCGGGCGCCAGGCTCGTTGACATGACCGAGAGCCATCGCCGCAGCAGCGAGCATGAGAGCCCCGAGGCGGGCGGCCACCAGCCCTACTCCTCCCCCGTGAACCCGGAGTGGCCGGCCCCGCCGGCGTACGCACCGGGGCATCCGACCACTGCCGCGCACCCGGCGGACCCGGCGGACCCGATGACGGCGACGCGCCCGATACCGGCGGCGGACCCGATGACGGCGACGCACCCGGTCGCCGCCGCGCACCCGGCGACACCAGCGGACTCGCCCCACGCGTCCGAGCCGGCCGCTCCCCACCCCCGCCGAAAGCGGAACCGGGGCCCGGTCGCGCTGCTCGCCGCCGTGGCGATCGTGGCGGCGGCCGTGGGCGGCGGCACCGCGTACGGCATCCAGGAGCTGGCCGGCGGCGCCACCGTTGCCTCGTCGAGCGCGAGCAGCACGAATGTGGTGCCGACCGGCCAGAAGGGCACGGTGGCCGGCGTCGCCAAGGCGGTCGGCCCGAGCATCGTCGAGATCAACGCCACCTCCAACGCCGGATCGTCCACCGGCTCCGGCGTGATCATCACCAACGACGGCGAGATCATCACCAACAACCACGTCGTCGCCGGCGCCTCCTCGGTCGAGGTGCGGACCGGCGACGGCAAGACGTACACCGCGGACGTCGTCGGCACGGAGAGCTCGAAGGACCTCGCGCTGATCAAGCTGAACGACGCATCGGGCCTGACGCCGGCCACCCTCGGCAACTCCGACGGCGTTCAGGTCGGCGACGAGGTCGTGGCGATCGGCTCCCCCGAGGGCCTGACCGGCACCGTCACCAGCGGCATCGTCTCGGCGCTCCACCGTGACGTGACCGTCTCCACGAACGAGAGCCAGGGGCAGCAACAGCAGCAGGGGCAGCAGGGCGGCGGCTGGCCGTTCGAGTTCGGCGGCCGGCAGTTCAACGGCGACACCGGCGGGGCCACGACGACGTACAAGGCGATCCAGACCGACGCGTCCCTGAACCCCGGGAACTCCGGCGGCGCGCTGATCGACATGAACGGCACCATCATCGGCATCAACTCCGCGATGTACTCGGCGAGCGGCAGCGGCTCCTCCTCGGCCGACGCCGGCAGCGTGGGCCTGGGCTTCGCCATCCCGGTCAACACGGTCAAGGCGGACCTCCCGACGCTGCGGGCCGGCTCCATGAACTGACGTGACGACGCGGCACTCACCCGAGGAGTCCGACATGACCAAGCAGATCCCGCAGGTCACCCACCGCATACCCGACGCCGGTACCGACCCCGCCGGTCTCGCCCTCGCGCTGGAGGTCGCGGCCGAGCTGCGCGCGCCGGCACGACGGGCCCCGGAAGTCGCCCCGCCCCCGCCCCACCGGAAGCCCAGCCCCGGTCGCGGCGGCCACCGCCGTACCGTGCGCGGCTGACCCGCGGCCGACCGGGGTCGCCCGCGCCCCGGGGGATCGTGCGAGCCTGAGAGCTTGAGAGGCTGAAGCCCGCAGGCCCCGAACCCTGCCCCCGCGCCCCCGTCCCGTGCAGACAGAGGAACCCGAGCCATGAGCCCCGCAGAAGGCGACCGTGCCCCCCAGCGCATCCTGATCGTCGACGACGAGCCGGCGGTGCGCGAAGCGCTCCAGCGCAGCCTCGCCTTCGAGGGATACGGCACCGAGGTCGCCGTCGACGGCGCGGACGCCCTGGAGAAGGCGGCGTCGTACCGGCCCGACCTGGTCATCCTCGACATCCAGATGCCCCGGATGGACGGCCTGACCGCCGCCCGCCGCATCCGGGCCACTGGCGACACCACGCCCATCCTGATGCTGACCGCCCGGGACACGGTCGGCGACCGGGTGACGGGACTGGACGCCGGGGCGGACGACTACCTGGTCAAGCCGTTCGAGCTGGACGAGCTGTTCGCCCGGATCCGCGCGCTGCTGCGCCGCAGCTCGTACGCGGCCGCCGTGGCCGGTGCCACCGAGCACAGCGACGTCCTCACCTTCGCCGACCTGCGCATGGACCTGTCGACCCGCGAGGTGACCCGGGGCACGCGCCAGGTGGAGCTGACCCGTACGGAGTTCACGCTGCTGGAGATGTTCATGGCGCACCCGCGCCAGGTGCTCACGCGGGAGCAGATCCTGAAGGCGGTCTGGGGCTTCGACTTCGAGCCGTCGTCGAACTCCCTCGACGTGTACGTCATGTACCTGCGCCGCAAGACCGAGGCGGGTGGCGAGCCGCGTCTGGTGCACACGGTGAGGGGCGTCGGCTACGCCCTGCGGCAGGGTGGCGCGGAGTGAACAGGCTGGTCCGCAGGTTCCGCTCGCTCCCGATCCGGGCGCGGCTGTCGCTGCTGGTGGCGGCGGCGGTGGCGTTCGCGGTGGCGGCGGTGTCGGTGACGTGCTGGTTCATCGTGCAGGGGAAGCTGTACGCGGAGCTCGACGACGACCTGCGGTCCTCGGTCCTCGAGCTGGACGAGAACCAGCTCGCCAGAATCGTCGACACCTGCGGCCGGACGCCTTCGCAGACGGACTCCATAGGCCCGCAGAGCGGGAGTTACGGCCAGCTGGTGAGCACGGACGGCACCGTGTGCCTGCTGCCCTTCGCCTCGGCCGCGGTCAAGGTCACCGGCGGCGACAAGGACGTGGCGAAGAACCCGGACCCCCGCTCCGCGCAGTTCCGCAACGGCGTCGACAGCGACGGCGACCAGGTGCGCGTGCTGACCACCGCGGTCACCGTCAAGGTGCCCCTGGGCCGGGGCGTGGCCAACGGCTACGCCTATGTCGCCGCCGTTCCCCTCGACAGCACCCGGTCAACGCTGGGCGACCTCGCCCTGATCCTGCTCCTCGTCTCCGGCGTCGGAGTACTGGGAGCAGCCGCCGCCGGCCTCGCGGTCGCCCGTGCGGGCCTGCGCCCCGTCGACGAACTCACCGAAGCCGTGGAACACGTGGCCCGTACGGAGGATCTGGACATCCGCATCCCCGTCGAGGACGACGCCGAGGACGAGGTCGCCCGCCTCTCCCGCTCCTTCAACTCCATGACGTCCGCCCTGGCCAGCTCCCGCGACCTGCAACAGCAGCTCATCGCGGACGCCGGCCACGAGCTGCGCACCCCGCTCACCTCCCTGCGGACCAACATCGAGCTCCTCACCCGCAGCGAGGAGACCGGCCGCCCGATCCCTCCCGACGACCGCAAGGCCCTCCTCGCCTCGGTGACGGCGCAGATGACCGAACTGGCGTCGCTCATCGGCGACCTGCAGGAACTGTCCCGCCCGGACACCGGCCAGCACGCCGGCCGGGCGCAGATCGTCGCCTGGCAGGACGTCGTGGAGTCGGCGCTGCGCCGCGCACGGCTGCGCGGCCCGGAACTGACCATCACGGCGGACGTCCGGCCGTGGTACGTCCGCGCGGAGCCCTCCGCGCTGGAGCGGGCCATGGTCAACGTCCTGGACAACGCGGTGAAGTTCAGCCCGGAGGGCGGCACCGTCGAGGTCCGCCTCGCCGACGGCGTCCTCACCGTCCGCGACCACGGCCCCGGCATCGCCGCCGACGAGCTCCCCCACGTCTTCGACCGCTTCTGGCGCTCCCCCACCGCCCGCGCACTCCCCGGTTCGGGCCTCGGCCTGTCCATCGTGGCCCGTACGGTCCAGCAGGCGGGCGGCACGGTCGCCCTGACCCGCGCGGAGAACGGCACCGGGGGCACGACGGTCACGATCCGCCTCCCGGGGGCACCGTCCCCGCCGCCCGAGGTGCCGTAGGCCGGAAGTTCCGTAGCCGCAGGTTCCCTGGCCGCAGGGGGAGGGGCGGCAACTTTTCGGTGCCGGGCGGCAACCGACCGGCGACTCGTCCCCCACACGGATCGGATCGCCGTATGAGTGAGCACCTTCGCAGGGCCCGGCACCGCAGCGGCACCAGGGCACGGGCGGTCACCCTCCCGCTGGCCCTGGCCACCGCGGCCGCCGCCCTGGCCTACGGAGCCGCACCCGGCACGGCCGCCCCCGCCGGACACCGGACCGCCGCCGCCCCCATCGCCGTACCACCGGCCGCAGCGCCCGCCGCGTCGGCCGCACCCGCCTGGGCCACCGCCACCGCCGACGGTTTCGCCTCCGTCGACGCGCTGGGCCAGGACGGCACGTACGGCGGCCGGGGCGGCGCGATCGTCACCGTCCGGACCCAGGCCGAACTGGAGCGGTACGCGACCGCCGCCGAGCCGTACGTGATCGTCGTGGCCGGGGCGATCACGATGAACCCGGTGGGCAAGGAGATCAAGGTCGCCTCCGACAAGACGATCGTGGGCTCGGGGACGTCCGGGCACATCGTCGGCGGCGGCTTCTTCCTCGGCCAGGGCGTGCACAACGTGATCATCCGCAACCTGACGATCCGGGACGCCTACCAGGGCATCTGGAACGACAAGGACCACGACTTCGACGCCGTGCAGATGGACGGCGCGCACCACGTCTGGATCGACCACAACGACCTGCGGAACATGGCGGACGGTCTGATCGACGTCCGCAAGGACAGTACGTACGTGACGGTCTCCTGGAACGAGATGAGCCACAACAACAAGACGTTCGGCATCGGCTGGACCGAGAACGTGCTGACCGACATCACGATCCACCACAACTGGATCCGCGAGACGGAACAGCGCAACCCGTCCACGGACAACTGCGCGCACGCGCACCTCTACAACAACTTCCTGGAGGACGTCCCCGGCACGGACATCACCTCCTCCTACGGCACCTACTCGCGCGGCGGCACGCGCATGGTGCTGGAGAACAGCTACTTCCAGGGCTTCAGGGACCCGGTGATCAAGGACGCGACGGCGACCGTGGTGCAGCGCGGCAACATCTTCTCGGGGACATCGGGCCGCAACGAGAGCGGCGGCACGGCGTTCGACCCAAGGACGTACTACGCGTACACGCCCGACGCGGCGGCGAACGTCCCGTCGCTCCTCAAGTCGGGAGCGGGTCCCCGCAGTTCCATCGGTACGACGGCCGCCGCGGGAGCCGCCACCCGGGCGGCCGCCGCGACGACCCTCACGGTCGCCAAGGACGGCACCGGTCAATACACCACGGTCCAGGCCGCGGTGAACGCCGTACCCGCGAACAACCCGTCCCGCGTGTTGATCTCCGTCAAGCCGGGCACGTACCGGGAGACGGTCCAGGTCCCGTCGAACAAGCCGCACATCACGGTGCAGGGCACCGGCGGCAGCCGCAAGGACACGGTGATCGTCTTCAACAACGCGGCGGGCACCCCGAAACCGGACGGTTCGGGGACCTACGGCACCTCGGGCAGCGCCACGTTCACCGTGCAGGCCGACGACTTCCAGGCCCGCAACCTGACGCTCGCCAACGACTTCGACGAGCGGGCCAACCAGTCCCTCGCCGGACACCAGGCCGTGGCCCTGCGCACCGCCGCCGACAAGGTCCTCCTGGACGGCGTCATCGTCGAGGGCGACCAGGACACCCTGCTGCTCGACACGGCCGCCAAGGACCGCCTCGGCAGGGTGAAGGTCACCAACTCCTACGTCGTCGGCAACGTCGACTTCATCTTCGGCCGGGCGACGGCGCTGATCGACCGTTCCGTCATCACGCTGAAGAAGCGCTGGGACGGCAGTTCCGCGGGCTACGTCACCGCCCCGAGCACGGCCGCCGGCCGCAACGGCATCCTGATCGCCAACTCCACGGTGAACGGCGACGTCGCGGACCGCACCTTCCACCTCGGCCGTCCCTGGCACGCGGGCGGCGACGCCTCCCTCGACCCGCAGACCACGGTCCGCGACACCTACCTCAGCGCCGCCGTCCGCACCGCGCCCTGGACCGACATGAGCGGCTTCTCCTGGAAGGACGACCGCTTCGCCGAATACCGGAACACCGGCCCCGGCGCCGGCTCCGCCTCCACCGACCGCCCCCACCTGACCGACGCCCAGGCGACGGCCCAGACCATCAACACCTGGCTGGGCGACTGGACCCCTACGGCGTCCTGACCTGCTCGTCCGGGGCCTGGAGACGACGTGCCGGGCCCCGGCACCTCACCGAAGACCCGATTCGTTCCTGATCCCCGTCAGGAACAGCTTCCACGCGGCCGAGCCGAAGACGAGCACCCCGCCGCCCCGCACCTTGCTGTCGCGGACCGGGGCGAGGCCGGCGCAGCCGTCGGCGACCTCGACGCAGTTGTTGTCTCCCCCGTCGCTGTAACTCGACTTGCGCCAGGCGGCGGTGCTGAGGTGGGGGGCCTGTTTCATGATCGGTGCTCCTCCAGTACGTCCCGGATGAACGTCAGCGAGTCCGACGGCGACAGCGCCAGATCCCGCAGCCGATCGTAGGACAAACGGTGGCGCAGGACGTCTCCCGAATCGTCCATCAGCAAGCCTCCGCTGTCACCTTCCGTGTACGCCGCAGCGCTTCCGTCCTTCTGCCACAGCAGGGTCAGCGAGCCTCTTCCCATGAGGTCGTGGATTCCGGCCGAGAACGGCAGCACCTGAACGACGACGTTGGGCCAGTGCGCGATCGCTTCGATGTGCGTCAGCTGACCGTCCCACGTCTCCAGGCCTGCCGCGGGACGACGGAAGGCGAGTTCGTCGATGACGAAACGGACGCTCGGGGCCGGACTCTTGTTCAGCAGAAGCTGTCGTCCCAGGCGGGCAGCCACCTGTTCCTCAACTGCCTCGCACTCCTGAACCGTTGTCCGGGGCCCGGACAACACCTCCCTGGCGAAGTCCTCGGTCTGCATCAGGCCGGGAACGTTCGGCGTGTACTTGTGCATGATCCGTGCCGTCGCCTCCAGACGCATGAACTCCTTGTACTTGTCCTTGAAGGCGTCGATCCGGGCCAGTTTCCAGAGGCTGACCAGCAGGTCGCCCGACCTGTAGTACCCGTCGAGATCCTCCATGACCGTCACCTTGGACAGTCGCTCGCCCGACTCCAGGCGACACAGATAGCTCTTGTCGTACCCGGACTCGTCGGCCAGCCGCCCCAGCGACTTGCCCTCCTTCTCCCGCAGGAAACGAAGCGTCCGCCCCAGCACCACGCGTCCCGACTCCGTCTGCGTGTCCACCTGTTCGGCCATGTCGCTCCTGTCCGTGGTCCGGGGTGACGGACAACGTCGGCCCCCTTCCGCAGCGTACGTGCCGTAAGTGACGATCGAGACACAAGCAGTAATCGCCGCCGGTCGCCATCCGGCCTTGCGGCCCGCACGGACAGGGGCACTCCCACCATCGAGGACAGTCACCGGGCAGCTGTCGAGTACGCGCCCGTACGAGCGCGATCCGCACATCGCACACCCTTGTGCGCTCACGTCAGAGGAACGACACCGTCGCCGCCAGAGAATGGACGTCTCCGCATGAGCAACACTCCGCTCCGCCTTCTCCCCTGGACCACTCCCGAAGGCAATCCCTGTTATCTGAGCACCGACAGGGACGACAGCAGACTCTCCCGGCTCGCCGACGACGTCGAGGCGGACCAGCTGGACTCGGGCGAGCAGGTGCTCGCGGGCGCCAGGGCCGTGCTCGGCGACCCGAAGGCCGGTGAGCGGGCGGTGCGCTTCGCGCTCACCAGGGCGACGGAGTCCCTGGAGGACGTACTCCGTGTCGCGGTCAGCCGGGGAGGACGCGTCAGGGCGGGTGGTGGCGGGTGACACGTCCGACCGGCCCCGTCCGGCACCCCGCGCGCTCTACCGTGGACCTCCGGCCCCCTGTCACACAGGCCGCGGAGGAGGAGCCGACCATGGCCCACGAAGTGGATCCGAACTCCTGCGAAAGAACACCGGAGGCGATCCGAGCGGCCCTGCAACGGCGCCCGGACTGGCTGCAGGCCTTCGAGCAGGAGTGGCTGAGCGCTGCCGCCGACTTCGACCAGCCGGCGCTCGACGCCGCGATCGACAAGTGGTTCCCCTTCGCCTGCGCCTGTGCCACCCCCGGGTATCTCGACGCCGTGGAGCAGACCGTCAAGCGCATGACGGAGGACGACACCGAAGGCCTCGTGTTCCGCGACGCGGAGGGCCACGCCTATGACGCGGACGGCCGGTCCGTCGATGCGGGCGGGCGTCGGTGAGCGCCTACCTCATCCGCTACGTGGACCGTGCGGCGGATCGAAAGGCCGCCTTACCGGACTCCCAGCGAACGTCGCTCGAGATCCTCGAGAAGCTGCTCACTCTCAACCCGTTCGGTCCGCCGGCGCTCAGCAACCGCGACAACAGCTGGTCGGCGGCCTTCCGGGGCGGCTTCGTCACCTATGTCGTCTCCAACCGCCACGTCGTCGTCAACGTCATCGACCTCGTGGCCCTCTGACACCGAGGGCGTGTATGACACTCTGGGGATCATGAAAACACCACCGGACGGGCTGCCTGCGTACCGCGTACTGACCGGTCCTGATGATGCGGCGTTCTGTCATCGTGTGAGCGAGGCCCTGGCGATGGGCTACCGCCTCCACGAAGGGCCGTCGGTCACGTTCAACGGCGACCGGGTGATCGTCGCGCAGGCGGTCGTGTGGCCCGGGGCGGGGGACGCCACCTCGGCGTGACGGGTCCGCGCCGGGCGTGCGCGCGGGATCGGCACGCGGCCGCCCGTCCCCGCTCACTTCCCTTCGGTGTCGGCGGGAGATGCCGCGTCATTGTCTGTCAGGGCTGCCGCCACCGCACGGTGAAGGCAGCCCTGTTCCCCTCGTCGGATGCCGGGGCCAGGGCCTCATCCGATCGAGCGAGAAGGAGACGTTTCCCCTGGTCGGCTGTAACGCCGCGCCTACCGTGATCACGTTGCTTGTGCCCTGGGCACGCTCAGCCCACACTTGAGGAGGTGACGTCACCATGACCGCTCTTGCGTACGAGAGGCCCGAGACCATGTCTGAGATCAGGACCGCGGCCGGGCCGGAGAACGGAACCGAGAACGGGCCCGACCTGGACGAAGTCGTGTGGCAGGCATGGAAGGCCGTGGAACTCCCGGAGGGCTACCGCGCCGAGATCATCGAGGGAGCCATCGAGGTGTCGCCCACCGGCCGCCTGTCCCATGCCCAGATCGCCAACCGGCTGCGCAACGCGCTGGTGCGGTTCCTGGGAGAGGGCGAGTACTCGGCGTACCAGGACGCCAATGTCATCTTCCGGCGCAAGGGGTGGATCCCCGATGTCTTCGTCGCGCCCGAGGACCTGGAGCCGTACGCGGACGAGGACGGGCTCGGTGTCGATGCGGCGGCGGTTCGTCTGGTGGTCGAGGTGGTCTCGCCCGGAAAGCGCCACGAGGACCGCGACCGGGTCAGGAAGCGCCGTGAATACGCCCGCGCCGGCATCCCGGTATACGTGATCATCGACGACTACGACGCGCAGGGCACCGTGACCGTCCTCACCGAACCCCGGCCCGACAAGGCCGACTGGCTGGGCGTCGTGCGGGTCCCCTACGGAACCGACGTCGATATCCCGAAAGGGCCCGCCACCGGCTTCGTGATCGGAGAGGCGATCACCGGCCCCAAGCGGACCTGAGCCGGAACAGGAAGAAGGGGCCCGGTACCCGTAAGGCCTCGCACGGCCTGCCGGATGTACCGAGCCCCTCCCCGGAAAACGTCCGTCGGCTACTGCACGATCGTGATGCGGTCCGCCGCCGGCGGTGCGAGCGGGTTCGAGGCCGAGGAATTGGCCGTCAGGTACCGCTCCAGGGCCGTCAGGTCGTCCTCGCCGACCATGTCGCCCGTGCCCTCGCCGAGGGTGGTGAAGCCGTCGCCGCCGCCCGCGAGGAAGCTGTTCGTGGCCACGCGGTAGGTGGCGGCCTCGTCGATCGGCTCGCCGTTCAGCTCGATGGAGTCCGTGACCACCCGGTCCGCGCCCGTCTTCGTCAGGTCCAGGGTGTAGGTCAGGCCGGAGGAGACCTGGAGGATCTTCATCGAGGCCTCGTTCGGGCCGCTCACCTGCTCCTTGAGGACCTGGATCAGCTGGGCGCCGGTGAAGTCCTGGAGGTTGACCGTGTTGGCGAAGGGCTGGACGGTGAAGCCCTCGGCGTAGGTGACCACGCCGTCGCCCTCGGCGGCGCTCGCCGCGTAGGTGAGGGAGGCGCGGATGCCGCCCGGGTTCATCAGGGCCAGGTCGGTCTCCGGGTCCAGCGTCCTGCCGTACTCCAGCTGGGCGTCGGCGATCAGGTCGCCGAGCGGGGACTCGGTGCCGTCCTTGACGATGTCACCGGAGAGGTGACCGATCGCGCGGTTGCCGATGGGGGCGGCGAGGGTGTTCCACTGGTCGATCAGCCGGGTCATGTCCGGCGCCTTCGGGACGTCCCGCGTCACCACGTGGTTCGCCGACTTCACGGCCGTACGGGCGATGTCACCCGTGCGGCGGTCGTACGTCAGCGTCGTGTCCGTGTAGAGGCGGCCGAAGGACGCGGCCGAGGTGACCATGCGGGGGTTGCCCGCCGGGTCCGGGATCGTGCAGACGTACGCCGCGTGGGTGTGGCCGGTGACCAGCGCGTCCACCTGGGGCGAGACGTTCTTCGCGATGTCCGCGATCGGGCCGGAGACGCCGTCGCCCGCGCCCGGGGAGTCGCAGTCGTAGTTGTACGCGGACGAGGCCGGGAAGCCGCCCTCGTGGACCAGGGCGACGATCGACTTCACGCCCTGGCGCTGGAGCTCCTTGGCGTACTTGTTGATCGTGTCGACCTCGTCCTTGAAGGACAGGCCCTTGACGCCCTCGGCCGAGACGATGTCCGGGGTGGCCTCCAGCGTCACGCCGATGAAGCCGACCTTGACGCCGTTCTGCTTCCACACCCAGTACGGCTTGAGGACGGGCTTCCCGGTCTTCTCGTTCAGGACGTTGGCCGCCAGGTACGGGAAGTCGGCGCCCTTGAACTTCTTGTCCGTGGAGCAGCCGTCGGTGGGGTGGCAGCCGCCGTTCTGCAGCCGGGCCAGTTCCCGCACGCCCTCGTCGAACTCGTGGTTGCCGACGGACGTGACGTCCAGGTCGAGCTTGTTCAGCGCCTCGATGGTGGGCTCGTCGTGGAACAGGCCCGAGATCAGCGGGGACGCGCCGACCATGTCGCCGCCGGCCGCGGTGACGGAGTACCGGTTGCCCTTGCGGGCCTCGCGCAGGTGCGTGGCGAGGTACTCCACACCACCCGCGTCGATGTTCTCCGTCGTCCCGTCCTCGTGGAGGTGGGTGACCCGGCCCGAGGAGCCCGTCGGGGGTTCGAGGTTGCCGTGCAGGTCGTTGAAGGACAGCAACTGCACGTCCTGGTAACGGCCCTTGCCGCCGTCGTGCCCCTTGTGCAGGCCGTGCGACGTGCCGCCCTTGCCCTCACCGGCGCTCGCCGCACCGGCGGGCAGGGTGGCCGCGGTCAGCGCGCCGACGGTGAGCACACCGGCCGCGGTCGCGAGAAGACGGTTCGTACGGCGTCTGCGGCGCTGTACCGACGAGGCCGGCGATGCGGGTGTGGCTGGCATGTGCCCCCCAGAGGGTCTGCGTGGGTCCGGGTGAGTGTGCGTGCGTGCTGCGAGATGCGTCGGGGTCGGTCGGGGCCGGTCCACGTGGGTCCGGAGGGGATCCGGGTGAGGCGCGCCGACCGCCCGGAAGCCTAAGGTCAACGCGCGTAGCGCGACAGGGGTTTCGCGGTTACATCCTGGTTATCTTTCCCACCGCCGGTGGTGTCCGGGACCGATCGGCCGGCACCGCGTGCTCCGTGTCCCGTCCGTTTTCGACGGGCTCGGCTTACCCTCGTACGCATGACCAGCGACGACACCGCACACTCCGGCCGCACCCGCTCGCTCCAGAGGTACGCCGCGCTCTCCCCGGAGCAGGTCGAGGCGGTTCTCGCCCTGCTCGACGAGGCCGCCCGGACCGACGGACAGCAGGCGGTGTCCGAGCAGGGGCGGTTGCAGCTGCGCGGCGGGGAGCGGGCGGGCGTCTCGCATCTGCTGCTCTCCCTCACGGGCGAAGGAGACAGCGCCGGCTCCGGTGAACTCGTCGGCTACGCCCAGTTGGAGGACACCGACCCGGTGGAGCCCCCGGCCGCCGAACTGGTCGTGCACCCCTCGCACCGGGGGCAGGGGCACGGGCGGGCGCTCGGGTCCGCGCTGCTCGCCGGCTCCGGCAAGCGGATGCGGGTGTGGGCGCACGGCGGTCACTCCGCCGCCCGGCACCTCGCCCAGGTCCTCGGCCTCACGCTTTTCCGTGAACTGCGGCAGATGCGGCGGTCGTTGACGGACCTGGACCTGCCCGACCCCGTCCTCCCCGAAGGCGTGACCGTACGCGCCTTCGTCCCCGGCCGGGACGACGCCGCCTGGCTCGCGCTGAACGCCGCCGCGTTCGCCCACCACCCCGAGCAGGGCTCCCTCACCCAGCGCGACCTCGACGACCGCAAGGCCGAACCCTGGTTCGACCCGAAGGGCTTCTTCCTCGCCGAGCGGGACGGCCGCCTCGTCGGCTTCCACTGGACCAAGGTGCACCGGACGGAGAACCTCGGCGAGGTGTACGTCCTCGGGGTGAGCCCGCAGGCCCAGGGCGGCGGGCTCGGCAAGTCCCTCACGACGATCGGGCTGCGGCACCTGGCGGGGCAGGGACTGCCGACCGTCATGCTGTACGTCGACGCCGACAACAAGGCGGCGGTGGCCGTCTACGAGCGACTGGGCTTCCTGACCCACGAGACGGACCTGATGTACCGCACCGAGACCTGAGACCCGAAGCCCGATCGGCCCGCGAGCCCGCGAGCCCGCGGGCCCGGGAACTGGGGCCCTGGGCCCGCGTACCCCGCTCCGCTCCGGCCCGGCCCCGATCCCGCGGACCTCAGGAGCGGGACCCGAGGCCTCCGCCGATCCGTCTCCGTACCGGCTCCGCCCCGCACACCGCCCACACCGCCAGGGCCGCGCACAGCAGTACCGTCCACCGGTCGTGGGCCGCCGCCCACCTCTCGTCGTCCGGCGCCACGAACAGGGCCCAGCGCTCCGGCCACAGCAGGGACGCCGGCACCGCCGTCGTGAACAGGGCGCCCGCGACGGCCTGGCCCGGCCGCGTGCTGTCCGACCGGCGGACGGCGAACGCCGCTCCGGCCAGGGCGAGGGCGAGGGCCGCCGCCGCTTCTAGGGTGACGCCGCCGACCGGAGGCCGTACGCCCGCGGGGACCAGCAGCAGCGCGACCGTCCACCCCAGGGCCGCGACCGGGACGACGGGGGCGAGGCGCAGGGTGTGCCGCACGGCACGCCGGGTCGGTACGGCGGCGGTGGTGTGCCGGGCCGGGTCGTCCAGCAGGAAGGCCGCGCCGAGCGCGAAGGCGAGGGCGGACATCCGCAGCGCGTTCAGCGCCAGCCGGCCGGTCGCGTCCTCCCCCAGCAGCCGGGGCGCGGCGGCGAACAGCAGCCCGAGGCCGCCCGCCACCCCGATCGCCCGCCACGGCAGCGTCCGTACGACCGGCCGCACCAGCGCGCGCCACGCCCCCGCGGCCCCGCTCGTGTCCCCGCTCACTCCTGGCATTCGTCCGCCTCCTCCGGCGCGTCCAGACCCAGCAGTTGCGCGGTCCGGTCCGTCGTCACCTCCGGGGTCGTCAGCTCGTCCCAGTGCGCCGTGACCTTCGCGCCGATCTCCTCCCGCGGCCGGTCCAGCAGTTCGCGGACGAGTTCGGTGTGCGCCGCGGTCATGGACAGCGGCTCCGTCTGCGAGACGACGACCGCCGAACCGGACGTGCTGTCGTCGACGCGGATGTCCCTCAGGTCGGACAGCGGGTCGGACCCGCCGGCCAGCGCCAGCCACATCACGGTGACGAGCCGGCCGTCGCACAGGGTGCCCGCCACCGCCTCCTTCCCGGTGACCAGCACACCGGCCACGGCGACGGCGAACTCGGGGACGCGGTTGCCGCCCCACATCGTGCCGACGCTCACCTGGTTCGGGGCGGTGAGCGGGTCCATCGCCGCGTCGCTGGTCAGTCCGTACCGTGCCTCGACCCGCTGCCGTACGACCAGCGACCGGTCCTGCACGGCGTCGCCCGCGAGGGATTTCACCCGGTCCACGACCTCGGCCCAGTCATCGGTGCGCGAGGTCCACTCCGGGAAGGCGCAGTACGTCGTGCCGTCCCGTTCGACGCACTTCTGCAGCTCCTGCGGGGCGGTCGAGTACCGCGTACGGGCCTTCTCCGTCTCCGCCGGCACGCCGCCGGTCTGCATCACCGCACCCAGCAGCGTCAGCGCCACCGCACCGGCGAGCCCGGCATGAACACCCCGGTTGCCGACGAACCGGCCCCGGAGGACCCGCCCCATGCCGGAACCGGAACCGGAGCGGGCACCGGCGCCCTCGCCGGAGACCAGCACCGCCGCCAGCGCCACGCTCAGCGCGAGCCCGGCGAGGTACAGGGCGTGCCAGGCGGCCGGACGGCCCAGCAGTTCGGACGGCAGGGTCCTGATGCTGTAATCGCCGACCACCGGCATCAGCCACCGGGTCGCGTCGCCTTCCCGGGGCATCGCGGCGAACAGGGAGAAGAAGAGCAGCACGACGAGCAGCAGCGGCGCCGCAAAAGCGGAGGCGAACAGGCGGGCGAGCAGCACCCCGAGCGTCCCGAGCAGCAGTACGGACAGCGGCCCGGCGAGGAGTTCGCCCGGCGAACCGTTCCCGAGCGCACCGGGCTTGAGAGCCTCCCACCCGAACTGCCCTCCCACGCACACCGCGACGAGCAGCACCGCCGGTACGAGGGACAGCAGATGCGCGACGGTACGGCGCCACGGCGGCAGCACCAGCACGGCGAAGTGCCGCTCGGTGTCGTACCGCCGCGCCCGCAGCACGGCCTGGTTGACGGAGAGTAGCACCGCGAGTCCCACGAGCAGGGGGGCGGTCTGGGTGGCGCGGTCGGCGTCCTGAAGGGCGGGGAAGCCCTCGTAGGAGGTGCGCGTACGCCACACGGTCCAGCCGATGTACACGGCGAAGGCGAGGAGGACCGGCAGGCGCGTCAGCAGTCTGCGGGCCTCGAAGCCGGCGAGGGCGAGCACGGCCGCCCAGGACGCGCGCGGTCCGGCCGGCGCGGTTTCGGCGGGCGGGGTCACGGTCGCGGTGGTCGTCGTGGTCATGCCGCCGCCTCCGCGCCGAAGCCGCCGCCCCTGCCGAGGCCACCGACGCCGCCGATGCCGTCGAGGGTGAGCAGGTAGCCGTCCTCCAGGGTGGGTTCGAGGAGATCGGCGCCGTCGGGCGGATCGCCCACGTTGCGGAAGGTGCCGAGGCCGGTGCGCCACCCCGCCTTCGCGCCGGGGTCGCGTTCGGCACTGCTCCACACCCGTCCGCCGGCCTGGGCGGTCAGCTCGGCGGGGGTGCCGTCGAAGTGGACGGTACCGGCGGCCATGACCACCACCCGGTTGCAAAGCATCGCCACGTCCTCGGTCTGGTGGGTGGACAGGAGGACGGTCCGCCCCTCACCGGCGTGGGCGATCAGCTCGCGGAACCGCATCCGCTGTTCGGGGTCCAGGCCGACGGTCGGCTCGTCGAGGACGAGGAAGGCGGGGTCGCCGACCAGGGCCGCGGCAAGGGCGGTCCGCTGGCGCATCCCGCCGGACAGCTTCCGCAGCCGCTTTCCGCGTACGCCGGTGAGCCCGACCTCGTCCAGTACGCGCCGCACCTCACGGTGGCGGGCGGTGCGGTCGGTGAGCTCCTTGAGGATCGCCACGTAGTCGACGAACTCGAAGGCGGTGAAGTCGGGGTGGAAACCGGGCGCCTGCGGCAGATAGCCGAGCCGGCGCCGGACCTCCTGACGGCCGCGCGAGGTGCCGGGGTCGTGGCCGAGCACCGTGAACACGCCCCGGTCGGCCGGTACGGCGGTGGCGAGCACCCTCAACAGGGTGGTCTTGCCCGCGCCGTTGGGCCCGAGCAGGCCGGTGACACCGGTGGACAGCCGCAGCGACACCTCGTCGAGGGCCCGGGTGCCACCGAAGTGGAGACTCAGCCCGGAGGCGGAAACGGTCGGGGTCATGCAGAACTCCCGTACAGGTCGTGGAAGAAGCAGAAGAAGCAGAAGAAGTGGAGGAAGTGGAAGAAACGGAGGATGAGGATGAGGATGAGGATGAGGATGAGGAGGAGCGGCGGCCTTCAGGCCGTGCCGCCGCCGCCGCTGCCACCGCCCGCGCCCCTCGCCCGGTTGAGGTCGAAACGGTCGCGGAGCAGGAAGAGCAGCCCGGCCGCGAGTACGGCGACCAGCGCCGACACCCCCTGCCCGGCCGCGGTGAACGGGGCGAGCGGGTCGGTCACGGCCTCCCGGCCCGTCCGCGCGACGAGCAGCAGCGTGATCCAGCCGCCGCCGACGAGGGACGGTGCCAGCACCGGACCCAGGCGTGCCGCCAGGGCGAGGCCGGTGGCGCTGAGCGCGAGGGCGGGCAGCAGCCACGCCAGCGCTGCCGCCCCGTACCAGGGCAGGGCCAGCGTCGCCAGGCCGTTGAGGCCGAGCACGGCGCCGAGCACCGCCACCGTACGGATCATCAGCAGCCGGAACCCGGGCATCGGGGCGACGACCGCCATCTCGTACGTCGGGTCCAGCGCGGGCCCGTACGACAGCGCCACCCCGAGGAGCGGCAGCAGCGGCGCGAGGGCGAGGAAGAGGGTGGGCGAACCGGTGGTCGCGCCGGAGCGGCCCGCGACCACGGTCAGCAGCAGCACGGCGACGACCGCGACCAGCCAGGAACGGCGCAGTACCGGCGTGGCCGCGAGGAGGCGCACGGTGTGATCGGCGACGCCGAGGCGCAGCAGCAGGGACTCCAGGAAGCCCGGCCGGGGTGCGTCCAGCTCGGCGTCGAGCCGTTCCCAGCCCGCGTCGAGCGCGACGGGGTCCGCGGCCTCGGCGAGGACGCCCCGGCAGTGCGCGCAGGCGGTGAGGTGAGTGTCGGCGGACCACAGCATCGGCGCCGCCAGCTCACCCCGCGCGTACGCCCGCAGGTCCTCCGCCGGTACGTGCCACCGCGAGCCGCCCCCCGTCCCCCCGGGACCACCGTTCGCGCCGTCCGTCGAGTCGTACGTCATGCCAGCGCCTCCCGCAGTTGCTTGCGGGCCCGCATCGCCCGCGTCTTGACCGTCCCCGGCGGTATGCCGAGCAGCACGGCCGCCTCGCGGGTGGTCAGCCCGTCGACGACGGTGGCCTGGAGCACCGCGCGCAGTTCCGGCGACAGCCGGACCAGCGCACCGGCCAGGTCCCCGTGCTCCACCCCCGCGAGCACGCGTTCCTCCGCCGAGGCCTCGTCCCGGTGCCGCAGCCGGGCCAGCGTCTGCCGCAGCCGGCCGCGTGCCCCGGCACCGCGCAGCGCGTCGATCAGCCGGCGCGAGGCGATCCGCCACAGCCACCCGGCAGCATCCCCACGCGCCCCACGCGCCTCATGTGCCCCACGCGCCCCGCTCGACGTGCCGGCGGCGCCCGCCGCGTCCTCCCGGTACCGGGCCGTCCCCCGCCACACCGCGAGGAACGTCTCCTGCACGACGTCGTCGACGATCCCCGCATCGGCGCACCGGCTGCGCATCCGGGCGGTCAGCCACGGGGCGTAGCGCCGGTACAGCTCCTCGAAGGCACGCCGGTCGGCGTCCTCGGCAACGGCACGCAGCAGCTCACCGTCGCTTCTCGTTTCGCTCACGTCCCCTCATCGGACGAGCCCCGCGAATCGGTTCACACCCACGCAGCCGTCCTGCGCGACCCGCCCAAGCCCTCGCCCTCACCCGGGCTCTCCCC
>NZ_LIQT01000374.1:0-128 GCF_001418415.1 Streptomyces hirsutus
TGCTGCACGAGATGCTCGCCGACCCCCGGCGCGGCGCCTACCACAACGTCACCGACCTGAAGATCACCGTCCCCGAGGGCTTCGACCTCGGCGCCTTCCAGGCCGCCGTGGACGCGCTGGTCGCCGGA
>NZ_LIQT01000374.1:161-1144 GCF_001418415.1 Streptomyces hirsutus
CGCTTCGTCGACGAGGAGTTCGACCGCCGCTTCGACCTGGCCGCGGCACCCCTCGTGCGCCTCCACCTGCACCACGTCACCGACCACGACCTGCGGCTCGTCCTCACCGACTGCCACGTCGTCCTCGACGGCTGGAGCCTGACCTCCCTCGTCGCCGACCTGCTCGCCCTGCATCGGGAGGCCGTCGCCCACCGCACCGCCCCGCGGCCGCCCGACGCGCCGCCGTTCGCCGAGTACGTCGCCCTGGAACGCGCCGCGCTGAACAGCGAGGAGTCACTGGCGTACTGGCGCGAGCGGCTCGCCGACCTGAGGCCGGTGACCCTCCGCCGCCGGGCGGACGGCGCCGCCGAGGGCCACCCGCCGGTCCACGAGGTCCGCCGTTCCTACGCCCACCTCGCCGAACGCATCGGCCGGCTCGCCAAGGAAGCGGGCGTGCCCCGCCGCACCGTCCTCATCGCCGCCTTCCACCACACCATGAGCCTGTTCGCCGACCGCGACGACAGCGCCCTCGGCCACAGCATCGGCCTGGTGACCAACGGCCGTCCCGAGCTGCCCGGCGCCGACCGGATGCGCGGACTGTTCCTGAACACCGTGCCGTTCGGGGTGGCCCGCCCGCGCGGCACCTGGCTCGCCCACCTGAGGGACGTCTTCCGGGCGGAGCAGGACATGCTGCCGCACCGCAGGGTCCCCCTGGTCCGCATCGCCGAACTCCGGCCCACCGAACCGCGGCTGACCGACGCCGTCTTCAACTACGTCAACTTCCACCGCCTCTCCCACGACTCCTGGGACGACTCCCTGGAGATCGCCCGCACCATGTTCCCGCTGCTGGTCAACGCCAGTGTCAACGCCTTCACCCTCGACGCCGACCCGGAGTACGTGGCCCCCGCCACCGCCGAGCAGCTGGCCGACGTGTACTGCGCCCAGCTCGAGGCCATGACCGCCGACCCCGACGGCCGGGTCACCCGTCCCGCCCTCACCGGCGC
>NZ_LIQT01000375.1 GCF_001418415.1 Streptomyces hirsutus
CGCGTGGCTGGGCGTGGCCGCAGTTCTCGCAGTAGCCGTCGTCGTCCACCCTGCCCGCACGACAGGCCACGCCCAGCCACGCGAACGGGACCACATGGAACAGGAATGCGGCCCGCTGGCCGCGGTCAGCGACCGCGGCCTGCGCCACCACCGCAACGAGGACGCCTTCGGCATCGGCACCACCACGCTGCCCGACGGCTCCCCCGTCTCCGTCGCGATCGTCTGCGACGGCGTCTCCTCCGCGACCCGGCCCGACGAGGCCTCGCTGGCCGCGTCCCGGGCGGCGAGCGCGTCGCTGCTCGCGGCCCTGCCGCGCGGCACGCACCCGCAGCAGGCGATGCACGAGGCGATCATCGCCGCGTCGGACGCGGTCAACGCGCTGGCCGACGAGCCCGAGACGGAGCGGGAGCGCGCCCCGCACCAGAACTCCCCGGCCTGCACCTTCGTCGGCGCCGTGGTGACGGACGGTCTGCTGGTCGTCGGCTGGGTCGGCGACAGCCGCGTGTACTGGGTCCCGGTGGACCGCGCCGCTCCCCCGGCCCGGCTCACCGAGGACGACTCCTGGGCCGCGCAGATGGTCACCGCGGGCCTGATGGGCGAGGCCGAGGCGTACGCCGACCAGCGTGCCCACGCGATCACCGGCTGGCTCGGCGCCGACGCGTACGAACTCGATCCGCACACCGCGGCGTTCAAGCCGGACCGGCCGGGAGTGGTCGTGGTCTGCACGGACGGGCTGTGGAACTACGCGGAGTCGGCCGAGGAGATGGCCCGGACCCTCCCCGCCGATGCCGCCGTCCGCCCGCTGCACGGTGCGCGGGTCCTGGTCGGACACGCCCTCGACGGCGGGGGCCACGACAACGTAACAGTGGCCCTCGTCCCGTTCCCGGCCGTGCCGCAGGGGGCAGGATCGGCCTGAGGCCGCGTACGGCAAGCCCTTGACGGGGAAAGTACAGGGAAGCCGCAGGGAACCGCAGGAGCGCTGCGGACAAGCACCGGCGAACCGGAGGGGACCGGTCCGCCTTTTGTCGTCGCCCCGTTCGTCGGGGTTCTCCAGGGGGAGAGAAGCAGGCATGGCCAATTTCGCGAAGTCGAACGTGCCGCAGTTCTCGGTGGACGTGTACCAGAACGAGTACCTGCCGGAGGGCGGCCGCGAGGTCAACGCCATCGTCACGGTGACCGCGACCGGCGGCGGCACCATCGGCAGCGCGGTGGCGGCACCCCACCTCTACGCGCCCGGTGAGGGTCCGTCGGCGGCCGTGGTGCTCATGGTCGACTGCTCCGGCTCGATGGACTATCCGCCGACGAAGATGCGCAACGCCCGCGACGCCACGGCCGCCGCGATCGACGCCCTGCGCGACGGCGTGCACTTCGCGGTGGTCGGCGGCACGCACGTCGCCAAGGAGGTCTACCCCGGTGCCGGGCGGCTCGCGGTCGCCGACGCCGCCACCCGCGAGCAGGCCAAGCGGTCGCTGCGCACGCTGAGCGCGGGCGGGGGCACCGCCATCGGCACCTGGCTCAAGCTGGCCGACCGGCTGCTGGCGTCGGCGGACGTGGCGATCCGGCACGGCATCCTGCTCACCGACGGGCGCAACGAGCACGAGACGCCCGAGGACCTGAAGGCGGCCCTGGAGGCGTGCGCCGGACGGTTCACCTGCGACGCCCGCGGTGTGGGCACCGATTGGGAAGTGAAAGAAGTCACAGCGATCGCCTCCGACCTCCTCGGCAGCGCCGACATCGTCGCCGATCCGGCCGGACTCGCCGACGACTTCACGCGGATGATGGAGACGGCGATGGGCAAGGAGGTCGCGGACGTCGCCCTGCGGCTGTGGACCCCGCTGGGCGCGCGTGTGAAATTCGTCAAACAGGTCGCGCCGACGGTCGAGGAGCTGACCGGGCGGCGCACCGAGGCCGGCCCCCGCGCGGGCGACTATCCGCTGGGCTCCTGGGGCGACGAGTCCCGTGATTACCACGTCTGCGTCGAGGTCCCGGCCGCGGACGTGGGGCGGGAGATGCTCGCCGCCCGGCTCTCGCTGATCATCCCGCAGCCCGCCGGCGCCTCCGCCGGAAGCGGTCCGGAGGGGGTCCAGAAGCTCGGCGCGCAGGGTCTGGTGCGAGCCGTGTGGACGGACGACATGGCCGCTTCGACGTCCATCAACCCCCAAGTCGCCCATTACACCGGGCAGGCCGAACTGGCCCAAGTCATCCAACAGGGCCTTGATTTGCGTAAAGCGGGCGATTTCGACGGAGCAACGTCCAAACTGGGCCGGGCCGTCCAGCTCGCGAGTGTCTCCGGCAACGCCGATACTGCGAAACTGCTTGCGAAGGTGGTGGACGTGGTCGACGCCGCGACCGGTACTGTGCGACTGAAAGCGAGGGTCGAGGAGGCCGACGAGATGACACTCGAAACCCGGTCCACCAAGACTGTTCGTGTAAAGAAGTGAACGCGAGTTGAACGAGCCCGGCCCACGGGCCGGAGAACTTCGGTCGGAAGCGACCGGACAAGGAGAGGAGGAAGCGCCGACATGCCGACCTGCCCGAACGGACACCAGTCGGGTTCCGACGACTGGTGCGAGGTGTGCGGCCACCGCATGGCGGGGTCCGTGCCGCCGCCCCCTCCTCCCCCGCCGCCCGGCGGCTACGGATTCCCGCCCCCGGGCGGCCAGGGCGGTCCCGGCGGCCCGGGCGGATACGGGGGCCCCGGCGGTCCCGGTGGCAGAGCGGAGCTGTGTCCGCAGTGCCGCACGCCCCGTGAGGGTGCCGCGCCGTTCTGCGAGGAGTGCCGGTGGAACTTCCTGACGAACACGGCGACCTCGTACACCCCGGCAGCCCCGCGCCCCGCCGGCCCCGGCCCGGGCGGACCCGGACCCGGTGGCCCCGGCCCCGGACCCGGCGGCCAGGGTGGTCACGGCGGGTACCAGCAGCAGCCCCCGCCCGGCCCGACGTACGGCGGTGGCAACGGCGGTGACTCCTACGACTACCAGGGCTCCCGTCCGTCCCAGGTGAACCGGCCGGCCGAGCCGATCCCGCCGGGCCCGCCCGGCTTCGGCGGCGACCCCTCACGCCCGGTACCGCCGCCGCCCGGCCCGGGCGGATACGGAGGTCCCGGTGGCCCCGGTGGCCCCGGTGGGCCGAACGGTCCCGGTGGGCCCGGTGGACCCGGTCCGCACGGCGGACAGGGTGGTCCGGGTGGCCAGGGCGGCTACGGAGGTCCCGCCGGTCCGAACGGCCCCGGTGGGCCCGGAGGCCCGAACGGTCCTGGTGGTCCGAACGGTCCCGGTGGCCCGCAGGCGTACCGTTCCGGTCCGCTGGCCCCGCCCGGATTCCCGCAGGAGACCGGCCGGTCCCCGCAGCAGGGCGGTCCCGCCTTCGGCGGCGAGGACGACTGGGTCATCCCCCCGCCGGCCGGCGGTCCCGGTGGCGGCCAGGGCGGCCCGAACGGCCCCGGTCAGCACGGGCAGGGGCAGCACGGACAGGGCCGGCACGGTGGTTACGGCTACCCGCAGCCCGGTGCGACCCAGGCGCCGTCCGGTCCCGGGGGCTTCCCGCAGCAGCCCCAGGGCCCGGTGACCTGGACCGCGACGATCGGTCCGGACCGCGATTACTTCATGGCGATGATGCACCGCTCCGGTCCCGAGGCCACGGGCCTGAACCTGCCCGCGTACTCGCCCGAGCAGCAGCGCACCCTGACCGGCAACCAGCTCACGATCGGCCGTCGGCGCCACTCCACCGGTGACACCCCCGACATCGACCTGTCGACGCCGCCGGAGGACCCGGGTGTCTCGCACCAGCACGCGGTGCTGGTGCAGCAGCCGGACGGCAGCTGGGCGGTCGTCGACCAGAACTCGACGAACGGCACGACGGTCAACGGTTCGGAGGAACCGATTCAGCCGTTCGTCCCGGTCCCGCTCCAGGACGGCGACCGGGTCCACGTGGGCGCCTGGACGACGATCACCATCCACCGCGGCTGAGCCGGGGACGCCCCGTCCGGAGACACGCCCAGGGCTCGGGGTCCAGGCTTCAGGGTTCAGGGTTCAGGG